>CACCYQ010000015.1 GCA_902550285.1 uncultured Pelagibacteraceae bacterium | reverse complement strand
CAAAAGATAAAGTACAAGAACTATAATTCAAAACTGAAAGAAGAGTTAAAACTGATGTCATAGCTAAAAGCATTGCTATACCAGTAAAAACTCCAAAATAAATAGTTGGTATAAAATTAGATAATACTAATATTGAAAAACCAAATACGATTGTTATTGAAGTATTTAATATTGCTATTCCAACTGAAGAGTGGCATTTTTTTATAGTTTTATTGTAGTTTTTAATTTTTAAATATTCTTCCTTAAATCTATAAATATAGTGAATACTGTTATCCACAGCTATTCCAATAGTAATTGCAGCTATGGTTATCGTCATCATATCCAAAGGTATTTGCATCAAACCAATAATTCCCAATATAAAAAATGCAGCAATAAAATTTGGCACCACACCTATTAAAGAAAGTTTGATATTTCTAAACAAAATTAGAAACATAAATAATATTCCTAACATTACAAACCCCAGAGTTAGAATTTGAGACTTAAATAAACTTTGAAGTAAATTATTAAACAAAATTAAAACACCTGCTAACTTATATTCATCTTTTTTTAAATTAAGCTTATTTTCTAAATCATGATTAATTTGATTAACTAAATCATTTCTTCTTAAATCTTTTAATGAATCTTTTATTCTTAAACTAATTCTTGCTTCATTATTTTCAATTGAGATATAAGGGTTTACAATTTCCTTTTTAATTGTTTCAGGTAGTTTACTATAAAGAACTCCCATTTCCAAAGTGCCTAATTCTTTATTATTGTTTAATTTTTTAGCCACTTCTAATATTGAAGAAAAAGATAAAACCTTACCAACCGCTGGTAGACTATCTAAATAGTTGTGAATTTTTCTAATTTTATCGACTTTGTCTTTTGTAAACCAATATTTCTTTAAATTTTTATCTTCATTATCATCCCAATCATCAAAGTCATCATCATTTTTTTCAGATTGATTTTGATCACTATTATTAAATTTTACTATTACATTCAGCGGTGTTGTTCCTCCAAGATTTTCATCTATAAATTTCATACCCTTATAGATTTCTGTTTTTTTGCTGAAATAATTTATAAAACTGTTTTCTACTTCTAATTTATTGATTCCTATTATGCTTAAAATTATGATTACAAAAGTTAATGTGAAAATTACTTTACTTTTTTTTATAGAAATTAAAGAAAAATAATTAGTTATAGAAGAATTTTTTTGTTCTTTAATCTGAGCGTGATTTTTTGAAAAAAAGTTAAGCAAAGTAGGAAGTAGTGTGAAAGTAATTATAAACGATGTAATTAATCCTAAAGTCATCATCCATCCAAAATCAATAACTGGCTTTATTCCACTAAATATTAATGAGAGGAACGCACATATTGTCGTTAATACAGTATATAGTATCGGCCAAAACATTTTTGTTGTAGCAAGAAATATTATTTTTGAATTACTATAATTAGGAAATTCTTTTTGAAGTTGCAAAAACCTCGTGCTCAAATGAATATTCATTGCCATTGTTAAAATTAACATCAGAGCAATAAAGTTTGAAGATATTACTGTTACTTTCCAATTTAAAAGACCTAATAGCCCCACCATAATTAAAACCGAAAAAAAACAACTACTAATAGGAATTATTATCCAAATTAATTTTTTAAAAATAAACCACAAAGTTGCAATAATAAATATTAAAACTCCTAGTCCAAAAACAACAATATCATTTTTAATAAATGTAATCATGTCATCAGCTATCATTGGTATTCCGCCTAAAAATATTTTTGCATCATTATTATAGTTAGATATAATTTTTCTGATTTCTTTGATGTTTTGATGATTTTTAGTTTTTAAATAATCTTTGTATTGCTCAAGTTTTTCACCACCTAATATTTGAAGTTCAGCTAATTTTTTATCTCTTTTTAAATTAACAATAATACCTGTAGATGAACCGTCTTCACTAATTACAAAATTTCTAAATACTGGGCTGTTTAAAATTTCTTTAAAACCTCTAGATCTATCAATATTTTTACTTTTTAATGTTTTAAAATTTTTTAATCTTTCAGTCAAAGGTTCATCAGAACTATCTAATAATGGAATATCTAGAATAGTTATTACACTTTCAACCCATTCAAGGTTTTGTATTTCTTGTTTTAAATTACCAAGACTAGTTATTGATTTATCTGATATAATTTCTTGCTTAGGAGAGTATGTTAAAACCAAAAACTCTTTTGCTCCATACCTATCATTAATTTCTCTTAAAAGTTTTAAATCTGGGTCATTTTCTAAAAGCAATGTATCTGAAGAGGCATCTAACCTAAAATCTTTTGAAAAATATCCAAATGATATTATTGCAATTATCAGAAATGAAAAAATTACTTTTGGCTTTCCAATTATATTTTTTAGGTAAAAATGTGCAAACATTTACCAATTGCTTATAAATTAATTTAGTTACTTTGATAATCTTTAAATTTGGTAAACATTGCTTCAAATTCAAGCATAATGTTACCTGTAGGACCGTGTCTTTGCTTACCAATAATTATTTCTGCAAGATTCGATACTTCATTCATTTTTGCCTGCCATTCTGCATGTTCGACTGTTGCAGCTCTTGGCTCCTGTTTCTCAAGATAATAAGCTTCTCTGTATACAAACATTACGACATCAGCATCTTGCTCAATTGATCCTGACTCCCTTAAATCTGATAATTGTGGTTTCTTAAGGTCTCTTTGCTCAACAGCTCTTGATAGCTGAGACAAAGCTAATACAGGAACAGAAAGTTCTTTTGCTAAAGCTTTTAAGCCCTGGGTTATCTCTGAAATCTCCTGAACTCTTCCTTCAAATGTTCTTGAAGATGTCATTAACTGAATATAATCGACAACTACCATATCTAATCCATATAATCTTTTTATTCTTCTTGCTCTATTGCTTAACGCAGCAATACTTATAGCTGGTGTTTCATCAATATATAAAGGAAGTTCAGAAATATTTTTTGATGTTTCAATAAATTTATCAAACTGTTCTTCTGAAATCCTTCCTCTTCTTATATCATTAGATTTTATTCTAGATTGTTCAGCTAGTATTCTTGTAGAAAGTTGTTCTGATGACATTTCAAGTGAAAAAAAAGCTATAGAAGATTTTTTTCCACTTTCTTGAACTTTTTTTGCAGCATTAAAAGCAATATTTGTTGCTAAAGCTGTTTTACCCATTGATGGTCTTCCTGCTATTATAATTAAATCGGATTTATGCAACCCTCCCAATCTATCATCAATATCAGATAGACCAGTAGGAACACCAACAACTCCTTCTTCATTTTTGTATGCATTGGAGGCCATTTCAATAGTAAGTTTCATAGCTTCGTCAAACTTAATTAACGAAGAGCTAAAAGAACCTTTTTCCGCTAAATCAAAAAGAGCTTTTTCATAATTTTCAATTATTTTCTGTCCATCGCTATCAATGTCATTTAGTTTTGCAATATCGATAACATTTTCTGATATTTTGATTAATTCTCTTTTTACATAAAGATCATAAATTAATTTAGAATATTCTATTGCTTGACGAGAAGAGGTAGAAAATTTTGTGATTTTCACCAAATAATCAGGAATATTAAAATCATTTTTTTCATTTTCAAAATGGTTTTTTAAGGTAATTGGGTTAGCAAGCATTCCACTGTAGATTAGTTTTTCTATTGCACTAAAAATTTTTTGATGCATTGGGTCATGAAAGTTTTTACTATGAACTAGCATGTTTATTTCATCAAATATTTCATTTGAAACCATAATTGAACCAATTACAGCCTGTTCTGCCTCTGTGTTATTAGGTAATTCTTCTTGTTTTGCTTTAACTAAATTTAAGGATTGAACCATCAGTATAGTTAAATAATATAAAAAAAATGCTCAAGATAATATTTAATATGGGGAAAAAAATGTATAATTTATTTTATCGTTTCTTCAGGTAATACCTTAATTGAAATTCTAGATTGAACTTCACTATGTAAATTTATCAATACTTTAAAAGTGCCTATTGACTTAATTTCATTTAAGGGTTGAATTTGAGAAGGATTAATTTCAAAATTAATTTCATTTTTTAAAGTCTTCGATATTTCTGTTGGAGTTACCGATCCATAAAGTTCTTTAGTCTCGTTACAAAGTTTTTTAATTATAAATTCTTTATTTTGAATTTTATCTTGAATTGATTTTGCATCCTTTTTCTTTTCTAAATCTTTTTTGCTTAAATCTTTTTTAATTTTTTCTACTTCACTAATATTTTCTTTTGAAGCAAATAAAGCTTTTTTTTTAGATATTAAAAAATTTTTAGCGTAACCTCTTTTTACATCTATAATGTCACCTATAGATCCTACATTTCTTAAGTTTTCAAGTAGTATAACTTTCATTAGAGTAGTGCTAGGTTTCTTGCTCTTTTTATTGACAATGATAATTGTCTTTGTTTTTTTTGGCTTACATTCGTAATTCTTGAAGGTAGCATTTTTCCATTTTCTGACATGTATTTTTTAAGTAAATTTATATTTTTATAGTCTACGATTGGTGCACCTTTTACAGATAATGGGCATCTTCTTTTAAATTTATACCTATTGCCATGAAATAAGCTTAGTTTATTAAAAGTTGCTTGTTTATTTTTTCTATCAGATGATTTTCTTTTCATTATTATTTTTATTTTGTTCTCTCTCTTTCAATCTGTTTATCTTTTTTTTCAAAATAATTGGTTTCCAAATCATGTTTTTGTACTTTTACAGATAAATATTTTAATAGACTTTTATCTATTTTTTCATTTTTTTCTAATTCTCTTATTAATTCACCACTACCTTCTATTTTAAAGTGTATATAGTTACCTTTTCTATTCTTTTTTATTATGTAAGAGAGATTAAGCAAACCCCATTTTTGAGTCTGTATAAGTTTACCACCATTTTTTTCTATTAAATTTGTATATTTGTCTATAATTTGATTCATCTGTGTCGGTGAAATATCCTGACGGACTATAATAGTATGCTCGTAATTATTCATGTTTTAGTTTTATAAGTGAAGTGGATATACTATTATAAAATTATAAATACAACACAAAAATGATATATTTGCTAAGCTTTTGTTTATGTTTTCATTAATTTTTCCAGGTCAAGGATCCCAGTCAGTAGGCATGGCAAAAAATTTATACAACAAATTTTCTTTTGTAAAAGATCTTTTTAAAAAATCTGATGAAATATTAGGTATCCCTATTAGCAACATGATACTTAATGGACCTAAGGATGATTTGGATCTAACTGAAAATACACAGCCAGCAATATTTTTGGTGAGTTATTGTATCTATAATATGATTAAATTAAAAAAAGAAAATTTATTAAATAATATAAAATTATACGCAGGACACTCTCTTGGAGAGTATTCTGCTCTAGCAGCTAGCAATTCAATTGGATTTGAAGACGCTTTAAAACTATTACAGACAAGAGGCAAGTCTATGCAATCAGCAGTCCCAAAAGGTCAGGGAGGAATGATTGCAGTGCTCGGGACAGATATAACTAATATTAAAGAAATTTTAAATAATAGTAATAAGAAATATGAGTGTTTTATTGCAAATGATAATTCTGTTGGGCAAGTTGTGGTTAGTGGAAAAACAAAGGATATAAATTTATTTTCAGAAGACTTGAAAAAAGCTAAAATTAAAAATATAAAACTACAAGTTAGTGCTCCGTTTCACTGCAAATTAATGAATCCTGCAACCGAAATAATGAAAAATGAAATTTCTAAAACAGACTTTAAAGACTCAGAAAAGAATATAGTAACAAATGTAACTGCCCAAGAAGCATTTAAAGCAGAAGAAATTAAGAGATTATTAATAAGTCAAATTGAAAGCCCTGTCAGATGGAGAGAAACAATTCTATACATGATTGAAAAAGGCACTAAAACATTTATTGAAATTGGACCAGGAAAAGTATTATCTGGAATGATAAAAAGAATAGATAAAAATGTGAATATTATTTCTATAAACGAAGATGAGGACTTAAATAAATTGGAGTTAAATGATTAATTTTAAAGATAAGAAAATATTAATAACAGGTGCAACAGGAGGAATAGGAAAAGAAATGGTAAAAAAATTTGTTTCTCTAGATGGCTATGTCCTAGCCACGGGCACTAAAGTAGAAAATTTAGAAAATTTAAAAAAAGAATTTCCAACTATAAAAACATTAAAATTTGATATTTCGGATCACGACAAAATTGAAGAGTTTATAGAAAATGCTAATTCTGAATTAAAAGGTCTAGATGTTCTTGTTAATAATGCTGGAAAAAATATGGACAATTTATCTTTAAGAATGAAAATAGATGAGTGGAAAAAAATAATAGATATAAATTTAACATCAACTTTTTTATTAAGTAAAAATGCTATAAAAAAAATGTTAAAAAACAAATATGGAAAAATTGTTAACATAACATCAATAGTCGGTCATACGGGAAACCTAGGACAATCAAACTACTCAGCTTCAAAAGCTGGCATAATAGGAATGTCCAAATCTCTGGCAATTGAATATGCAAAAAAAAATATTAACATTAATTGTGTGTCACCAGGATTCATTCAATCAAAAATGACAGATAATATTGCTGAAAATATTAAAACCATGCTAACTTCCAAGATACCTATGTCCAAATTAGGCACTGGTGATGATGTAGCAAATACTGTAGCTTTTTTGGCTTCAGATGCAGCTTCATACATTACCGGTGAAACTATACATGTTAATGGGGGCATGTATATGTCTTGACAAAATATATTAAATATTTATAGACGAATATAACTTAACACTACAAGGAAATTATGTCAGATGAAGTTTCAAGCAAAGTAAAAAAAATAGTTGCAGATCACCTCGGTATAGAAGAAGCTAAAGTTACAGAAGAATCCAGTTTTATAGATGATTTAGGAGCAGACAGTCTAGACACTGTTGAATTAGTGATGGCTTTTGAAGAAGAATTTGGTTCAGAAATTTCTGATAGCGAGGCAGAAAAAATATTAACTGTTGGTGATGCAATTAAATTTATTGAAAATAAAGCAAATTAATAAAAAATAAAATTAATGTCATTATCAAACGATGGGATGATGATAGTCTTATCTTCACCATCCGGAGTTGGAAAGACCACTTTAGCAAAAAAATTAGCATCATTAAAAAAATACCAAGTTTCGATTTCATACACTACTAGAAAACCAAGAACTAATGAAAAAGATGGTAGAGATTATTACTTTATAAGCAAGGATGAATTTAAAAACCTAATTGCAAATAATGAACTAATTGAATATGCAAAAGTATTTGATAATTATTATGGCTCATCTAAGAGTAAGGTTTTAAATCATCTTTTAAACGGAAATAATGTGCTTTTTGATATTGATTGGCAAGGCACTGAGCAAATTAAAAAACAGAAGCTAGATTATAAATTAGTTACCTTTTTTATTTTACCACCAACAAAAAAAGAACTATTTAATAGACTTTCAAATAGAGACATGAAAGATAAATTGATAGTTAATGAAAGAATGAAAAAATTCAATAGTGATGTGTTACATTGGAAAAATTATGATTATACAGTTGTAAACGATAATTTAGACAAATGTTGCGATGAAATTATTAAATATATTGAGTCAGGTAAAAAAGAAATAGAAAAAAACTATAATAAAGATTTTATTGAAAAACACGTCAATTCGTTAATTAATTAATTTTTCATATTCTCTGCATATTTCATAATAAGTATTAGGTGATAAATTTTGAGGTCTATTATTTTCATTTAAGTTTAGTTTTTTACAAATTTCTAAACTATTTTTAAAAATTAATTTAATTGGCTTTTTAATCATTTTTCTTCTTTGATTAAAAAAAATGTTAGTAATATATTCTAAATTACTCGCCTTATTAATTTCAAAATATTCATCTTTCGGTTCGAACAAAAGTATTGTGCTTTCAATCTTAGGTTTTGGATAAAAAGAAGAGGGTTTTATATCTCTTATTTTAGTAATTTTACACTTCCATGATGAAAGAATTGAAATTCTACCGTAATCCCTAGTGTTAGATTTTGCTATTATTCTATTAGCAACTTCCTTTTGAAACATTAATATCATTTTTTTACAAATTTTATTTAGATTTTTTAATTTTATCCACTTAGCTAAAATTTGTGTAGAGATATTATATGGAAGATTCCCGTAAATAATAATTTTTTCATTTGTTATTTTTTCTTCATTCATTTCCATTATATTTTCATTTAATATTTTTATATTTTTCTTTTCACTAAATTTATCATTTAAAATTTTACAAAGGTTGTTGTCCTTCTCAATAGCAATGATTTTTTTAGGTTTTTTGTAAATTAATTTCTCAGTTAAATTTCCTGTACCAGCTCCAACTTCAAGAATAGTATCTTCTGTATTAATTTCACCTATATTAGCAATCAATTCTAACAATTTATCATCAATTAAGAAATTTTGTCCTAGGCTTTTTTTAGGTTTAATTTTCACTAAATTTTATTAAAAAAATTAATTGCAGAGTATAATGATTGAGGATCTGACTTTTTTTGTCCGAGCATTTCATTATTTGTTCCATGGTCCGGTGAAATTCTTAGATAAGGTAAGCCCAACGTTATATTTACTGCATCGAATTTGTATAGTGTTTTTATAGGAGTTAACACCTGATCGTGATACATTCCTATTACAACTTGAAATTTTTTTAGATTTTTTTTTTGAAAAAAAGTGTCTGAAGAAAAAGGTCCATGAATGTTTATGTTTTTCTTTTTTAAAGTTTTAATAGCAGGTATAATTATTTTTTCTTCTTCACTAAAATTGTCTATAGTTTCACAATGAGGATTTAAGCCAAGCACAGCAATACAAATCTTCTTCTTTATATATTTTTTATAAAAGTTATTTATTTTAATAACATTATGGACAATTTTTTCTTTTGTAATTTGTTTTGAAACATATTTTAGGGGCAGATGAGTAGTAATTGGTGAGACAGCTAATTTGTTATTAAAAATTAACATTACACTATGATGAATTTTATTTTTTTTTGATAAATATTCAGTTATTCCAAGATGTTTTTTTTTTAAAAAATGCTTTTTCGAAACTGGCCCGTTAATTAACCCAATAGCTTTATTTTTTTTTAAAATATTTAAAGCAACATTAAAGCATTTTTTTATATAATCTGATGATTTATAAGAAATTTTATCAAATATTTTATTAAATTTAAAATTTACATCAATTAGATTTATAAAATTGTTATCAATTTTAGTTTTCAGAATTTCATCTGGAGATATTGAATTTAACCTATAAGAGTATTTTAACCTAAGCATTTGTTTTTTAAATAGCTTTTTTGATATGATCAAAATAATTGGTATTTTTAATTTTTTTATCTTTTTTTTGTATAATTTTAAAAATATTTCTGAAAAAATACTATAAGGTTCTCCTGCTACTATTATTAAAGGTTTTATACTCATTCTATTTGTTGGTTAATTGCAATTTTTTTGAAATATTGCCTTGAAAATTCATTAAGTTTTCTGTTTCTTTCAAATGTAATTTGTTTTTTTACTTTTTCATCTATATCAATATCTTCTTTTTCAATTTTTTTATCTTTTAAATATAATATTATATAACCATCTCTTATTTTTATTGGATTTGTATAATCTCCAATATTTATATTTTTTATTTCATTCTTAATAGATTTAGACAGCTGACTTTCTTCTATCCAGCCTATTTCTCCATTAAACTTTGATGACTCGCTTGCGCTTAACAAGCTAGCAGTATTTTCAAAGCCAATTTTTTCTATACTATTTATAATCTCATCTTTTTTTATTTCTATTTCACTTTCATTGGTAACACTGTAAATAATTTCATATAAAAAGTAACTTTCCTTTTGACTTTGGTTCTCTAACTCTATTAATAATTTTTTTTTTATACCTACCTCATCAATTTTGACTTGATTTTTGTATTTTTTGTATATTAGTGAATTCCAAAGATGCTCAATATAAATTTTATCTAGAAAGTCCTTGAAATCTATATTGTTTTTTTTTAAATATTCTTTAAATACTTCCAAATCATTTATTCCTAGTTTTCCTGCAAATCTCATTATAATTTCATTAGACAAACTGTCAGAATTATTTATCTCATAAAATTTTGAAAGTTCACTAATTTTTATTTTTTCATTTACTAAATTAATTTCGGCATATTCGGTAATTTTATTTTTATCAACATTTACAAGGTTTGGATTTAACGCAGTTATAAAATTAATTTCATTATCAATATCAACGTTAGTAATTATATGTTCATTTACTGTTTTTTTTATAAATACTTTTTTTTCACTAGAATTAGTTTCAAAAGTAAAAAAAATTAAAATTATTAGGAAAAAATAATTTTTATTCATCAATATTTTGGAGATGCAATTGTTCCAAAAGTCCCAATTGTCAATGTGAACATTAATTCTTCTTCTGGTTTTAAATCACTGTTAGTATAGTTATGTTTTTTATATTCTATGCTAGCCTTTAAGCAGTCATTTCTATATTCATAAATTAAATCATTGTACTCAGTTATATTGGTTGTTTTATTATCTCTTTTTGCAAAGGTAATACTGTGATTATTGTCATGATTATATTTAATACTAGAGGTTAAGTAGTTGTTTCCATCAGAACTTATTTCATCATCTAAATATTCAAAAGATGTAACAAATCTATTAATATTTACATCTAAATCTATACTTTCATAACTTGAGTCAGTTAGGCCATCGCTGAGGTTAAAAATATAATCTAATTCTACAAAATCTTTGTTTATCAATGCAATGTTACCAAATATATCTGAAGATTTGTTCCCTATTGAACTTGACTTGGGTAGGTCCTTATTTTCTTCATCTCTAAAAACTTGCGATAATCCAAGTTTTAAAAATTCATTATTACTAATATTATCAGCTAGTTTGTAATCAAATCCAATAGTAGCCGAGGATCCTCCCTCAACTGTTTTTATTCGTTCTAGATCAAACACACTGTTATAATCCAATCTTTTTTCTTCAGTTGAAGAGTTTTGGTTTTTATTTGGGCTGTAACGAAAAGAAACTTTTGGATCTAAAATACCATTAAATTTTTCACTTCTATTAATCATAGGTAAACTAATATTGTAGTTAAACCCACCTTTTAAATCATTACGCTGTTTTTCAGCAGCTTTATCAACTTTTAAGTTAGTATTTTTAAAAATTAAACTCCAATCAGATTTTAAACCAGAAGCGAAATATTTTTCATTAGGGCTATAAATAATTTTGTTTGTAATATCAAGCAAGTCCTGATTTGTATTAAATTTTTTATTATAACCATTTAATGAGTAACTAAAGTTATTAAATGATTTAGAAAAATCAACATAAGGGTAAATATATTCGAACCTATCATTACCTTTTTTACTCATGTCTTCAATCGCTTTAGTATAAATATTTAACGAAAATTTTTCATCATAAATTCTATAATCTACACTAGAGTCAAGAATAGTTTTACTTTTTATAATAGGAGATGAGATGTTGTAAGTATTTAAATAGGTATCGTTATTAGTACGCTGTAAATTTATTTCAAGAAAAGTTTTATCAAAGTTTTTTGATTCAATATCATATTTAGAATTATAAAATAAATGTGATCTTGAATTCTCTTCATGATTAAAAAAACTAAAATCTGCTATATGAAAAGAATTTTTATTTGCCTGTCTATATTCCGTTTGAAGTATAGCTTTATTTGCCTCAAAAAATCTCGGACTAAATGTTAAGTCTTTACTTTCAGATATTGCTTTAAAATAAGGTAGTTTAAAACTCGCCCCTAAATTTTTTGAATCTGCAAAAGTTGGAAATAAAAAACCTGATTGTCTTTCTACTGAGGGATCAGGATGGAAAAATTTTGGAAAATAAAAAACGGGTACATCATAAATTTTTAACCAAGCATTTTTGTAATTCATTAATTTTTTTTTCTTATCATGCGTAATATTTTCGGCTTCAATTCTCCATGGAGGACAACCATCTCTTTTTTTACATGTTGTAAAAACTCCTTTTGAGATTATTGTTTCATTTGTATTATCTATTATTGATCTTCCTTTAAATCTATATATATCTTTTTCAATTTTGTTATCTCCAATATTTATATAAAAATCTTTTCCAACAATTTCTTTATTGTTTAAATTAAATTTGAATTTTTCTATTGAGTAACTATTTGAAATATTATCCTTAAATATTGCATTATTTCCTGAAAGAATGTTCTTAAGTTGATCAATCTCAAAGTTATCCATTAGTAGAATGTTGTTAAGACTGTCTACAATTTTAATTTTTTTTTCTGAAAAAATCTTATTATTATTTTTCAAGTAAATTATATCTTCGCCATATAGTGTATAATTATTCTGATAGTTAACAGTTGCCTCATTTTTTAATAGAAACGTTTCTTCTTTTTTTTTATACTCGATATTTTCAGAACTAATTTTAATTTCATTTAATTTATCAATTATCTTAATGTTTCCTTCCGCATTTAATTCTTGCAACTCTTTATTATATGAAAATTTTTCTCCCGTTATTTCTACATCTTTATCAGTTATTATATTAAAGCCTTTGCTGCCAGTTAAGAGTTTTCCATTTTGCAAAATATTTATTTCTGTAGTTTCAATATTAATTTCATCAGAATACAATATTGCAGCAAAACTTAATGCAAAAATTATCGCGGTAATAGACTTAATTATTTTATTTTTCATTTATTCTTACCAAACCAAATGATGTAATAATTGTTAAAAATATAATTGGCAACCAAATTGACATAAAAGATGAAAGATCTTTAGTTTCACCCAAGGTATCAAAGATGAATCTTATAAAATATATTGATACCGAGATAAGAACAGCCACTGTAATAAAAAATATTCTGTTTCTTTTCCTGTCTAAATTGAGCATCACCACAGAGGACAAAAGAGTCATTAAAGCAACGTAAAATGGATATGAATAAAGCTTGTTAAGATGAAATACAATTTGCTTTGAGGAAAAATTAATTAAATTTTTGTCTTTAGAATAATTAAATAAATTCCAAATAGATATAGAGTACAAATTAGAAAATAAGCTATACAACTTTTCTTTATCAAAATTTGTTTTAAAATTTAATTTTTCGTGATTTTTTTTAGGTAAATTATCTTGATAAACTACAGCATTTTCCATGATCCATACAAAATTTGTAATATTTGCTTTTTCAGACTCAATATTTTTTATTAATTCAAAATCCTTTGTGAAAACTGTTATTGATATATTCTCCAAATAATTATCTGATAATTTTTCTGCATTTATGAAATTTATATTATCATTGTTTTCATCTTTTAACCACAAACCATTATTAGTAACTGCTGCAAGATACTTATTTTCCTCAGATAATTTATTTTTTAAATCATAATAGAAATGTTTTAGCTCTGCAGAAAAATTATAAAATACAGTTATTACAAATATTCCTAATATAAAAGTAGAAATAGAAATTATACTCATTATTTTAAAATTACTAAGTCCGAATTTTTTAAAGGAATCTATTTCATCGTTTTCAAATATATTTATATAAAAATATTGAGCTGAGATTAAAAATATAAAAGGAGATATTTCGTAAATTAAATAAGGAGTATTAAGCAAAGTTAATATAATTGAATAATAAAAACTATTATTTTTATCTTTAAGAAAACTTATTTCTTCAAATATATTTAAAATAAAAGTCAGAGCAAAAAAAACTAATAGTATTGTAGCTAGACACATCAAATAGTTTCTAATGATATATTTTTGGTAAGTTTTTATAATCATTATTTTTGAGATTTTAAGCTTTTGCTTAAATATAAATAGTTAATAAAAAAAAGAAGAAATGGTAAAATTATGAAAATTAAATTATTAAATTTATTATCACCAACATATCTAATTGATATTTCTGATATAGATAAAGTTAAAAATCCATTCATAAATAATATAAACTTATAATTAGAATATTGCCAAAAATCTTTTGATTTTAAAACAACTATACTTGCAATTAAAGCTAGCAACGGTATATAAATTGGTAAATATAATCTTTTAAAAATTTCTCTTAATATTTCACCCAACACTTCATTGTTGCATCGTATATATTTTGGTTTTTCTAAATTTAAATTTAGATAATTTAAATAAATCGTATCTTTAAAACAATAAAACAAATCAGGCAAATTAGCTTCCTGAATTTTAGGATATAAAACAGTTTTTGTTAAATATTTTGATAAATTAATTTGTGTCTTGTCAAAGGAAACACTATTTATCGAACCAGTGTCATGGTCTATTATTTTACCATCATATAGAACTAAATAATTTGTGTTGTTATAATTTATTATTTCTCCCTCTTTAGCAGAGACTATTTGGAATTTTTGGTTTCCAAGCTTATCTTTTAAAAATACGTCATAAAGTAAATTATTTTCTTTTTTACCAATAAATATTGTTAAGTCTTTAACTGCATCTGTGAATTTTTCCGCGGTAATAATAGATCCTAAATAATCCACATTTGATTGTCTTACGAATGATTTAGCTTTATTATTTGAATAGGGAACTACAATTGCGCTAAGTATTAATTGGACAAATAAGTAAATTAAAGAAAATTTTATTAATTTTTTTGAAAATTCTTTTTTTCCGATCCCATTAATCCAAAATAGCAATAATTCATTTTTTTCCTCATGCTTAATTAGGACATAAAATATTGATATAAAAAAAACAAATACCAAAATCCTACTTATTATTTTAGGGAAGTTATAAAGAGTATACATGAAGTAAATTTTTAGCCCATGCCCATCTTCCGAAACTAAATCCAGAAAATTTACCGCCTGTGTAATCCATATAATTAGGCTTATGCTGACAATGCTTATTAAAAAAAATAAAGTAATATTGTTAAAAAGCTTTCTAAAAATTAATTTTTCCATTGAAATAAGATAATTTTATACCTATATACATTCAACTTTAAGTATATATTTTAAAATTTATGAGTGTTCAAGTTGTCAATAAAAACAAGGCTAAAACTAGTGATCTGAGTGAGATTGTTTTGTTTTCTGATGAAAAATTTCAAATAAAAAACGGAAAAAGCATATTTTCTAAATCACAGATAGAGTGTATCGAAAAAACATTAAAAAATAAAAAAAAATCAAAAAAAAGTTTTATTTCTTTCAACATAAATGAAAAATTAACTGTTATTTTGATATCACTAAAAAATAATTTAAAAAGTTTTGATGTCGAAAGTTTAGGAGCATCTTTTTATGACTTCGTTAAAAAAAATTCATTTAACAATATTTCAATAATTGTAGATAGCATTAAAAATAAACCAGGAAGAGATTTTATAGGACGATTTATCCATGGATTAAAATTAAAATCATATGAATTTAATATATATAAATCAAAAAAAAATGAGAATAATATTACAATTAATTTAATAGGCAAACAAAGCCCTTTATCAAACAAAAACAAATTAAAATTTAAAGCTCTTGAAGAGGGGATAAATTTTACCAAAGATCTAGTTTCTGAACCAGGAAATATTTTACATCCAGATGAATATGCAAAAAGATTGCTTAAATTAAAAAAAATTGGATTAAAAGTAACAGTTTATAATGAAAAAAAATTAAAAAAATTAGGATGCAATGCTTTACTTGGAGTAGGACAGGGAAGTATTAGAGGTTCTTATCTTGTAACTATTGAATGGAAAGGAAATAGATCAAAATCAAAACCTTTGGCATTTGTTGGAAAAGGAGTTTGTTTTGATACTGGTGGTTACTCACTAAAGCCAGCAAGATTTATGGAAGATATGACTTATGACATGGCGGGCTCAGCTGCCGTGGCAGGTTTAATGAAAACTTTAGCTTTAAGAAAAGCAAAAATTAATGCAGTTGGTGTAGTAGGTCTTGTTGAAAATATGGTAAGTGGAAATGCTCAAAGACCCGGCGATATTGTAAAATCTTATAGCGGAAAAACTATAGAAGTATTAAATACCGACGCTGAAGGTAGATTGGTTTTAGCAGACGCTTTAACTTTCACTGAAAAAAAATTTAAACCTAAATTCATGGTTGATTTGGCAACTTTAACTGGCGCTATAATCGTTTCTTTGGGTTCGGAATATGCGGGACTTTTTTCTAACGATGACAAACTATCAAAACAATTACTTGAATCAGGTGAAAGAGTTGATGAAAAATTATGGAGAATGCCTCTTCACAAAAACTTTGACAAACTGATAAACTCAAAAAATGCAGATATGCAAAATATTAATTACGTAGGTGGTGCTGGATCAACTACCGCAGCACAATTTTTACAAAGATTTATTCTTAATAAAACACCTTGGGCTCATTTGGATATAGCAGGAATGGCTTTCTCAAAGTATGGAGGAGCCCTAAATTCAGGAGGAGCAACTGGTTATGGAGTAAGATTATTGAACAAATTAGTAGAAGAAAATTATGAGTAAAATACAGCAAACACTATCGATAATTAAACCTGATGCCGTAGAAAGAAATTTATCAGAAGAAATAAAAAATGAATTTAAGAATAACAATTTTGATATTCTGAAAGAAAAAAAGGTAAAAATATCAAAATCTGAAGCAGAAAAATTTTATCAAGTACATCAATCAAAACCATTTTATAACGATCTATGTGAATACCTTTCATCAGGCCCCATTGTTGTAATGGTGCTTGAAAAAAACGATGCAATACTTGAAAATAGAAAGTTAATGGGTGCAACAGATCCAATAAAAGCCGAAGAAGGGACCTTAAGAAAAAAATATGGTATTTCTATAGATAAAAATTCTGTGCATGGATCAGACAGTTTAGATAATGCAAAAATAGAAATAGATTTTTTCTTTAAAGATTAATTAAAAATCTTGACAATGCAATTGGATAATATTTATTTTCTAATTTTAATATTTTTTTTTCTAAAGTTTTAACATTGTCCTTTTTTAATATTCTAATTTTTTTTTGAAAAATTTTTTTACCTGAATCGAGTTTTTCATTTACTAAATGTATAGTAAAACCTGAGTATTTTTCTTTGTCATTTATAACTCTTTGGTGGGTATTTAATCCTTTATATTTAGGCAATAAAGAAGGGTGTGTGTTTAATATTTTGCCTTTAAATTTTTTAATAAATTTACCAGATAGTATTTTCATAAAACCAGCAAGACATATAATGTTAATTTTATTTTTTCTTAAAAAAAATAAAATTTTCTTTTCAGCTATATTTTTGTTTTTATAGTTAACAGCAAAATTTGTAATTTTATTTTTCTTTGCATAGCCTAAACCTTTTGCTTCTTTTTTATTTGTAATAACTAATTTTACATTAAATCTTGATTTTTTTAATTTCGAATATTTTATTAAGGATTTTAAATTACTTCCTCTTCCAGATATAAATACTGCAATATTTTTTTTATTTATTCCATTCAACTTTTTCATTGAGAATTATTTTTTTTTCACCATTTATAATTTTACCAATAATGTAAGGTTTATAATCTTTAGAAAAGTATTTATAAATTTTATTAATTTTTGCTTTTGAAACAATTAAACAAAACCCCACACCACAATTGAATGTTTTAAGCATTTCAATATCGCTTACTCCTTGACTTTTTACCCATTTAAAAATTTTTTTACATTTAATATTTTTTAAATTTATTTCAGCAGACATATTGTTAGGCAAAATTCTTTTTAAGTTTTCAGAAATTCCTCCTCCTGTAATGTTTGCACAACCCTTAATTAGATTTTTATTTACTAATCTTAAAATTTCATTAGTGTAAATTTTCGTTGGTCGTATTAATTCCTTTTTTAAATATTTATTTTTTTTTAAATTTATTTTTTTTTTTTTTAAAATATATCTTATTAACGAAAATCCATTTGAGTGTAATCCATTAGAAGGAATTGCTAGTATTAAATCGTCCTTAGAAATTTTTTTATTTAATATTTTGTTTTTTTCAACTAATCCAATTGAAAAACCTGCTATATCAAATTTATTTTTTTCATAGGTGTCTGGCATTTCTGCAGTTTCTCCTCCTACAAGTTCACATCCAGATATTCTGCACCCTTTTAGTATTCCTTTAATAATTTGTTTGAGTTTAATTAGATCTACCTTATTTATTGAAATGTAATCTAAAAATACTATCGGTTTTGCGCCTTGCACAATTAAGTCATTTACGCACATAGCAACTAAATCAATTCCAATAGTATCAAATTTGTTAAGAATATTTGCAATTTCAATTTTAGTTCCAACACCATCAGTGGCCGAGACTATTTGAGGGTTTTTATATGTTTTTGGTATTTGAGTTATTGAGCCAAAGCCACCAATGTTCTTAAATTTACCACTTTTTTTTGAATTATTAGATTTTAAAGATATGAATTTTACAAATTTATCAGCAGCTTTTATGTTAACACCGCTTTTTTCATATGTTAACTTATTGTTTTTCATTTTATATTAAATATGTTTTTTTACAAAGAACCTTATAAACTAATTTTGCATTATATATTTTTTTTATTTTTCACTATAATTTTTATTCAGTTTTCCACAGCAGTCCAATCAGATGAAGTTTACAAAATAGACAAAATAGAGATATCAGAGAAATTTGAACAGGATTTTAATAAAAATAAAATAATAAACAGAGCTTTTGTAATTGCTTTTAATGAGCTTATATCGAAAATTACATTGTCAACAGATAGAGATAAACTAAATAAAATAAAATCCTCAGATATTAAAAATTTAGTTGAATTCTTTTCGGTTACTGATGAGAAATTTATTAACAATCTATATGAAGCTAATTTTGAAGTCGAATTTAATAAAAAAAATATTAACAATTTATTAGAAAAAAATAATATTTTTCCATCTATCCCGACTACAAAAGACATGTTGATAATGCCAGTATATATAAAAAATAATCAATACGATGCTTCACTCTATAGTGAAAATAATTTTTACTTAAAATGGAATGAAAATAATGAAAGACATAATTTAATTTCATATATTTTACCAAACGAAGATATAGAAGATATCAGGCTAATTATTGAAAATATTGATGAAATAGAAAATTACAATTTTGAACAGATAATCAAAAAATATAATTTAAATGATTTTATTATTGTTGTTTTTTACCAAAATGAAATAGAATTAAATGTGTTGTCTAAAGTATATTTTAATAAAAGTCATAAGATATTAAATTATAAATTCAATAATTTTAATATTGATGATTTAGTTTCTGTTAATAATGTAATTAAAAAACTTAAAAATACGTACGAAGATGAATGGAAAAAAATAAATCAAATAAATTCCTCGATTAATTTAACTCTTACATTGGCACTCGACAGCAAAAATTATAAATTAATTAATAATTTTGAAAAAAAATTATCAAACTTAGATTTGGTGGCTAAATATAGTATAAATAAATTCTCTAATGAAAAAATAATTTATAAAATTGTTTACAACAATAGTCCTAACAAATTTATAGAAGAAATTACATCTAGTGGTTTTAATATTGATACTTCATCTGCCATTTGGAAAATTCAATGAGCGAGCTAAACCAGTTATTATTAAATTTTAATCATAAACAAAATTTTAATGAACAAGATTTTTATATTTCTAAAAGTAACTTTTATGCTTATCAATTGATTCAAAATTGGCCTAAATGGGAGAAAAATGTACTAAATATATTTGGTGAAAAATCATCAGGAAAAACTCATATGTCTGATATTTTTTTAAGCAAACACAAGGGTATAAAAATAAATTCTAAAAAACTAAATGATGAAATATTTAAAGAATTAAAGATATATGAAAATATAGTTTTGGATGATTTTAATAACGATATAGAAGAAAGATTAATATTTGCGTTTCTTAACTTTATTGATAATAACAATAAGTTTTTAATAATAAATTCCCTAAAACCAATTAATGAAATCAATTTTACTTTAAACGATATAAAATCTAGAGCAAAAAACTGTATTTTTGCAAAAATTGACCCTCCTGATGATGATTTGATATTTGCTTTGTTATTAAAAAGTTTTTCAGATCGACAAATCGAGATTGATAAAAAACTTATTGATTTTATAACTAAAAGAATTGATAGATCATATAGCAAAATATCGGATTTTATATATAAAGTTGATGAATTAAGTTTAAAAAAAAAAAAACCAATAAATATTAATACTGCAAAACAAATATTGAAGGGTTAATTTGAATAAATACAGAACTCATAATTGTGGTGAATTAGATAAAAAAAATAAAAACGAAGATATTATTTTATCAGGATGGATTAATAAAAAACGTGATCATGGAAATCTTTTGTTTATAGATCTAAGAGACAAC
>CACCYQ010000014.1 GCA_902550285.1 uncultured Pelagibacteraceae bacterium | reverse complement strand
ATAAAATTTTTTAATATCACTTGATATATTTTAGAGATTTTTTTAAGTCATTAATTAAATCATTAGGATCTTCTAGTCCGATATGTATTCTTATAAGGTGACAATTTTTTTCTAAACTAAAAAAATTTCTTTTACCCATCTCTACAGGGTGATTATAGACTGCTAGACTAGAATATCCACCCCAACTATACCCTATGCCAAATAGTTTTAAAGAATTTACAAATTTATACACTGAAGATTTGCTTTTACTTTTAATTATTATGCTCAGCAAACCAGATGCACCGCTATAGTATTTTTTCCAAAGTTTATATTCTTTAGATGATGTTTTGTAGGGATATAAAATTTTTGTTATTTTTTTTTGTTTTGTCATCCATTTTATTACCTTTAAAGTGTTTTCCTGATGTTTTTCTAATCTTAAACTTAAAGTTCTTAATCCTCTTATAACCAAGTAAGCATCATCTGCTGACAGTCGATATCCTGAAAGATGGTTATACCACCAAACTTTTTTATATACCTTTTTACTAACAGCTAGAGTGCCTGCCATTACATCAGAATGTCCAGAATAATATTTTGTAGCTGAAGTAATTGATAAATCAAAACCTAATTTTATTGGTTTAAAAAAATATGCTGTTCCCCAAGTATTATCTATAGCCGTATAAATTTTTCTTCTTTTCGCAAATGAAACAATTTTGCCCAAATCTTGAAACTCAAAAGAATTGCTTCCAGGATTCTCGACATAAATAAGTTTTGTTTTTTTAGTTACTTTTTTTTTTAAATCATCAAAACTATTTGGATCATACCAGATAGTTTTAACGTTAAATTCTTTTAATAGTTGACTTGTCAGTTTTTGTGTTGGTCTGTACACACAGTCTGAAATTACAATTTCATCTCCTGGTCTGCAAACGCTCATAATAGCTAGTGCAACTGCGGCAAATCCCGTTTGTGTTAAAAATACATGATAAGATTGTTCTAATTCCTTAAGAATATTTTGAAGAGCAATAGAAGTTTGGCTTCCTTGTCTCCCATAATCAAAATAGCTAGTTTTAATTCCTTTTCCTATTTTTTTTTGCAACTTTTGCATTTCTTGAATCGATTTAAAATAAACAGTGGATGCTCTAACTATTGCTGGATTAGCTGATTTATTTAAATGGTCTTTCTCTGTATTTATAAGAAAGGTTTTTATAGACTTAGACATATAATAATTTTTATAGATTGCGAATTATTTTACACAATGCTATATCCGCGATTCAAGGTCAACAAATTAATTAGAAAAGGAAATAATATGGGATACCCAAAAAAACATAGAGGAAGAAGAAAAATGGGCTCTAAAAAAAGAAGAGCTAGAAAAAAGAATAAGAAAAAATAAATATTTGATGGAGCAAATCAAAAAGGCAAGATCCATAAGTATATGGATATTTATTGTGCCATTTATTGCTATTAATACTTGTTTACTTTTAATAACACAGTTTCAAGAAATTTTTCCTAACAAAGCAGATATAATTCATAATACCTTTCCTTATTTAGATGGCGGCGCATCTATCAGTAGAACCGTTAGACCTTATCCTACTTGGTTGATTTTTAAGCCTTGCATGTTTTTAACATCGTTCTTTTTAATTAAATATTGGATTTACAACAAACAAATAATAAATTTTTTTGAAATTAACCATAAAAATATTAAAAAAATAGTTTTTTTTGGCATAGCTTCTGCAGTTGCCTTAACAGTGCACTCAATTTTTTTAGGTATTAAATTTGATAATGACCTATACAAACTTTTTAGAAGAGTAATAATGTTGTCTTTTATTGTTTTTGAAATTATTGCTCAAGCTTATCTTGTTGCAACTTTGTACTCTTTAAAAGATAAATTGATCAATTATATAAATCCTAAAATATTAAAACTAAAATTAATTTTAGTTAGTATGCTAATTATTGTTGCTATGATTAGTATTCCTATTATTAGCTTGCCTGGTGATAATTTTTTAGGTTTTAATTTAAAATTTTTTAAACATGCATTAGAGTGGGATTATTTTTTAGGCGTAATATCTTTTTACATATTAACTTATTTTATGTGGAAAAAAATTAATAATTAAATTAAGCCCGACTCATTTAATTCTAAAAATGAATTAACATACTTTGAATATTTTTTATTTCTATTATTCAAATTATTATTTGCAATAAAGTTATTAGAGTAACTAAAGTTTTTTGGACTAAATTTTATTTCCAAAATATTTTTATCAATATTAATTACTTTGGACGGATATTTTAAATAAATTTTTATATTTTTGTCTAAAGTAACTCTTAATTTCTTAAATGCATCTTGAAAATATTTTCTATTGTAGCTTAAAAAAATTGTTTTTTTTATATTAATTTTTTTATCAATAATTGATTTGTGAAAAATAAATTTTTTACTATTAATGAATTCATTCAATTCATTAAAATTCGAAAAAGTACCGATGCTTTTAACTTTCTTTATGGTGGTAATATTTTTTTTAATTTTTTCTTCTATAAAAACTTCTGAATTATTTATATTATTATACCAACGTAATCTTATTTTTAATCTATCGCTAAATCCATTTATATTATCCCATACATTTTTTAGATCATCTGTATCAAAATATATCGAGTTTACTTTTCTTTCATTGTAAATCTCTCTAAACATGCCGCTTATTAAAAAATACTTATAAGAATCATCACCCTCTTGATAAACAAATTTTTTTTCTATTCTTCCTTCTTTCATTTAATATATGGTTGAGTTAATATAAGAATCTTCCATTGTTCCTTCTAATTTATTATCATTTATTATTAAAATTGTATCTCTTGATTGTAATATTTTTTTAGAATCTAATTTATTAATGTCTGCTAAAGTTAATTTTGGTTTTGCAAATTCTTGTTTCTTGTTAAATAAAACAATATCATAATTATTATTAGTTAAATTAACATTTCTTATATTTGCAATTGATCCATCCTTTACAGCTAACGCTACATTGTTTCTTGATAAATTAATGTTGTTAATTTCAACATATGAATTTTCTCCAATGCTTATTCCTTTATCGTAAGCGTCTTCAGCCGTCAGCTGATTGCCATTAACTATAGCTCCCGAAATATCCATACAGTCATTTTTAATTTTTAAACATTTTATATTTTCAAATTTCATCTCTCCAAAATCTACATCTAAAGCATCTGCAAAAATATTTTCAAAATAGAAATTAGAAATTTTTGATTTAGAATTTATAATATTGATGGCATCTTCATTATTGGAATTTTTTACAATAATATTATCTAAATTAATTGTTGAATTAATAAAATTCACACCACCATATAATATATAATTTACAAGATGAGGCTTAGATAGATTTTCAAATATAATATTTTTAAAATTAAATTTATTATTTTTAAAAATTATTGATCCTGTGCCGTCTTCAGAAATGATTTTAGTATAATTTTCTTCATCATTTATAATGTTTAACTTTCCTTCTATAAATAATGTTGCATTTTTATTAATAATTAAAATATGTCCTTTTTTCAGAGTAAAAATTTCATTTTTATTTATTTTGTAATTCTTATCTATTATTAAATTAGAATTAATAAAAAATTCATTTTTGGAAATTTTTTTAATATCAGGATTTGTTTTAAGACTAATAAAATTGCTTTCGTTATCAATAATTTTGTTAGAGTTTAATACAATATTATTTTTCAAATCCAGAACAATTGATTTTTTTTTATTATCAATAAATTTTATTTTTTTACATGAATTTATCCAATTTATTTTCATGCTTCCGGCAAAAAAATACTTTTGGGAATCCTTCGACTTACCGCAATCAAATGTTTCTCCCATTACAGGAAAACTAGATCCTTGATAGTCTTCAAAGTATAAAAAATTATTTGAACGTGAAATAGTTATATTTTCCAGTTTTATAGAGTTTATTCTACTTTTGATAAGTTTTGCTCTATTTATTAAATAATTTTTATCATAAACAAAATATCCTAATCCTACCCATACTATTTTATCACTCTTCGAATTATCTTTGTATATGGCTTGATTGTAATTTTTAATTTCATCATTAAATTTTTTCAAAAAAGTTTCTATGAAATTTTTTTCACTAAATTCTTTCAAATATTTTATATATATATTAATAAAATCATAATTAAGTTCACTGTTTTGATTTTTTAAAAATTTGAAATACCATTCTTTGTGATCACAAATAAAAGAGCACTTCTTGTTGCCTTCTTGTAAAAAATCTAACAATATAAAATCAGTAAATGTCCCCGCTCCTTTATGAAGGTCATAACCTATGGGTTCAAAAAGTGCGGTTGTTGGGTTGTAATATGATTTAACGCTTTTTGATAAAGATCCATGATAAGCTCCAGTTAAATCCATTATAGCAAAATATTTTGCCCATTTATCAATATCAAAATGATCATTAATATGTGCATTGCCTTCTTTTATATTGTTTAAAATTGAAAATAAATTTGAAGTTAATTCTGGATGTTGATCAATCCAATAATTTTCCGAGTAAAGTTCATATTTTACATTTGGATAGTATTCACCCAATTCTTCACTCAGTCCAAAAATTGGTCCATTTCTTTTATTATGTCTTTCAATTATTTCCTTGGAAAAACTTTCTTCTACTGCATAAACACCTAGATCTTGGTCATTAAAGAATAAATTAACAAAGAAATATTTAATACTTGGTAAATTAACATATCCAAGCAACTCGTGAAAAATATATTCATAAGTATAATTTCTAGTTATAGGTTTTTGGAGCGCAAATTCTTCAAGTCCCCATAATCTTTTTTCGCCTCTTATATCTATTTTGTAAGAAGTTTTATTTTTATCCATCCAATGAACTTTTCTTACTCCCTTAGTTCTAATCTTAACGTTGTAGTTTTCTCCTTTGTATTTAATTCTTGCTGGATAATAATTAAAATGCGACTTAGGTAATTCACCTCCGTTTTCTGATCTCAATTTTCTTTGCATTTCCAATCCCAAAATAGATTTTTGATTAATTTCCAGGTAAATTTTTTCTAACCTTGAATTTTGAAAATTACTTACAAAGTTAAGCCCTATAATACTTGCATAATTTTTGATTTTTCGGAAATCAAAACCTAAATATCTGTTTAACACTTTGTCATTTACTTTAAAGAAAACATCTTTAGGTGACCCTATTCCGCTAGTATTTAAATAAAGTGAAATTAATAAGATAAAGAAAAAACTTAATAACCCTAAATAAAATATTGATTTATTGAAAATTTTAATAAATTTATTAATAAAAAAATTTTTTTTAAGCTTTTTTACAATAATCAAATTAAATTTTCCTACTATATTTTACTCATATATTCCAGATCTTGAGAATATTTGAATTGAAATATTCTTGTTTTGGTAAGTTATTTTTTCAATTTTTTTAATAAATTCTGGAAATTTTTTTTTATTTATATCAAACCAAAAATTGTATTGAATACCTTCGTCATCTGTGGAAAGTGATTTAAGCTTAATATATTCAACATTATCTTTTATTTGATTAATTGTTTTTTCAAAATTTTTAGAACCTTTTTTTATTTGTATCTGCAATATGTTTGTTGAGCTTGAGGTAAAATTACTCATTTTCCTTTTATCATTATATAATTTTCTCAAATGAAGTATTATTATAGTGATAAATGTTGCCAAAATTGCAATTACAAATTGGTTGGCACCATTAGCTAGACCTATACCAATAATAAAAAATAAATAAACTAACTCTTCTGGCTCTTTTATTGCAGCTCTAAATCTTACAATAGACAATGCACCAACTAATCCTAGAGAGAGAGCTAAAGAAAATTTTATTACAGTAATAACTAGAGTTGTAATTATCGCTAAAGGTATAAATGTTTCAGAAAAGTGCTCTTTATCATTTAAACTTACAGAAACTCTTATATAAGTAAGTTTTATTATATAAGCCAATACCAATGAAAGTAAAATTGCAAAAATAAAATTTCCTATATTTATATCAATATTTTGATTTATAAAAAAATTTTCCAATTGTTGTTTGCTAAATAATTCCTTTGATATATTTTCCATAAGATATTAATTTATCCAACCTCCGCCTAAAACCTTATAACCATAATTATTCTTTTTGTAAAATACACAAGCTTGGCCTGGTGATATACCATACTCTTTTTCATATAAATTAACTATCATATTTTTATCATCAATATTTCCTCTAGCTTTTAACAACTTTCCTGTGGACCTCACTTTTACAAATATATCTTCTTTAAATTCTTCTTTTGAAGTTAAAAAATTTAATTCTTTTAATTTAATCTGTTTTTTTGCTAAAAATTCTTTTTCTCCCACTATTATTTCATTTTTTTCTGCATTAATTTCTATTACGTAAAGTGGATTATCATTTGAAATTTTAATTCCTTTTCTTTGACCTATGGTGAAGTTAATTATTCCATTATGTACTCCAATTACTTTTCCATTTAAGTCCTTTATGTTTCCTTTTTGTAATGACTCTGGTCTAAATTTTTGTATCACAGAAGCATAATCCCCATTTGGTACAAAACAAATATCCTGACTGTCAGGTTTGTTAGCAACGTTTAAATTAAGTTTTTTTGCTATTTCTCTTGTTTGATCTTTTTTTAAAACACCGAGTGGGAATCTTAAATAGTTTAATTGTTCTCTTGTTGTATTAAATAAAAAATAGCTTTGATCTCTATTTATATCTTCCGCTTGATATATGTTATTTTGATTTTCTTCTGTTATATTTTTTACATAATGTCCTGTTATCAAAGCATCAGCATTCAAATTTTTTGACTCTTCAAACAAATCTTTAAATTTTACACTTTGATTACACTGAACACACGGTATTGGTGTTTCTCCTTTTACATAACTATCAACAAAATTGTCTATGACGCTATGTTTAAATTTATTTTGGTAATACAAAATCTTGTGTTCTATTTCTAGTTTGTTAGCTACACGTTTTGCATCCATAATATCTTGGCCTGCACAGCATTGCTTAGACTGTGATATTTGTTTTGTGTCATCGTAAAGTTTTAAAGTTATTCCCAAAACTTTATAACCTTCTTTTTTCATCAGTCCTGCTACAGTCGAAGAATCAACTCCTCCAGACATTGCTACAACTATTTTTGTATCTTTAGGCTCTTTGTCTAATCCTAATGAATTAAATTTTATTGTCATATTTATGGTATTTATACTTATATCTAATATAAGTTAAATTAAATGTTTTTAGATTTTGAACCAGGGGACAAAGTTATGAATCCTTCAAATAAAGATTGGGGGATAGGACAAGTACAATCAATAATTAATGATAAAGTCACTGTAAATTTTGAAAATGCTGGTAAAAAAGTAATTATTTCTTCTAATATTGAGCTAAGAAAAGTTGATAACCTATGAAAATAGAAGACAGAAAAAAAATTACTAATGAACTACTAGATACTTTTATTAAAGCTGGAGATCTTTCTTTGGAGCTAAGAAAAAAAGGCCTTATAAAAGAAATTAAAGAAGATAATACTCCTGTTACAAACGGTGATTTAGAAGTTAATAAAATTTTAGTTAACAAGATTGGCGAACTTACTCCAGAAATTCCAATCATATCTGAAGAAACTTCAAAAAATAAAGATATAAAAGATTTAAGTAATTTTTGGTTAATAGATCCAATTGATGGAACATTCGATTATATAAATAATAGAGAAGAGTTTACTCTGAACGCTGCGCTAATAATTAATAAAAAACCAGCTATAGGAATAATTAATGCACCAGCTAAAAAAAGATTGTTTTATAGTTTTGCCGAAAAAAATTCATATGAATTAAAAGATAAGAAAGAAATAATATTAAATTGTTCAAAAAAAACTAAAAAAAATGAAATTAAAGCAGTTTCTTATTCTGATAACCTAAAACCAATTATTTCAGATATACACAAAAAAGTTGGTGTAACTGAACATAAGAAAATGAAAAGTTCATTAAAATTTTGTGTCATAGCAACAGGAGAATATGATCTTTATGTTGCTGAGCCTAGGGCTAGTGAATGGGATATAGCAGCAGGTCATGCAATATTAAAAAATGCCGGTGGCACAGTTACTGATTTACAAGGAAATGAAATATTGTATGGAAAGCCAGACTTTAAAAATCCGGGCTTAATTTTGAAAAGAAGTGAAACTTTGTAATGGATGAGCAGTTAAGAACAATATTAATAATAATAGTCTCAGTATCAATTTTTGGTTTAATAGTTTTTGTATTTGTAAAGAATTATATTAAAAATAAAATCAATTATTATCTAAATGAAAAAAAAAAATTAAAGTAAATTAATTATTTTTAGATATTCATCTTTATCAATATCAATAACTTTTTTTGATGTTTCAAAATCAAATCCTGATCTAGCCAAAATCCCCATATCTTTTTTATAAAATAAAGATCTATTATTTTCATCTCTCGAAGGACCAATTCGTTTCTTTTTACAAAGTTTTATTGCTGAAAAAAAATCTTGGTCTTCGTTATTTTCCTTAATTTCTGAAATAGTTTCAGTTATGTAATTATTGTTTATTCCTTTTGAAAGAAGATAATTTCTAATTTTATTTATAGAACTACCTTTTTTTATTAAATTTTTTGCTTTAGTTTTAGAATAATATTTATCATTTATAAATTTTGTCTGTTCTAAATCTTGAATAACGACATCAATTAAATCACTTATGTTTTTTTTATTAATATTAGGTATTGATATTCTTAAATATTTTTTTAATAAATATGTTTTTAATTGTTGCTTTGATGGAGCATATTTTTCAATATAAGAAAATGAAAATTGTCTCATTTCATCAACAGTGGCCTCTAGTGTTTTTTTTTTATTTTTTATAGGAATCACAGCTTAATTTAATATAATATATATATTAATGATCGAACAAATTTATACTTTCTTTACTATAGATATGATCTATTTATGGTTGAACATAGGAGTTATTCCTTTTTGGATTATTTTGTTATTTTTCCCTCAATCTAAAATTTCAAGTTTTTTTGTTTCTTCGATATTTCCTTATTTTCTATTCGGAGCGATATATATTTATCTTCTATACTATGTATTTATTCAAGATTATGACTTTTTAAACAATTTTAATTTATACCTGGGCATTGACGAGCTTAGCGATTTATTTTCAAATAGTTCATTTCTAATTTTATTTTGGGTTCATTTTCTAGCAATAAATTTATTTTGTGGCTCATGGATAGTTAAAGATAGTCAAAAATTAAATATATCTAAAATTATTGTTTTTTTTCCTCTCTTGTTAACTTATTTTATAGGTCCAGTTGGTATATTCATTTATTGGATAATAAGAATATTCTTTGCAAAGCGAGTTTCACTTTATGACTAAGGTTATAGATTTTTACTTTGACTTTATAAGTCCATATTCCTTTTTAGCTCATAAAAGAATAGTTAAGATTCAAAAAAATGAAAATATAAAGTTTTCTTATAAACCCATATTGCTAGGGGGATTACATAACTTGGCAGGAATAACAGCTCCTGCTTTAATAAAATCTAAAAAAAATTATTTAGTAGAAGATTGCGATATGATTGCAAAAAAATACAAAATTGATTTTGTGTTTAATAAAAAATTCCCGATTAATTCCTTAAAACTGATGAGAGGTTTATTAATAGTTAAAGATGAAATTAAAAATGAATACATTGATAAGTTTTTTGATGCTTACTGGTTATTAAATATAGATCTAAACGATGAAAAAAATATCACAAATGTCGTTAATGAATTAAAAGTGGATAGTGTTAATTTTTATGAAAATATTAAAAAGCAAGAAACAAAAGAACTATTAACAAAATTAACTCAAGAAGCTTTTGATAAAAAAATATTTGGCGCTCCAACATTTGTTGTAAACAATAAAATATTTTGGGGTCAAGATAGATTAGACTATGCTTTGGATGAATATAAAAACTAAACTATTTTAAATCCACTGTTCTTCATTAAGTTAAATCCACCATCAATATGAGATACTTTTTTAAATCCCATTTCTTTAAGAGTTTTGGCTGCTAAAGCTGATCTTCCTCCTGCAGCACAAAATAGTACTAATTCTTTATTTAGATCTAAGTTTTCTTTTTGAACATATGGACTTTCTGGATGAATAGAAAATTCTAATAAGCCTCTTGAAACATGATGAGAATTCTCTACTCTTCCTTCTCTTTCAAGTTCTAAACCGTCTCTAATATCAATAAGATTGCATTGATTACTATTGACCATTTCTAAAGCTTCTTTAGGTGTTATAGTTTTAACTTCGTTTAACGCTTCTTTAATAAGTGTTTGAGATGACTTAATTGACATAATAGTATAAATATAGCATAGGCAAAAAAATTTGAAAGTTTATTAATTTATGAAAATAAAAAAATCTTCAAAAAGTAGTTTCTTTAAAAAAATACTTCTAAAATTAGTGAGAAAATTAGGATATGAAATGGTTGACCAATCTAATCTTAATATCGCAGATGAAGATTTATATATTAATAAAAATTTAAGTAAAAGTGGTGTTAAATCAATATCAATTCCTTTGGGTGAAACAACTATATCTAGAAAAATAGAAAGTCTCACTATAATAATAAGATCATATACTTTCGGTGATCTAGAAAATAATCAAGTAATGCTTGACCAAAATAAAAGCAGAATATTTGAAAGTCAAAAAAGTGAATATACTTATAGAACGATTAACTCTGTAATTAAATCGTGTAATTATGCCAAAAACTATTTTAAAGATATTAATTTCAAAATTATAGTTACCGATGATAAATCAGAACAAAAAACTTTAGATAAAATTAACTCCATTCTAAATAAGAGTGATTTAGATACTAAACTAGTCAGTATTAAGAATGATGAATTTTTAGATAAAATTGAAAAATTAGACACTAATGGAAAAGAAATATCTAAAAATATGTTATCAAATATGCGAAATATATATAAATCCCTTGAAATCGCAGAAAGTGAAAATTCAGATTTATTCTATATTTTAGAAGACGATTATATTCATGAAAAAATGGCAATTTCTGAAATGTTATTTACCTACGAAAAACTTTCATCTCAGCTAAATAAAGAGCTTTTTTTATGTCCTGCTGATTACCCTTATTTATATTCAAATATTGAAAAAACTTCAGTATTTTTTGGAAATATGAGACATTGGAGACAAATCAATGAAACTTTGATCACATTTTTTACTAGTAAAAAAATGCTTCAAAAATACATGAAAGAACTTGTGTCTATGTGTACAAAAAGACATCACCCAATGGAAAAAAAATTACACGAAATATATGAAAAAGAAATTTGTTTATCTCCAATTCCATCACTTTCAATGCATTGCACAAATATAAATTCTATATATGGAATACCACCAAATTTTGATTGGAAAAAAGTTTGGGAAGAAAATGAAGTATAAAATCAAATAAAACAGCCCTTAATAAAAAATTAATTTTATTAAAGGCTGTTTAAGTAGTCTTACTTATTGAATATTTCTTTAAGTGCTTTAGCAGGTAAAAACTTTACCTTTTGAGAAGCCGCAATCTGGATTTGCTCTCCAGTTCTTGGGTTTCTACCAATTCTTGCTTTTCTCTTAGCTACTTTATAAGTGCCAAAACCAGCAATTTTAACTGCATCGTCATTTTTTAATGCATCTAAAATAGTGTTGGTAATAGTGTCAAAAGTACGCTCAGCATCAGCTTTACTTTGGTTTAAAGAACCAGCCAATTTAGCCACCAATTGTTTTTTGTTCATTTTAGCTCCGGTTTTAAAGGTTATTTAGATACTTAACAAAATCCTTTATTTTTCAAGCTTTTTTTTAGTATATATTTAATTAATTCACACTATATCTTGTGCTAAAAAAGTATTGATTTTATTGGTTTTTTTTGTGTTTAAAAACCCTTTAAAATAGACCTAAATCTTTGAGGTCATTAAAAGTCGCAAAAAACATCAAAGATAGCAGTAAAAACATACCGATTCGAAAGAATCCTTCTTGAGTTTTTTGACTTAATGGTCTTCCTAATATTTTTTCAAAACCATAAAACATTAAATGTCCACCATCTAAAAGAGGTATAGGAAACAAGTTTATTAAACCCAAACTTATAGAAATATAAGCCATCATACTTATAAACGGAATAATACCAAACTCAGCAACTTGACCTGTCATTTTAGCAATTCTAATAGGTCCACCTAACTGAGAACTATCCCCACTACCAGTAAACATTGATCCCAAATATTTGAGTGAAGCTGTAATTACAAAATAAACTTCATTTATTGAATGATATAGCGCTTGGGCTGGTCCTAATTTAACATGATTAATTTCATTATTATATGGGCTTAACTTTATACCAACTATTCTTTTATTAATTTTATTTCCTAAATTGTCCTCAGATAAAACCATTTTTGGTTTTACTTTTAAAAGTAAATCCTGATCAAATCTTGATACTTTAAAATCAATATATTCAGATGTAGACATTGTAATTAATTTTGAAACATCAAGAATACTTTTTACTTCAGTGCCATCAATTTCAATTATTACATCATTTTTTTTAAGTCCCGCAACTTCAGCTGGGCTATCCTTTGTAACTTCATCAATCATTGCAGGAGTAAAATCCTTACCAATAAACATATAAATGAATAAAAATATGAAAATTGCTAAGATAAAATTAGCAATTGGTCCTGCAGCAACTATTAATGATCTCTGGTATAAAGGCTTTAAAGTAAATAATTTTTTTCTATCTTCTTCACTATATTTCTTAATTAATTCTTCTTGATCACTTTGAGAAAAAACATTTCTATCGCCGAAAAATTTGACATAACCACCTAATGGTATCCAGCATATCTTCCATCTGGTGCCAGATTTATCTTTCCAACCAAATATTTCTTTGCCAAAACCTATAGAAAAATCAGTAACTCCTACACCATATCTCTTAGCAAAATAATAATGTCCATATTCATGAATAAAAACTACTACAAGAATAAGAACTATAAACGGTATTACAAAGTTTAGCATTTCAAAGCACTCTACACATATTATTTTAATTTCCAACCCAATATAGGTAAAAATGTTGCGACAAAAAAAGAAGAAAATAACAAAGATTGAGTTAAAAATTCAGGAAATGAAGAAATTGGTAGTAAAATACCCACTAAAATAGATTTTGAAAAATCAGGACTTGGAAATAACAATAATCCTAAAACAAGTCCAAAAATGATTGATACATACGCATTTTTTTCATTAATTTTCTTATCATAAAAACCATAAAAAATAGTTAAAACTGCCGAACAACATAATAAATCTGCTAATAAAAAAAGATAAAGAATACTTAGTCCTTTTGAAGCAATAATAAATGCAACTAGTGACAGAAATATTATAAATTGATTTGATAATTTTAAATAATCATTTTTAATATTTAATATCTTTTTTCCATCAACAATAACTAGACTTGAAATAGCATTTATTAATGTATCCAAACTACTAATTGTTAAAGATATGGCTAAAATTATAATTATTACCGAAATAGCTAACGATTGCTCTTTTAATATTAAAGAAAAAAAAGCAAGATCTGGAATAACGTTATTGTTTGCAGATACCGCTACTAGACCACTAAAACCCATAAAGAAAACAATAGGAATAATTATTAAAAAAGAAATTATAAGAGATTTTTTTAAAACATTATAATTTTTTGCAGCATAAACTCTTTGCCAATTTCCTTGATGAAACAAATTAGTTGCAGCAACTGCAATAAAGAAAGTTAATCCAGCTGTAAAATTAGGTAAATAATTTGAGCTTAATAATATTGATTTATTTTCTTTTATGAAATTAAAGCTGAAATCGTTAGCATTTATTAAATAAAAAAAAGAAAATAAAAGCAGAACTAAAATTACAAAAAACTGAATATTGTCAGTAAAAATAGAAGCTCTTAAACCTCCATAAAGAGTATAGGTAAGTGAACTTAATATTACTATTAAAGCAGTTATCCATAAAGGTGTACCTGATATATAATTTACCAATATTGAAACAGCTGTTAATTCAGCAATGAGAAAAATAAACATATAAAAAATTGTTAAAAATAAAATTAATTTGAATAATTTTTTACCAAATTTTAATCGAACAACTTCAATTAACGTTTTTCCTTTAGGAAATAGATTTCTAAATTTTTTGCCTAAGTAGATTAAAATAAATAAAGGAAATGCTGTACCAAGAGAATATCCAATGACGGCTCCTATCCCTCCCCACGTTGCCGCTGATGCTGGCCCAAATAAAATCCACGTTCCAAGTGCTGATGCTACTAAACTTGTAGTTAAAGATAATGTACCGACATTTCTATTGGCTACTAAATAATTGTTTAAACCTTGAAACTTTTTTGAATAATGAATTCCAAATATTACAAAACTTAAACAAATTATTATTAATAAAATTAAAGTTAAGTTTTGATTGATTATATTTATTTGATCCATTTCTCCCTTTCTGAATTACCGGACAGGTTCTAAGAGTATATTCTCAGTCTTAAAGACACCCCTTTTATATTAATAATATATTATATTTTTTTTTTGATTTAAATTTTTTATTCAAATAAAAATAAGTATTTTATATGATTTTATTATCAGTTTTATTCTTTGTTACAGCAACAATCTATTCAAGTGTTGGATTTGGAGGTGGCTCAACTTATTTAGCACTTCTTTTGATATGGGGAGTTCCCTATCACATATTTCCTGCAATCGCTTTATTATGTAATATATTTGTCGTATCTGGTAATTCTTATAATTACATAAGAGCTGGAAATCTTAATTTAAAATTATTACTACCTTACCTCATTGGATCAGTGCCATTAGCATTTATTGGTGGATCACTAGAAATAGATAAAAACTTATTTGAATTATTGCTTTTTATAGTTTTGTCTTCTGCTGGTGTTTTATTATTATTTAAATTTAAATCTTATGATGATAACGAGGATAATTATAGAAAAATCCCTTTAGTTATTTCTTTTTTAATTGGTTGTTGTCTAGGATTTGTATCAGGAATTGTTGGCATAGGTGGTGGTATATTTTTAAGTCCAATACTTTTTTTATTAAGAGCTGGTAAACCAAAACACATAGTGACAACTGCATCATTATTTATTTTAATTAATTCTTTATCTGGAATTATTGGTCAGCTTACAAAAAATGCAGTTTTTAATGAAATAAGTAATTATTGGGTACTTTTGTTAGCCGTTATTATTGGTGGACAAATAGGTAACTTTTTGAACCTTAAAGTTTTTCCAACAAAAATATTAGCTTTATTAACTGCAGTATTAGTTATCTTTGTAGCTATTAGAATGGGACTAAAATTATCAATATTTCCGATTTAAATTTTTTAAGCTGTATTTATTAACAACCTTTAAATGATGAAGAAATATTTCTAATAAGATCAAAATATAAATCTTTTCCTGGATTTAAAGTAGCTCCTAATGGATCTAAAACGCCAGTTTTTATTTTCATATCTTTTGCAACAGTATTTATAATATCTGGATTAAATTGAGGTTCTGAAAATATACAGCTAACTTTATCGTGCTCAATAATCTCTCTAATTTCTGATAACTGTTCTGCTCCTGGCATGATATCTGTATTCACTGTAAATGCACCTAATACACTTACATTAAATCTTTCTTCAAAATATTGATATGCATCATGAAATACAATAAATGAAATTTCTTTATTTAGCTCACTCTTTACATCACTAATAAGTTTATCAATATCTTTAAGCGCTTTATCTAAGTTACTTTTATAAATCGAAGCATTTTTTTCATCATTTTCTATTAAATGCTCGACCATTTCATTTAAAATTACTTTTGCATTAATAGGGTCTAACCAAATGTGTGGGTCATATTCTCCGTGTGCATGACCTTCGTGTCCGTGGTCATCATGATCGTCTTCTTTGTGGCCATCTTTATCATGATCGTGGTCATCGTGACCATCTTCTTTGTGGTCATCATGATCGTCTTCTTTGTGGCCATCTTTATCATGATCGTGATCATCGTGATCGTCCTCTTTGTGGCCATCATCGTCATGTCCGTGATCATCGTGCTTATCTTCTTTGTGACCATGGTCATCATGTTCGTCAAATATATTTTTTTCTCTAAATTTTAATTTTTGTAATCCTTTAATTTCTAATAACTCTATTTTTTCAGCTTTCTTAGCAATTGATTTCAATGGTTTTTCTAAAAAATTTTCTAAACCCTCACCTACCCAAAATATAAGATCTGCTTCTTGTAACATTTTTGCATGTGATGGTTTCATTGCAAATCCATGAGGTGAAGCATATCCGTCTACTATTAAGTTTGGAGTACCTACACCTTTCATTAAATAGCTAGCCAAGGAATGAATTGGTTTAATTGAGGCAACTACTTTTATTTCAGCATTTGCAGATGTAAATAGTGTTAAAAATGATAGAATTGACAGGATGAAAGGTAATTTTTTTAGATTTTTCATAGTTTTAAGTGTTAATTAGTTGTTATATTATAACAGTGTGTAATAATATAACAAATAACAAAGTCAAGTAATAAAATGAGCTCAGAAAAAAATACTTTAGTTAAATTAGAGAATGCTGGCTATTCCCAAAATAATAAGTGGCTTGTAAGAGGTGTATCACTAGAGGTTGAAAAGGGAAAAATTGTAACTCTTATTGGACCTAACGGTTCTGGAAAAAGCACAACTGCAAAAATTGCCTTGGGTATTTATAAAAAAATTGAAGGTAAAGTTGAAAAATATACTAAAAAAGTTGGGTATGTTCCTCAAAAGGTTTCGATAGACTGGACATTGCCATTAAGGGTTAATGACTTCATGGTGCTAACAGAAAACCTCAAAGATGATGCTATAAATGAGGCTTTATCATTAACTGGTGTTGAACATCTTAAAAATAAAAATTTAGGAAATTTATCAGGTGGTGAATTTCAAAGGGTTTTACTAGCAAGAGCTATTTCAAAAAAACCAGAATTATTAGTCCTTGATGAACCTGTTCAAGGAGTAGATTTTACTGGGGAAATAGCTTTGTATGAACTAATTAAAAAAATATCAGATGAATTAAATTGTGGAATTTTATTAATATCTCATGACTTACATACGGTAATGAGTGCTACTGACCATGTTGTTTGTTTAAATGGACATGTCTGTTGCTCAGGCTCACCAATTGATGTTGCAAAGAACAATGAATATAAAGCCTTATTCGGCGAACAAGCTTCTCAAATACTTTCTGTTTATGAACATAGACATGATCATGTTCATTCTAATGAAGGAGAAATAAAGAAAAATTAAAATGTTTGATGATTTTTTTATACGAGCATTAATTGCTGGAATTGGAGTTGCTCTAGTAACAGGTCCACTTGGTTGTTTTGTTGTTTGGAGAAGATTGTCTTATTTTGGAGATACACTTTCACACTCAGCATTACTTGGAGTTACCATTGCATATTCTTTTGAATTAAATATTGCGGTATCTGTGTTTTTAATTTCGTCCATAATAGCGTTATTTTTAATTCAACTTCAAAAAAAAACTAATCTTCCAGGTGATGCCTTACTTGGACTTTTAGCTCATTCTTCATTAGCTGTTGGATTGGTAGTAATTGGATTTTTAACGTTTATCAGATTTGATATTATGGGATTATTATTTGGAGACATATTAGCTGTAACGGTTAAAGATTTAACTATTATATGGTTTGGTGGAGCATTAATTTTATTAGTATTAAAATTAATTTGGAAACCTTTATTTGCATCAACAGTAAATTACGAGTTAGCTGAAGCTGAAGGTTTAAATCCAGACAGGGCAAAAGCAATATTTACAATTTTAATGGCAGCTATTATTGCAATTTCTATAAAAATGGTTGGTTTGTTATTAATCACTGGAATGTTAATTATTCCAGCTGCAATGGCTAGAAATATCTCTGACAATCCAAAAAAAATGGTACTGTTTGCAATAATTGGAGGTTTGCTATCAGTAATTATTGGGTTGTTCTCTTCACTGGAATTTAATACAGCATCAGGACCTTCAATAATAACAGCGTCTTTAATTTTATTTATACTTTCATTATTAAAAATAAAACAATCCATTCAATTGAAAAACTAATGAACAACTGGTAAAATATTAAAAATGCAAAAACAACAATACCTTACAAAAAATCAACAAATTGTTTTAGATCTAGTAGAAAAATCTACTCAACCATTAAAAGCTTATTCAATTTTATTTAATGTTCAGAAAAAAGGATTAAAAGCTCCTCTACAGGTTTATAGAGCTTTAGATAAGTTGGTTGAAATAGGTAAAATCCACAAAATTGAGAGTAGAAACGCTTTTGTTGCATGTAAAAACTCTAGTTGCCAAGTTTCTAAAGCAACTGCTTTTTCAATTTGTGAAGTCTGTGAAAAAATTACAGAAATTAGCAGTTCAAGTCTTTCTAAATACTTAACTGATTTCAAAGACAAAGATGGTATGAAATATAGTAAATACAATCTTGAGTTTTTTGGATTATGCAAAAAGTGTAGATAATCCTTTATTTTAATAAATTCTTAACATAACTGAAATAATAATAACGAAAGGAAATTTTATGTTTATAAAAAAATATCTAAAGTGGATCAGTACGTTTTTAGTTTTAGTAGGAATACTTCTTACAAATTTAAATATATATCCATTAAATATATATTTTCATGGATTAGGAGTTGTTGGATGGACTATCGCAGGATTTATGAGCAAAGATAAAGCAATCTTAACTAACTTTGGATTACAAATTCCATTGTTTGTAATTGGTATTTATAAAGTTATTTTTTAAATGAAGAATATATTGTTCGTATGCACAGGTAATTCAGCAAGAAGTATTATTGCTGAAAGTATAATAAATAATGAGTATGACGATTTGTATAAAGGTTTTAGTGCTGGGAGTAATCCAACAGGAAAGATAAATGAGGATGTGAAGAATTATTTATTATCAAAACATTATGATCTTTCAAATTATAGATCTAAAAATTTTAATGAGTTTATTAATAGTCAAATTAAAATGGATTATGTTATTACAGTTTGTAATAATGCTAATAACGAAGTCTGCCCTATTTGGCCAAATAAAGATCAGATAATTCATTGGGATATAGAGGATCCTGCTAAATTACTTAATGAAACAAATAACTTAAATAAAAAAGATGAAATAATTGAAAAAGTTTTTAATCATATTAATAAAAATATAAAGGAACTACTAAATGAAAAATAAAAGTCGTTATTTTCTTGCTGAACTATTAGGCAGTTGTTTTTTAGTAATGATTATTGTTGGCTCAGGTTTAATGGCTGAAAACTTAACTAATGACGTTGCTGTGATGTTAATTGCAAACACAATAGCAACAGGAGCAGGTTTATTTGTGCTTATTACAGTATTTGCTGATGTATCAGGAGCTCACTTTAATCCATTTGTAAGTATCGCAATGACAATAACAGGTAAATTAAAAAAGAAACTATTACCCTACTATATCATTGCTCAATTGGTTGGTTGCTTGATTGGTGTTGGTTTAGCCAATTTCTTTTTTGAACATGAAATTTATGAGTTATCTACTAAGTCAAGAGATGGAATTTACATATTCACATCTGAGGTAATAGCAACATTAGGGCTTATAATAATAATTTTTGGTTCAATGAAGTCTGGCAAAATTGCTGTTGCAGCTAGTGTTGGTCTTTATATTACTGCTGGTTATTGGTTTACTTCTTCAACTTCTTTTGCAAATCCTGCGGTAGCAATTGCTAGAACATTTACAGAGTCTTTTACTGGTATTAGTTATTTAAATACACCATATTATATTCTTGCAGAATTTATTGGAATGATATTAGCAATATATATTGTTAGAAAATTATTTTTATATAAGTGAATATCCTGAAGATCTAACAGTTCTTATTAATTCTTTTTTATCTTTAGTGTTAATAGATTGTCTTAATCTTCTTATATGAACATCTATAGTTCTACCTTCAACATTTATATTATTTGGCCATACACTTTCTAATATTTGATCTCTTGAAAAAACTCTTTTGGGGTTAAGTAAGAAAAACTCTAATAACCTAAATTCTGTCGGTCCTAGTTTTAACTCTTGTTTATCTCTAAAAACACGTTTTTCTACTCTATCTAATTTTAAATCTTCGAATTCTAAAAGGTCGGAAACAATTTTAGGATCTGATCTTCTTAATACTGCTTTTATTCTTGATAATAACTCATTAAAACTGAAAGGCTTAGTTATGTAATCATCAACTCCACTATCTAATCCTTTAATTTTATCCTCCTCTTCTCCTTTGGCTGTAAGCATTATAATTGGTAAGTTTTTAAAAATATTATCTCTTCTTATATTTTTACATACATCAATCCCCGATAAATCTGGAAGCATCCAGTCTAGTAAAAGTAAATTAGGTTGGAATTTTTTTAGTTCTTTTAATCCTTCATTACCATTTAATGACGAAGATACAACAAAACCTTCTTTTTCTAAATTATGTTTAACTAATTGGATTATTGAAGGTTCATCTTCAATAATAAATATTTTACCTGTCATTAGTTGTCTTGAACTACTTTGCCTTTTGGCCTACTGCCTTTTAGATATTCACCTTTAATTAAATAACATACTGTTTCTGCTATATTTGTTACGTGATCTCCAGCTCTTTCTAAATTTTTTGTTGCAAATATTAAGTGGGTAGAAAAATCTAAGTTCTTTTTATCTTTAGAAAGGAAGTCTATTACACTTTCCATTGCTATATAAGTTAGATCATCTACCTGTTCATCTTTTTCCCATACGTCTTTTGCTTTATCATAATTTTTGTTAACATAACTATCGAGCACATCATTTAGTTGTTTTATAACTAATTCGCCTAATCTTTTTAAATTTCCAAGTAATTCATCAGGTAAATCTAAAGGCAAAGGTTTAACTTTTTTTGCATTACTTTTTGACAAGTCTCCAATTCTTTCTAAATCTTGCGAAATTTTTAATGAGCTTATAGTTTCTCTCAAGTCAATAGCCATTGGCGCTCTTTTTACTAATAAATTCATTATTTGAGAGTCAATTTTTGATCTAAATTTATTTATTTTTTCATCACTTTTTATAATTTTATCAATTGAATCTTTGTCAACTTTAATTATTGCATCCATTGAGTCAGTTAATTGTGACTCTGTTAAGCTCCCCATATTAATTAAAGAATCTTTAAGAAACTGAAGTTCTTCTTCGTATGATTTAACTGTATGTTCATTACTCATAATTTATCCAAATCTACCTGT
>CACCYQ010000013.1 GCA_902550285.1 uncultured Pelagibacteraceae bacterium | reverse complement strand
ACTTAGTTTCTGTAATTTCAACAATATAAATAGAAATTAAAATAGAGATAAATAAGTAAAAAAAATTAATGTATCTAACTTTTGGCAAAGTTGAATTGATCCAATTCAGTTTTGTACCAAATGCCATGATGATAAGAAAAAGTATTAAAAAAGGATACAATAATTTATTATAAAAAGGTGGACCAATAGAAACTCTGTTGTCACTTAACACTTCTAAAATTATTGGATACATAGTTCCAATTAGTACAACTGATAAAAAATACATCATAAACCAATTATTTATCATTATTGATGTTTCCTTGCTCAGTAAAAATGTTTTTTTAATAGTTGGTCCGTCATTAACTTGAAAAAAGAAAAAAATCACTATCGATAAAATAATTAATACAAATAAAAAAATTAATATAAATATTCCTCTACTTGGATCATTAGCAAACGTATGGACTGAGTTTAAAATTCCTGATCTAACTAAAAAGGTTCCACTTACACTTAGTGTAAATGTGGTAATTGATAATATTAAAGTCCATGTTTTTAAAAGATTTCTTTTTTCTAAAACTAAAATTGTATGTAAAAGCGCAGTTAAACAGAACCAAGGCATCAAAGATATATTTTCTACTGCATCCCAGAACCAAAATCCTCCCCATCCTAACTCATAATAAGCCCAGATTGATCCAACTAATATTCCTAAAGTTAAAAATATCCATGAAGAAATAATCCATTTTTTTATATGTGACGCCCAACTTTTATTTACATAATTCTGAGTTAATGCAGCAAGTGATGAAGAAAATATTATAGATGAACCAACATATCCTAAATACAAAATTGGAGGATGAATTGCTAAAGCAGGATCTTGTAAAATAGGATTCAATCCTAGCCCTTCAATTGGGGTCGGAAAAATTATGTTAAATGGATTAGATGTAATTAAAAGAAAAGATATAAAACCAAAAATAATTATTTCCTGAAAAACAATAGTTAAAATTCGATATTTCTTAGGATGCTTTTTTGAAGTTAAAGAAAATATAAAAACAAATAATACTAAGACTAACAACCACAAAAGTAAACTTCCTTCGTGATTTCCCCAAGCACCCGATATCTTATAAAAAAGAGGTTTTGTTGTGTGAGAATTATTATAAACTGTTTCATTGCTAAAATCAGATAAAACAAAAGAAATAATTAAACATATAAAGCTTAAAGAAATAGATAAAAATTGAAGAAATAAAAAAGAAAATATATTTGTTTCAATTTTTTTGCTTTTGTTATTTATGTTCTTAAAACAAAAGAAAAATATTATTAATGAAAAAATAAAACCAAAAACTAATGAGTAATTTCCTAACTGAGTATAAAACAAACTATTTCTCCTCCAATGCTTTTTTTACTTCAGGTGGCATATAATTTTCATCGTGTTTTGCTAAAATTTTTTTCGCTTTTAGAAAATTTCTATCTCTTAGAATTCCCTCAGCCACAACACCCTTTTCCTCAGCAAATAAATTGGGAACTGCTCCACTATAAACTACATTTACCTCATTTTTAAAATCTGTAATTATAAAATTAATTTTGTCAGATGATAATACTACTGATCCTTTTTTAACCATTCCTCCAACTCGAATTTTTTTGTCACTAATCTCAGTAATTTCTTTTATATCGGTGGGAGATTTAAAATAAACGACATTTTCTTCTAATGATTTTAGAACAAAAAAAATAGTTAATAGCGAAATTAGAAAAATTAAAGATAAAAATACTATTCTTAATTTAACTTTTTTGCCATACATGAAAAACCAAGTTAAATTTTAGAAGCAGATATGTCTAATAAAACTTCTCTATGTGTTTGCTGAATTTTTGCTAGTTTTTGCCTGTCATAAGACAAACTATTGAATTTAGCATTAAATCTTTTTTTCTCTTTAGCATGCTGAGTTTTTACAATCAGATACAAAATAGAAAAGCTTGCCAATGTAAAGCTAAACGCCGACCATACATAAACTCCATATCCATTCATTAAAAAAAATTCTTGTATCATAACCTATCTAATCCTTTATTTTTTATCTTTATCATTTCTGTATTATATTTCATCAAAAATATCAAAAGTGAAAATAGTGCAAATGCCGCAGTCATCAAGGTTAATGGTACTAGCATAGATGAATGAATTGTAGTCTTTTCTAATAATCTTACAGAAGATGGTTGATGCAAAGTAGACCACCAATCAACTGAAAATTTAATTATTGGTATATTTATTAGTCCTAGCATGCCTATCAAAGATGTAATTTTATTTAGTTTATTTTTGTCCTCAATGATCCTCCATGATAAAATATACAAGATATAAAATAAACACAGAATAAGCATTGATGTAATTCTCGAATCCCATGCCCACCAGGTACCCCATGTTGGCTTTCCCCATATGGAGCCAGTAACTAAGGCAATTATATTAAAAACTAAGCCAGATGGAGCCAAGCTTTTTGCTATAATGGAAAAAATTTTATTTTTAAAAATTACACTGCCTATAGACAAAATTCCAATTAACAAAAAAATTCCAATAGATATCCATGCTGATGGAACGTGTACATACATTATTCTTACCGAATGACTTTGAATATAATCTTCTGGAGATAAAACTAATGCTTCTAATAATCCAATCGATAACACTATGACAAATACAAAAAAAACATACTTTGGAGCTTTCGATGTAATTGAAAAAATTTTACTATTATCTATTAAACCAAACATTTGAAAGTGCTTATATACTAAAAAATGAATTATTTGTATTTTTTGAAACTCATCTCGACCAAGAACACTGAGGGAGATAAATAAGGGATATGGAATAGTATCCTTGATCGAAATTATTTATAGTTTAATAAACACTTATGTCTAAGGTTTGAGCTAATTGTGTTTAAAAATTGACTTTTTTTTTAGTTTGATGGCTTAAAATAACCTGAGCCCTTTTTTCCAGAAAAAATCTCGTTTATCAAAGGATGTTTAATTGGCTCCTCAGAATCGTCCGAAATCAAATTTTGTTCAGATACGTAAGCTTCATATGTTACTTCGTCATTTTCAGCTAGCAAATGGTAGAATGGCTGATCTTTTCTTGGTCTTACCTTTTTTGGAATAGATTGATACCACTCTTCAGAATTATTAAATTCAAAATCAACATCATAAATCACACCTCTAAAATCAAAGTGTTTATGTTTAACTATGTCTCCTATTGAAAATTTTGCTTTTTGAATACTCACAGATGTTAAATATGGATATTTAATTATAAAAATCAATAAAAAAAATGTGAATATTTGATTATTCTGTTAATATGATTTTGTGAATAAATCTCTTATAAAATTCATCACAGATTTTGGTCCTTTGTTAATTTTCTTTATAATTTATTATAATAGTGGAAAAAATTTAAAAGTTGCTATTCCTCCTTTAATAATAGCAACTATTGTCGCAGTTGTAATTATTTGGTTTCTAGAAAAAAAAATACCATACATTCCCTTATTGGGAGGCATATTAATTTCTCTTTTTGGAGGTCTAACAATTTATTTTAATAATCCCATTTTTATCTACATGAAACCAACAATAATCAATATATTGTTTGGAATGGCATTATTTTTTGGGAAATATTTTAGCAGTGAGCCTATTTTAAAAAAAATTCTTGGTAAATCAATTAAATTAAATGATTTGGGATGGCAAATTTTAAATATAAGATGGATGTACTTTTTCTTTTTTTTGGCATTAATAAATGAATTAGTATGGAGAACTCAAACAGAAGAGTTTTGGGTAAATTTTAAAGTTTGGGGTTTACTACCTCTAACATTTACTTTTACTATTTTTCAGGTCAATATAATCAACAAATATAGATCTGATGAATAGAAATTTAAAACTTGTAATTAACAATAGTATTTCAGAAAAAGAACAGAGATATTTTTTTGAAAAAGAAGAGCTAAAAATAATATTAGATTTATATGCAAAAATGGTTTCTCATGGATCTTGGAAAGACTATGGTTTGACTATTTCCAGTAAACAAGTGGGCTTTAATATTTTTAAGAATGCCGCAGAAAAAGAAATGTATAAGATTTGCAAAAATTTCAAACCAAATAACAAGAATTTGAAATATTTAATCACAGATTCAAAAGGAAAAATATTAAGAAACTCTAGTAGTCTTATTAACTTGTTAAAAGATATTAACTGGAAAAAATTATAATTATCTTCTTTGACCGAATAATCTTAAAAGCATTATAAATAAATTAATAAAATCTAAATATAAAGTTAGTGCTCCCATTACAGCCTTTTTGCCCATAATTTCTCCGGTATCAGAAGCTGTATACATATTCTTAATTTTTTGCGTGTCATATGCCGTTAAACCAACAAAAATTAAAACTCCTAAAATTGAAATTACAAAATACATCATTGATGATTTTAAAAATATATTCACTAAAGATGCAATTATAATTCCGATCAGACCCATCATTAAAAAGGATCCCATTTTGGTTAAGTCTCTTTTGGTCGTATATCCATATATACTCATTGCTCCAAAAGTTGCTGAAGTTATAAAAAATACTCTTGCAACACTTGCTCCTGTATAAACCAATAATATCCAAGACAATGACAAGCCCATAAGAGCTGCAAAAACCCAAAATACAGTCTGTGCTTTGGCCACACTCATTTTATTTATTCCAAAACTCATATAGAAAACTATTCCTAGAGGTGCCAACATAACAACCCATTTTAACCCAGAAAAAAATAATGCATTTCCTAGGCTTGTAAACCCCGCTATTGCCCCACTAGAGTCTGTTACTACTGACATTTTGAAAGAAAGAAGCGCAATAATCCCTGTTAGCAAAACTCCTGTTGCCATGTAGTTATATACCTTTAACATGTAGGCTCTTAGGCCTTCATCCATTACAACTGATGTTTGCTGAGCTGCTTTTACTTTGTTTAAAATATTTTGCTTATTAAATTCCATAACATTTATATAATAGCCTTTTACTATTTATTCAAGATGTCATAAAAAAATAAAAAAATAATAAAAATTCAATGAATTATAGAAAATTAGGAAATACTAAACTTGATGTAAGCACTATTTGCCTAGGCACTATGACTTGGGGGGAACAAAATACTCAAAATGAAGGCTTTGAACAAATGGACTATTCATTAGATCATGGTATTAATTTTTTTGATACTGCTGAGCTTTATGCGGTCCCACCTAAAGAAGAAACTTATGGTGATACAGAAGAAATTATAGGCAACTGGTTTCAAAAAACTAAAAAAAGAGACAAAATTATATTGGCAACCAAAGTTGCTGGTCCAGCAAGAAACTATCTTAGAGATGGTCAAAATAGTTTTGTAGGAAAAAATTTAGATGATGCACTTGAAGCTAGTCTTAAAAGACTTAAAACGGATTATATTGATCTTTATCAACTTCATTGGCCAGAAAGAAATGTAAACAGCTTTGGTAAACTTGGTTACGAACACAAAGAAAATAATTGGAATAGTTTTGAAGAAGTTCTAGATAATTTACAGAAACATATCAAGAATGGAAAAATAAGATATGTTGGCTTATCAAATGAAACTCCATGGGGAGTAATGAATTATCTTAAATTGTCAAAGGACAAACATTTACCTAGAATGATGTCGATTCAAAACCCTTATAGTCTTTTAAACAGATCTTACGAAGTGGGCTTGGCTGAAGTTTCAATAAGAGAGCAAATTGGATGCCTAGCATATTCACCTTTGGCAAGTGGATATTTAAGTGGCAAATATAGAAATGGTGCATTACCCAAAGGATCGAGAATTGAAAGAGATTTTGACTTTTGGTCAAGATATAGAAAACCCAACACTGAAAAAGCTGTAGAAGAATATTACAAAATAAGCAAAAAATATAACCTAGACATAAGTCAAATGTCGATAAAATTTTGTGAAGTCCAAGATTTTATGACTAGTGTAATAATAGGTGCAACAACTATGGAGCAGTTGAAAACAAATATAGAAAGTGTAAAAGTTAAATTAGATAAAGAAATAATAAAAGAAATTAATGAAGTACAAAAAATATATCCAAACCCATGCCCTTAATTAAAAATATACTAATAAATTTATTTATATTATTTTTTTTAAGTACAGGTATGGCCCAATCGGAAAATTTAAAAAAAATTGGTAAATTTAAAGATTGGGAGACAATGGTATTAAATAGTGATACAGAAAAAGTGTGTTTTGCTCAAACAAAGCCTGTTCTACAATCACCAAAAGGTGAGGCTAGAGAAGCAAGATTATTTGTGAGCTTTAGACCAAAAGATAAAGTTGTGGACGAGATAAGTACAACTTCGGGATACGAATATAATACTCAAAATTCAATTAGAGCTAGGTCGGGTAAAAATAAATATAAATTTGATATTTCTCAAGAAGGATTTGCTTGGATTGCAGATAATAAAATTGAAAAAAAAATGATAAAAACAATGAAAAAAGGATCTAGAATTATGGTTACAGGATTTAATAAATCTGGATCACAGACAATTGACCATTACTCTTTATTAGGTTTTACAAAAGCTTACAACACAGCTAAAAAAAATTGTACTTAAAATAAATGAAGTTAAAGAAGAAAGTAGTTCTAGCCTATTCAGGCGGACTTGATACATCTGTTATTCTAAAATGGCTTCAAGAAAATTATAATGCTGAAGTAATTGCGTATACTGCAGATATAGGTCAAAAACTTGATAAAAAAAAAATATTTAGAAATGCAAAAAAACTTGGTGTTAAAAATATTATTATAAAAAATTTAAAAGATGTTTTTGTAAAAGATTATATTTATCCAATGATTAGAGGACACGCTTTATATGAAGGTGTTTATTTATTAGGTACATCAATCGCAAGGCCATTGATTGCTAAAGATCAGATTAGAATTGCTAAAAAGTTCAAAGCTTATGCTGTTTCTCATGGTTCTACAGGCAAAGGTAATGACCAGGTAAGATTTGAACTTGGCTATCATTACTTTGGGCCAAAAATAAAAATAATAGTTCCTTGGAGAATTTGGAAACTTAAGTCTAGAACTGATTTGATTAATTATGCTAAAAAAAATAAAATAATTATTCCAAAAGATAAAAAGGGAGCTCCACCATTTTCAGTGGACGATAATTTATTCCATACATCAACAGAAGGAAAAGTTTTAGAAAATCCTAAAAATCCAGCTCCCGGATTTATTTTTCAAAGAACAACTTCTCCAGAAAAAGCACCTAAAAAAGCATCTTTTGTAACTATAGGATTTAAAAAGGGAGATCCTATAACTATTAATGGAAAAAAATTAACACCTTCAAAACTCTTAGAAAAGTTAAATATATTGGCTGGTAAAAATGGAATTGGCAGAGTTGATCTGGTTGAAAATAGATTTATCGGAATAAAGTCAAGAGGTGTATATGAAACTCCCGGTGGAACTTTATTAATTAATGCTCATAGAGCAATGGAATCTGTAACTTTAGATAAAGAAACTATGCACAAAAAAGATGAGATAATGCCAAAATATGCAGAACTCATTTACAATGGTTATTGGTATTCAAAAGCAAGATTTAAGCTTCAAAAAATTGTTGATCTAAAAAGAAGTAAAGTCAACGGATCTGTTAAGCTTAAATTATACAAAGGTAATATTACAATTGTATCTAGACAAACTAAAAGTAATGCTTATTCAATGAAAAAGGTTTCTTTTGAAGAAAATAAAACATTCAATAAATCTAACGTTGAAAGATTTATTAATTTTCATAAAAAAAATTTAAAAAAATAAATTCAGTAAAATTTATGTATAATTTTTAAAATAGTTTCTAACGCTATCCTTAAATAGTAAATATATGCAAGATATTTGTAAAAAAGTATTTAAAATCAAAATAGATCTCACACCTAAACTTGTTAAGCCCATTTCTGGTATTGGGCCGAAAGGTACTAATAAACTGGTTCTTATAGCACCAAGTAAATCTATAAGTCCTAAAATATTCCAAGAAAGTAATAATCCCCAAATTAAATAAGAGGGTTTTTTTAATATACCATAAACTAAAAAAAATGCTGTTGTACCAATTATAAAATCTCCAATTAATGCCAAAACCCATTCCGGGGGTGCTCCTCTTTCATTTCCAGTTATGTTCCAAAATAAAAATAAACTAGAACCGATTGCTCTAAATGTCATCCATCCAGTAACAAATATAATCCACCTAATTGAATTTGACATATTAATTTTTTTGCGATCTTTTAAAACATTTAATAGTATTTTTTAATAAACAAGCAATGGTCATAGGACCAACACCACCTGGAACAGGTGTTAAGGCTTTTGCAACTTTTGAAACTTCATCAAATGCAACGTCACCAATAATTCCTTTATCAGTTTTATTAATTCCTACATCAATTACGATTGCATCTTTTTTAACCCAATCACCTTTAATAAGTTCAGGCATTCCAACTGCTGCAACTATAATATCACCTTGTAAACATTCACTTTTTAGATCTTTTGTTTTAGAGTGTGTAATTGTAACTGTACAACTTTCTTTTAAAAGAAGTTGAGTCATTGGTTTTCCATTTAAATTTGATCTACCAACAATAACTGCTTTTTTTCCATTTAAATTAGGTTCAATTTTTTTAATTAATAAATAACATCCAAGAGGTGTACAAGGAACTAAGCTCTCATAACCTGAAGATAAATTCCCAACATTCATAGGATGAAATCCATCAACATCTTTACTTGGTAAAATTGCTTCTATAACCTTTTGTTTATCAATATGTTTTGGTAATGGTAGTTGAACTAAAATACCCGATACACTGTCATCTTTATTTAGTTCATTAATCTTATCTAAAACTTTTTTTTCTTCTATAGAGTCTGGATATCTTACAACCTCGGATTTTAAGCCCGCTTCATTTGCAGCTTTTTCTTTCATACGAACATAAATTTGGCTTGGTGCCATATCGCCTATTAAAATTACAGTTAATCCTGGTACTTTATTATATTTAGATTTTAATTCAGAAACTTCTTTCTTTAATCTTTCTCTTAATTCTGCTGCTTCTTTTTTTCCGTCTATTAAAATCATAAATTAACTAAAAATTACTGGTGCTACGTAAAGCTTCATACACATTTCAATAAACCAGATCAACAAAAGAAGAATTATTGGAGAAATATCGAAAGCACCTAAATTAGGTAAAAATCTTCTTATTTTATTTAAAATTGGATCGGTTAATCGATAAGTAAAATCCAAAATAGAATAAACAAATCTATTTGAAGTATTAAGAATATTAAATGCTATTAACCAGCTTATTATCACATTGGCAATGACTACATAGGAATAAATTTTTAATATTTGAAGTACTAGATAAAAAATAGCAATCATTTTTTCTCAACATAAATAGATTGGCTTGGAAATGCAAAAGATGCTTTATTTTTTTCAACTATTTGTTTTATTTCAATTGCAAGTCTCTCTTTTACTGCCAGCCATTCATCCCAATCGTCAGTTTTTGTAAAACATCTTATATACATATCAATAGAGCTATCTGAAAACTTATCTATTCTTACAGCATATCCATTTTCTATCTTATAATCTTCATGACTTTTTATATAATTTTCAATTTCATTTCTTATAGTTTTTAGTTGTTCCACTGTGGTGTCATACTGCAAATTTATTGTCCAACTTATAATCCAACTTGTAGTTTCACTAATATTTATTACAGCATTTTCAGCGAACTGAAAATTTGGTATTATTGCGATTGATTTATCAAACTTCCTAATTGTTGTTGATCTAAATCCAATTTTTTCAACTATTCCCTCTATAATTTCTTCAACTAATATCCAATCACCTACTTTAAATCTTTTTTCTACTAAAACTAAAATTCCTGAGATTAAATTTTTAAATAAATCTTGTGCCCCTAATGCAACTGCAACTCCAAATAAACCTAATCCAGCAATAATGGGTCCTATTTTTATTCCCCACAATTCAAGAACTGCCGCTGCTCCTAAAATAAAAATTAATATTTTTAAAGATTTAATAATCCATCCTATTAATTCTTTTGTTAATAGTTTATCTAGACCGCTCATTATATAGGATACGGGTTCTATAATTTGGTGAATAATCCAAAATATTAAAATTGTTATTAATGTTCTATTAAGATTGTCTACAAAGTTTTGTGTTTCTTCTGTAAAACTCATGTAATAACTTGCAAAGAAAAAACCTAGTACTATAGGTAAAAATCTTGCAGGACCTTCCATAGATTTTACAAAAGTATCATCTAATTTATTAGTTGTTTTTTTTGAAATTAGTTCTAATTTTTTAACAATTAATCTGCCAATTAATCCTCTAAAAATTAAAAAGATTAAAAATATTGCAAGTCCAATAATTATTTCAATATAGTTAATTCCTAAAATTCCTTTTTCCCAAACTGAAATAAATAAATCTTTAAAATTTTTAAAAGCATTCATAATTATAATCTGTTTATTAAAAACTCCTCTTCTCCTGGATTAAAAAAAAATATCTTTTTCCATTTTATCACGTTTAAAGAAGATGAAGTTTTTTCTCCTATACACATTAAGTTAGTATTCATCCAATAGTCAACTAATTCATATTTATTAATCAAATTTAAGAAATTTTTTCCACTATTTTGAGAATAAATAAATACTGTTTCTGGTATGTTTTTTTTTAATTTTTCTATAAAATCAAGATTTAGGGTTTCTACTGGTTCTACAGAATAATTGACAATTCTTTCAATTTTATATCCCTCTTTTATTAAATCTCTATCCAAATCAGAAGATACTATTTCACCACTTACATATAATAGTTTGCTGTCTTTATTATTTATATTTTGCAAAATTAACTCTTTTAAATTATTTACATTACCCTCTGCAGAAAAAACGTTTTGAAAACCAAAAGATAGTGCTATTTTTTCAGTTGCATTTCCCACGCAAAAACAATCTGTATTTTTATTTATTCCATCTAAATTTAAATTTTTAATTGCATTTGAGCTAGTAAAAATAAAACAATTATATTCAGAAAAATTAATGGAATTATATTTCTTGTTTTTTATTTTAATCAAAGGAAGATGTGAAACTGTATGTCCAAGATTTCCAAATCTTACTATCAAATTTTCACAATCTTCAATTGGTCTAGTTAATAATATATGCATTTTATTATTTGTAAGAACCCTTGGATTTTTTTTTCAATAATTCACCAATTTCAATTCCAAGTTCTTTGGCTAAACTTAAATCTTTTGAGTTCTTAATGAAATATCTTTTTTTTCCATCTTTTGAAAATAGTTCAACATTAAGAGTAATAATGTTTTGATTAACGGTAGAAATTGCACCTACAGCTGTATTACAATCTCCTTCCAAAGTCTTTAATAATTCTCTTTCCGCAACACAACAAGTTTTGGTTTCTTTATGATTAATTTTTTTCAAAATTTCTTCTATATCTTTATCATCATTTCTACACTGAACTGCTATCACACCTTGTCCAGCACTAGGTATTATTTCTTCAATTGAAAATTCTTGGGTTATATGATCACTTAAATTTAATGAGTCAATTCCAGCCTTGGATAGGATAATTGCATCATACAAGCCCTCATTTAGTTTTTTTATTCTCGTATCTACATTTCCTCTAATCAATTTATAACTTAAGTCACTTCTCATGTGTTTTAGTTGGTACTCTCTTCTATAAGAAGAAGTTCCAATTATAGATTTAGATTTAAGTTTGTTAAATTTAATATTGTTTTTACTAATCAGTATTTCATTTGGATAATTTCTTTCTAAAAAACAATTCGTAATTAGACCTTTAGTTTCAATTCCTGGCATATCTTTTAATGCATGAACTGCTAAATCAATTTTATTTTCTAATAGTTCCGACTCTATTTTTTTTGAAAATAAGCCTTTTCCTCCAACCTCTGAAAGTCTGTCTTTTTGATTAACATCGCCTTCGGTAATAATTGGCTTTATTTCAATTTTTTTCGAACAACTATCTCTTAATTTACTTTTTACTTTTTCAGCATAAATTAAAGCTAATTTGCTTCCTCTTGATCCAATAACTATTTTATCTCTATTCATAAAACTTATTTATATTTCATACTTATAGTTTAATTATATCAATATAAAAATTATTATGAGCAAAAAAACCATTATCTTAGGAATAGAAACCAGTTGTGATGAAACTGCAGCTGCAATTATAGAAGATAATGATAATGGTGTCCCTAAAATATTATCTAATATAATTTCAAGTCAATTTGATATTCATAAAGAATTTGGTGGCGTTGTGCCAGATTTAGCTGCTAGATCTCATTTAGAAAAAATTGATTTGATTGTAAAGAGTGCTATTGAACAAAGTGGTCTGGGTTTAGAAAAAATTTCAGCAATTGCAACAACTGTTGGACCTGGATTAATTGTTTGTTTAACTGTTGGTCTAAATTTTGGAAAAGCGATGGCATCATCTTTGAATTTACCTTTTATAGGAGTTAACCATTTAGAAGGTCACGCATTAAGTCCTAAATTACATTCTAAACTTAAATATCCTTACTTGTTATTATTAATTTCAGGAGGTCATAGTCAGTATCTAAGTGTAAATGGACTTGGAAAATATATAAGACTTGGAACAACTATTGATGATGCTTTGGGTGAAGCATTTGATAAAACTGCAAAACTTTTAGGAATTGAGTTTCCAGGCGGACCAAAGTTAGAAAAATTTGCTGAAAATGGTAACCCAAATAAATTTGAGCTTCCAAAACCAATAATAAATAAAGGAGGATGTAATCTTTCCTTTGCTGGATTAAAAACTGCAATTTTGAGAATTACAAAAACAATTAAAACTGAACAGGAAAAATTTGATCTTGCTGCATCATTTCAAAAAACAATTGAGGAAATTTTATATATAAAAACAAAAGTTGCTTTTGAAGAATTTAAAAAAATTAATTCCAAAAATAAAAACTCATTCGTTGTAGCTGGAGGAGTTGCGGCTAACAAAGGAATTAGAGATAAATTAATTAAAGTTAGTAATGAAAATAATTTTGAACCAATTTTTCCTGATCTTAATTTATGTGGAGATAATGCTGCAATGATAGCAATGGTAGGATTAGAAAAATTTAAAGCTAAACAATTTGATAGTCTAGATTTAGTGGCAAATCCAAGACTTTCTCTTGATAAAAGTGCAAAATTTTTGAAAGGCGCTGGAGTAGAACTTTCATGAAGTACTGGTTATTAAAATCTGAACCATATATTTGGTCAATATATCAACAAAAAAAAGCTGGACCAAGAGGTTCTGACTGGGATGGAGTAAGAAATTATCAAGCAGCCAACAATTTAAAAAAAATGGAAATAGGAGATTTATGTTTTTTTTATCATTCGAATATTGGAAAAGAAATTGTTGGCATAGTTCAAGTAATTAAAAAAGCTTTTTTAGATTCTACCGATAAATCAAAAAAATTTGTTTCTGTTAAAGTAAGATTTAAAGCAAAGTTAAAATATCCGGTAAGTCTTAAAAATATAAAAAAAAACAAAAAACTCAAGAATTTGCAGCTTTTGAGGCAAACTAGACTATCAGTTATGCCTATAGATAGTAAATGCTGGAAAATCATTTTGAAGATGGGTAATATTGCCTTAAAAAAATGACGCGTAGAAAAAAAAAAACTAAGAAAAGAAAAAAATCTAAGAGAAAAATAAGAAAGAAGAGAAAAAAAATTTCTAAAAAGAATAATGCCAATTCTTCAAGCGGTGAACTTATTTATAGAACAAAAAAAGAATGGATACGCCAATCACTAGCTACTAAGCGAGAATACGAAAAAAAATATAGTCAATCGATAAAGGACAATGAAGGATTTTGGAAAAAAGAGGGAAAAAGAATTAGTTGGATAAAACCATATACAAAAATAAAAGATGTAAAATATAGCAAAACAGATGTTCATATTAAATGGTATTACGATGGAACATTAAATGCTTCAGCAAATTGTATTGATAGACATCTTAAAAAAAATAAAAACAAAACTGCAATAATTTGGATTGGCGATGATCCAAAAGTTCAAAAAAAAATTTCCTATCAACAATTACACAATGAAGTATCTAAAATATCAAATGGTTTAAAATCTCTAGGGATTAAAAAAGGAGACAGGGTAACTATTTATTTAACAATGATACCGGAGCTTGCTTATACAATGCTAGCTTGTGCAAGAATTGGTGCAATTCATTCAATTATTTTTGGTGGATTTTCTCCAGATAGTATTGCTGGAAGAATTAATGATTGTAAATCAGATTATATAGTAACTGCTGACGAGGGTGTAAGAGGTGGTAAAACTATACCGTTAAAATCAATTACTGATGAAGCTTTATTAAATTGTCCAAATGTTAAAAAATGTATAGTTGTTAAAAGAACAGGAAATAGAATTGACTGGGACGAAGAAAGAGATGTTTGGTATCACGATATAACAAAAAAAGTATCTAATACATGTGAACCTGAGGAAATGAATGCTGAAGACCCTTTGTTTATATTATATACATCGGGATCGACTGGCAAACCAAAAGGTGTCTTACATACAACCGGTGGCTATATGGTTTATGCTTCTATGACACATCAGTATATATTTAATTATAAATCTAAGGATATTTATTGGTGCACTGCAGACATTGGATGGATAACTGGACATAGCTACATAATTTATGGACCATTATCAAATGGAGCAACAACCATAATGTTTGAAGGTATACCTACATATCCAGATTCATCTAGATGGTGGCAAATAGTGGATAAATATAAGGTCAATATTTTTTATACAGCTCCAACTGCAATAAGAGCTTTAATGAGAGAAGGAGATAGTCCAGTTAAAAAAACTTCTAGAAAATCATTAAAGTTATTGGGTACAGTGGGTGAACCTATTAATCCAGAAGCGTGGCAATGGTATTATAAAGTAGTCGGGGATTCCAAATGTCCTATCGTTGATACTTGGTGGCAAACGGAAACAGGAGGAATTTTAATAAGTCCTCAGACAGGTGCAATTGATCTTAAACCAGGATCTGCAACAAAACCTTTTTATGGAATTAAACCTGTAATAGTTGATCAAGATGGAAATAATTTAAAAGGTGAAGCAAAAGGAAGGCTATGTATAGCTCAATCGTGGCCAGGCCAAATGAGAACTGTTTATGGAGATCACCAAAGATTTATAGATACATATTTTTCTCAATTTAATGGAAAATATTTTACTGGAGATGGATGCAGAAGAGATAAAGATGGCTACTACTGGATAACTGGTAGAGTTGACGACGTAATAATTGTTTCAGGTCATAACCTTGGAACTGCTGAAATTGAAAGTGCATTTGTCGCTCATCCTAAAGTAGCTGAAGCTGCAGTAGTGGGGTATCCACATGATATTAAAGGTAATGGTTTATATTGTTATGTAACTTTAAATGTAGGTGAAAATCATGACGGTGACCTAGAAAGAGAACTAAAACTTTGGGTTAGAAAGCAAATTGGACCAATAGCAACACCAGATTTAATTCAGTTTTCTCCTGGACTTCCAAAAACAAGATCTGGAAAAATAATGAGAAGAATATTAAGAAAAATTGCAGCTAATGAACATGAACAACTTGGAGATATAACTACTTTAGCTGATCAAAGCGTTGTTAAAAGTCTAATTGATAATAGAAAAAATATTTAGAACTTTACTCTCTCGTTAAATTCTTTTTTAACAATATCCCATTTTAAAATTACTGAATTTAAAACAATTTTACGATCAAGTTGTTTTAATTCATCGGCTATAGGTGCCCACTTATATAATGATAATGCACTAGGATTAAATGGAAGATCATTATAATAAGTGCTCCAATTAATACTTTTTAATCTTTCATTAAAATTCTTTTTCGCTTCCTCAATAATATCTAGTGGCATTTTATTCTTAGTTTCATCATCTAAAATTTTTAAAAAAATTTCTTTAGCTTTATCAATGTCTTGATAATTCAAATTATTTTTTAAATAAGAAAATGTAAAAAATGTCAGATCTTGAAGTGCTACGGCATACATATTCCACTTAGCTAAATTTACAGATGTCATAAATTTATCATTTTCAAAGTGAAGAACATATCTTGTTCCCATTCTAGTTTTTAAATAACCATAAAGTGTTACTTGAGTAACCCAGGCTGATTTGGTTTGAATAAAATCCTCTAATTCATCCAAATTACTTATTTTTGTCTTTGGTATGAAGGCTTTAAAAAGTGAAAAAAAATAAATCTTAAAATCTCTCCAAGAAAGGTCTTTCCAGGTTAATTTGTATTTTGCCATAAAAATAGCTATTTAATTAATTTATACCTCAAAAACACCAATATTATTAACAATTTTAATACTTTAAATCGATGTCATATAGTTTATGTTTTTGGCAGTTATAACTAAAAATTAAAAATAGAGAGGGACGTCTTATGTCAAAACAAGCGCGACACTGGGAAAAAACCAGAGGATTGCTAATGGTTACATTAGCTATTTGGTTTGTATTCTCAATTGGAATCTTCCTTTTCGGAGCTGAAATGGAGTCTGTAACAGGACCCTTTGGTTATCCACTGACTTATTGGTTTACTTGTCAGGGATCTCTTGGAATTTTTGTAATCCTAATTTTCTGGTTTGCAAATAAACAAGAAAAAATCGATGAAGAATTCGGCTTCAGTGAAAAAGGAGATGACTAATGATAAAAGGTAAATTTATAGACAATTTGCCTAGGGTTTATGGAATCTATACAGGAGGATTTTTAGCTTTCATAATCATAATGGCAATTGGCGAGCAGATGGGTATGACATCTAAAGCGATAGGAATTTGTTTTGTTGCTTTTACTGTAGCCATCTACGCTATAATTGGTTATCTATCACGAACAGCTCAAGCAGATGCTTATTACGTAGCAGGAAGGCAAGTACCGACCGTGTTCAACGGAATGGCAACAGCAGCAGACTGGATGTCTGGTGCATCATTCGTTGCAATGGCAGGTGGTATTTACTTTAAAGGTTACGGTTATATGGCACTACTTGTAGGTTGGACTGGTGGATATGTATTAGTTGCATCTTTATTAGCACCATACTTAAGAAAATTTGGCTGTTACACAGTTCCAGATTTCATAGGTACAAGATACGGTGGTAATTTAGCTAGATTAATGGCGGTAATAGTTTTAACTGTTGCCTCATTTACTTATGTGACTGCACAAATTAACGCTACAGGAACTATTGCATCTGTTGCTTTAGATATTCCTTTTAAGTACGCAGTTTATATTGGATTAATAAGTATTTTATTATGTTCAATGTTAGGTGGTATGAGAGGAGTAACTTGGACACAGGTTGCACAATATATAGTGCTGATAATAGCTTACTTACTTCCAGTATTTTGGATCAGTAATAAAATGGGTGCGGGTTTCTTCCCACACTTTATGTTAGCTGATGAAGTTGCAAGAATAGCTGAACTTGAAAGCCAATTTGGTTTAGGGACAGTGAAAAACTCTGCAGCTGATTTAGCAAATGTACCAAAAGGTTTAGCTGGTATAACTAAAGCTCACTCAGCAGTTAATGCTACACCTTGGGCATTTATTTCGTTAGCACTAGCAATGATGATGGGAACAGCTTCATTGCCTCACGTAATGATGAGATATTTTACTACTCCAAGTGTAAAAGCAGCTAGAAAATCAGTAGGTTGGTCTTTGTTCTTTATATTCCTACTATATTCTTCAGCTCCAATGTTAGCGACACTATCTAAATTGTCATTGATTGATCCAACCCTAACAACAGGAATTATTGGAAAATCAATTGCAGAAGTTCAAGCGATAGATTGGTATCAAAACTGGAACCAAGCAAACTTAATGTTTGTAAGCGACTTTAACGGAAATGGAACTCTTGAGCTAAATGAGTTTTTCATGGGTGGTAAAGCCGTTGTGTTAGCAACTCCAGAAATAGCTGGATTGCCATACGTAATTTCAGGCCTAGTTGCTGCTGGAGGTATGGCTGCTGCCATGTCAACAGCTGATGGTTTAATTCTAGCAATTGCAAATGCTTTATCTCATGACTTGTACTACAAGATCATTGATCCAAAAGCAGAAACTGCAAAAAGACTAGTTGTTGCAAGGGTATTACTTGTAGTAATTGGTTTTGCTGGAGCAACTATTGCTGCAATGGAGATCCAAGGTATTTTAGGTTCAGTAATCTGGGCTTTTGATTTTGCGATGTCCGGATTATTCTTCCCACTTGTACTTGGTGTATGGTGGAAAAGAGCTAACAGAGAAGGTGCCATAGCTGGTATGGCTTTAGGTCTAATTTCAGGTACTGCCTACTTAATTTGGGTACGTAATGGTGGAAGTGGATTCTTAGGTATTACACAGTTAACGTTTGGTATCTTTGGTTCAGCTGTAAGTTTAGTATCTATGGTTGTTGTAAGTCTAATGACTTCAGCACCTACTGCTGCTACTCAAAGAATGGTTGACGAGGTTAGAGTGCCATCTGGTAGATCTATCATCGGCAAACAATAAATAATATTAAAAAAGGGGCGATTAAATTCGCCCCTTTTACTTTTAATTCAGTTAATTTTCCAATATAAATTATTTAATGTCCGCTAACTTTCATCCTTTAGTCTATATAATTGATTATATTCTTGGGGTAATTATGTGGACTTTGATAGGAAGAGTTGCAATGAATATTTTCCAAAAAGAAGACTCTCAATTCTTTTTTATGAGAGTATTTGTTAAATTTACTAATCCAATAATTTATATTTTTAAGCCCATAACCCCTTCATTCATAATCCAGCCGTTAGTACCTTTGTATGTGGCTTGGTTTTTCTTTATGATAAGATTTTACTTAATGCCATGGGTTTTGGGTTATTCCGTAATGGGCATGCTATCTTTTCCTCTAGAAAGTGAAATTTCGAGACAAATTTATCAATTTTTTAATTCAATTAAATTTTAAAAATTGATACTAGTAAATCTAGCTATCAATGAAAAAAGTACAAATTTCTCCTTCAATTCTATCTGCTGATTTTAGCAAATTAAGTTCTGAAATTAAAAAACTAGAAGAAGGTGGAGCTGACATGATACATGTAGATGTGATGGATGGTCATTTTGTTCCAAACCTTACTATTGGCCCGCCTGTGATAAAGTCTCTAAGATCACATACTAATCTTCCATTTGACGTTCATTTAATGATATCGCCTGTACATAAATATATTAAAAATTTTTCAGATGCAGGAGCAGACATTATTACAATCCATCCTGAAGCGACTGATAGTTTAATTGACTCAATAAATCATATAAAAAATCTAAAAAAAAAGGCAGGTGTTTCATTAAATCCTGATACAAAAATTTCTACTGTGGAAAAATATTTAGATAAAATCGATTTAATTCTTATTATGAGTGTCTATCCAGGTTTTGGTGGTCAGAAATTTATTCCTGAAGTAGTTTCAAAAATAAAAACATTGAATGAAATAAAAAAAAATAAAAATTTAAATTTTGATATTGAAGTTGATGGGGGAATAAACTTTGAAAACTCAAAGTCTGTAATTGAAGCAGGTGCTAATATACTAGTGTCTGGTACAACAATATTTAAAGAAAATAGTGGTGATATAAAAAAAAATATTGAAACTTTAAAATCAATTTAAAAAATGATACTTAAAAGTTCATTCAATCATCTTAATGAATTTTTTTTAATTTTATCAGATCAGATAAGAAAATTTTATCTTAATTCATCAATTTATAATAATAAAATTTCAAAAATTAATGAAGGAGATTTACAATATACACCAAGCCCAAATTTATTAGATTGCATAATTAAATATAACAAAAAGAAAAAAAATATTGAGGATTATTTTATAAATTCTATTTGGACAAACAAAAAAATAATTAATAATAACCATAAAAATCTTCATAATTTTTTTTGGCTTTTTAGTATAGACTTAAAATCATCAAAAAAAATTACCCAATCCATCATTTCAAATTGGATTGATTTAAATCACAATTATGATCAACGTACTTGGGAAATTGACACATTGTCAAAAAGATTAATTTCTTGGATATCAAATTCTCAATTAACTTATGATGAGGGCAGCAAGGAGTATAGAGATAAATTTAATAATATTATAAAAAAACAAATTAATCATTTAGTTAGTGAAATTAATAGATCTGAATTAGTTGATGACAAAATGATAGGATGTTCTGCAATAATATTAGCTGGATTGTCATACCAAGAAAAAGAAAATTATTTAAACTATGGTCAAAATCTTTTAAAAAAAATTATTAATTCTTCTTTTGATCAAGATGGATTCCCAAAATCTAGAAATTTAAGACAACTTTCTTTTTATTTAAAATATCTAGTTTTAATTAGGGAGTGGTTAAAAGAGTCTAATGTCGAAATACCTGAATATATAAATGAAATTATATTTAGGTTGGGTAATGCCTATAATTTTATATGTCAGTCTATTAAACAACCACTCCTATTTAACGGTAATCATGAATCTAATAATAATGAGCTTGATAAATATTTAGAGTCTTATGGATATAAATTTAATAATAAAAATAATTTTATAGGTGGCTACGCAGCCTTAAAAAATAAGCGTTTTGCATTAGTTATGGATTTAGGAACATCACCAGAAAAAAAATTCTCATCCAATTATCAATCTGGTTGCTTGTCATTTGAATTTTTATATATGAATCAAAAAATAATTTGTAATTCTGGATATTTCCAAAAATACAACCATCAACTTAATGGAATCTCAAAATCATCTGCTAATCACTCAACTTTAATTATTGATAATAGATCTTCTGTGAAGTTTAAAAAAAATTTATTAGGAATTTCTATAATTGATAAAGGTGCAAAAATTTTAAAAAAAAATTTTATTTTTGAAAAAAATTATTGGAATTTAAATGGATCCCATGATGGATATTTAAAAGAATACGGAATAATACATGAAAGACAGATCGAATTTTTCCCTGATACATTCAAATTAATAGGTAATGACAAATTAATTAAAAAAAGGAATTTTAAATCAAGTAATTTTGAAATTCGTTTTCATTTATTGCCAAATATTAAAATTACTAAAACTCAAGACAATAAATCCGTATTAATTGAGTTAGATAATTCAGGTTGGAAATTCTTTTGCAAAAATCATGAAATTCATATCGAAACAGGTTTGTATTTTGGAAAAAAAAATTCTTTTGTTGAAAATCAAAATATTTTTATTTCGGGAATTACTAATAAAGAAGACCAAATTGTTAAATGGGAAATAGAAAAAATAAAATGAAAAAAATAAAAAGGGCACTAATTTCAACATGGAATAAAAGCAATTTAAAAAATTTGCTAAGGTTATTAGAAAAAGAAAAAGTAGAATTAATAAGTTCTGGCGGGACGTATAGAGAGATAAGAAAACTTGGTTTTAAATGTAAAGAAGTTTCTAGTTTTACAGGATCTGCAGAAATATTAAATGGAAGAGTCAAAACACTTCACCCAAAAATACATGCTGGAATATTAAGTAAAAGACATAATAAAAGTCATAAAAAAGATTTAAAAAAAAATAATTTTCTCGAAATTGATTTGGTAATTGTAAACTTTTATCCCTTTGAAAAAATTTTAGAAAATACAAAAAATCATAATATGATTATTGAAAATATAGATATTGGTGGCCCTGCAATGGTACGTGCTGCAGCAAAAAATTATAAAGATGTAACTGTTATTACTAATCCAAATCAATATAAAGATTTAATTGAAGAATTAATTAAAAACAAAGGTTCTACTTCATTATCTTTTAGACAAAAATTTTCGAAGGAAGCTTTTATCGAAACAACATATTATGATTCTTTAATAGCAAATTACTTAAATAAATCATTTGGTGAAAAATTTCCCAGTAAAAAAATTTTTTTTGGGAATTTAGAAGAAAAATTAAGATATGGAGAAAATCCTCATCAAGAATCTGCTGTTTATTCTTTTTCTAAAAATCTAAAGACAAAACAACTAAGTGGAAAAAAATTAAGTTATAACAATTATAATGATATATTTTCTGGCCTTTCTATTTCAAAAACTTTGCCTAAAAATATAGGAACGGTTATTATCAAACATACAAATCCTTGTGGAGTTTCAATAAATAAAGATCATTTGAAAAGCTATCAATATGCACTTTCATGTGATCCTCTCAGCGCATTCGGGGGCATTATATGCTGTAATTATAAAGTTAAAAGCAAATTAGCAAAAGAAATGAACAAATTATTTTTTGAAGTAGTAGTAGCAAATGGATTTGCAAAAGATGCATTAAAAATTTTGAAAAGAAAGAAAAATTTAAGAATTATTGATGCTAGTAAAGTTAAGAAAATTAATATTCAAAATATTATTACTAACTTTGACATGATGCTCATTCAAAATCCAGACACAAGTCAATTTACAAATAAAAATTTTAAAATTGTTTCAAAGAAAAAACCAAGTTCAAAAACTTTAAAAAGTTTAATTTTTGCATTTAATATATGCAGATTTGTAAAATCAAATTCAATAGTTTTAGTTAAAAATGACTCAACAGTTGGCATTGGAGGAGGTCAGCCTAGTAGAGTTGACAGTTGTCAAATTGCAATAAATAAAATGAATAATTTTCAAGATATTAAAGATAATGATGAAATCGTAGCTGCATCTGATGCTTTTTTTCCTTTTGTTGATGGATTTGAAAAGTTAGTTCAGGCAGGTGTTTCTGCAATAATTCAGCCATCTGGATCGATAAAAGATAAGGAAATAATTAAATTCGCTAATGAAACAAAAACTATATTAGTTTTTTCTAAAACTAGGCATTTTAAACATTAAAAAACTTTATCAATCTTAGCAGCAAGGATAAAATCACTTTCATGCAATCCTTTTATTGCATGTGTGAAAATTTTTATTTTTGCATAACCCCAACCAAACCATATATCTGGATGGTGTCCTTCTTTTTCAGCAATTTCCCCTACTTTATTTATAAAAATTTGACTTTTTTGAAAATTTTTAAATTTAAATTCTTTAATTAAATAATAAATATTAGATTCATCTGACTTAACCTCCCACCCATCTACCATTTTAAGATATTTATGTATTTCAGTTATATCAAACCCAGGTATACCACCTTGGCAAGGAACACATTTTTTATCTGCTAATTTATCCATTTATTTTTAATTTAAGTTTATTATTAATAATTTTTTTTACTTCATCAATAACATTATCCCATTTATTAAAATTGTTTTGCTTTATTATTGTCACACTTGGATACCAAACTGTTTTTTTTCTATCCTCAAACCATACCCAATAAGAATTGAAATTTAATAAAAGATATGAATCTATATTCAAATTTCCACATAAATGGATCAATGAGGTATCTATAGAAATTATCATATCTAAATCTATTAAAGCTTCTGATAATTGTAAAAAATTTTTATGGCCTAAATCTAATACTGTTGTAGAGGTACTTTGTAATAACTCAGAATAATTAGCACCTTTAGATAAATTGTAGAATTGTATTTTTTGATTTTCCAATAAATCTTTAAAATAATTTAAAGGTATTGTTCTATATTTATTATTTCCTTGTAAAGCCAATCCAATGTTTAATTTATTTTTTTGTATTTTAAATTCATTTTCTTTTTTAATTTTTCTTTTCAAATTTAATTTTTGAAGATTTAAATCTGCTATTTTATTTATTCTTAATATATAAGGTAGGCTGCAAATAGGAATCTGATAATCAAAATCTTTAATATCAACATCTTTACTTTGAATTATATTTATTTTTGGATATAAAAATTCAAATATTCCTAGATTACCATCTACTTGAAGGGAAATTTCTTTGGCATAATTGAGTAAATTTGGAATAAATCTTGAAAACAATAAATTATCTCCAAGACCTTGTTCGCTCCATACAAGTACTCTTTTACCTTCAATA
>CACCYQ010000012.1 GCA_902550285.1 uncultured Pelagibacteraceae bacterium | reverse complement strand
CGGTTGAAATGAAATCAAAATGAGGTGTTTCACCTTTTATGACACACCCCAGAGCAATAAACGCATCATATTTCTTTATATTTTTTGAAATAGTTACAGGAATTTCAAAAACACCTGGAACTCTAATTATTTTTAATGAAAAATTATTTAAACTGTTTTTAGCACTTTTTAATAATAAAGAAGAAATATCGTCATAATAATCTGCTAGTACAATTAGTATTTTTTTCATTTAATTATTTCCTGCTTTGTTATTTTAATTCCATAACCATCTAGACCAACTACTTTTTTTCTAGATCTAGTTACTAATATCATATTTTTTATATGTAAAGATTTAATAATTTGTGCGCCAATACCATAGTTCTTTATTAATTTATCTTTTCCTTTTTTATAAAAACCTTTACTTTTATAGTCACGTAAGGTCTGAGTAACAGATTTGAGATTAGTATCTCTTATAAATATAAGAACACAGTTACTATATTTTTTAAAATGATTTAGAGTATTATTAAATGAATTTGGCAAATTTTGATTTAATAGATAATTTTGGATAACATTTGAAGAAATAACTCTAACACGTGGCACAATACCTTTTTTAATATTTCCTTTTACTAAAGCGAAATGTTCTGATCCGTCTAATAAATTTTCAAATATTCTTATTAAATATTTTTTTCCTTTAATTTCTATATTTGACTTTTTTTTCAGTTTAATTAGTTTTTCCTTTTTTAATCTATAAGCTATAAGATCGTCTATTTTTCCGATTTTTAATTTATGTTTTTTAGCAAAATTATGTAAATTTTCACCTCTTGCCATAGTCCCATCTTCATCCATAATTTCACATATTACTGCTGATGAGTTTTTTTTTGCTAATTTAGAAATATCCACAGATGCTTCTGTGTGACCAGCTCTAACAAGGACTCCACCATCTTTAGAAATAATAGGAAAAACGTGACCTGGAGATACTACTTCTTTTTTTGAAACTTTTTTTTTGGTAGCAACTTTTATTGTTCTTGCTCTGTCATTTGCTGATATACCTGTTGTTACTCCTTTTTTTGCTTCTATAGAAATTGTAAAAGCTGTTTGATTTCTAGATTCATTAACAGGTGTCATGTAAGATAGTCCTAACTTTTTTGCTTGTGAACTATCCAAAGTTAAACAGATTAAACCCCTTCCATGCTTTGCCATAAAATTAATTTTTTTTGGATTAACATCTGAGGAACAAAAAACTAAATCACCTTCATTTTCTCTATTTTCGTCATCAACTAAAATATACATTCCACCTTTTTTAGCTACTTTGATAATAGATTCTATTGAACTAAAATTTTTATTTTTCATAAAAATATTTTTTTACGTATTTTGATAAAATATCAATTTCTACATTTGCCAAACTATTTTTTTTTAATTTTGATAGATTAGTTAAGTTATGTGTATGTGGTATTATCCATATTTCAAATCCTTTTTTTGTAATTTTTGAAATCGTAAGTGAAACACCATTAATTAATATAGAGGCTTTTTCTATTAAGTTTTTTTTTTGGGATTTATTAGCAGAAAATTCAATTAAATATGACTTGTCAATTAATTTTATTTTTTCAACTTTTGAAACATAGTCAACATGACCTTGGCATATATGACCAGATATATTTTGTCCATTTTTAAGAGGCAGCTCTAAATTAATAAAATCCCCTTTTTTAGTTTTTTTAAATTTAGTTTTATTTAAAGTTTCATTTGATAAGTAAAATTCTAAAATATTATTAATTTTAGATATTAAAGTTAAACATGCTCCATCACAGGATATTGATATTCCCAAATCATTAGGCTTGAGTGATAGGTTAGATTTAATAAATAAATTTATTCCTTTATTTCTCTTAACAATTTTATCAACTTTGCCTTGGTTAAAAATAATTCCATTAAACATTTTAATAATATTTTATTATTTTATCTCCATCTAAAAAAGTTTCGATATTTTTATTCTTTTTTAAAAAGTAAGTTAGTTTTTTTTTAAAATTAGAAATATTATTTTTTCCTAATTTTCCTAAATTTTTTTTACTTTTAAATAAATAAAACTCATTAATCAATTTTTCTTTTATAAGAGAAGATGTCAATGTTTTTCCACCTTCTACTAATATAGATGAAATTCCATAACTATAGACTTTTGAAAAAACTTTTTTTAAATTTATGTTATTGTTGTCATCTAAATTGATGAAATTAAGCTTTATACCTTTCAATTTAAGTAGATTTATTTTTTTTTTATTTTTTGAACTATGAAAAATAATTGCATTGTTTTTATATTTGTCGTTTATCACTGGTGAATTATTGTTAATTGTTAAATTCTTATCAACTATTAGTCTTCGAGGTGAATAGCTTTCTAGGCCATTAATCCTACATGACAACTTCGACTTATCAAAATTAGCAGTTTTGGAAGAAATTAATATAGAATCAAATTGATATCTCAACAAATGTGACACTTCTCTTGAAAAATTATTTGTAATATTTTTTTTACTTGAAGCTGTAAAATAATCATTAGAACAAGCAATTTTTGCAACAACATAAGGTTTTCTCTTTTTTTTATGATAAAAATATTTTTTATAAATTTTTTTTACATCAGTTTCTAGCAAACCTTTTGCTACATTAATTTTTTTATTTGTTAAAAGTGAATAAGCTTTTTTTGCAGTTCTTTTATCTATATCATTAACAGCATATATAACTTTTTTTATTTTTGATTTAATAATTAAATTTGAACATGGTGAGGTCTTTCCATAATGAGTGCAAGGTTCCATAGTAATATAAATTGTAGAATTTTTTAAATCTTTCTTTTTACATTTCATTATAGCTTCATGTTCAGCGTGAGGTCTCCCATTAAATCCTGTTTGTCCATATGATATAATATTATTATTTTTGACAATCACGCATCCAACAGAAGGATTTAATCCCGTTAGGTTGTTACGATTTTTTGCTAAATTAATAGCAATGTTCATAAAATATTTATCTTTTGGATAAAAATTATCTTTTTTTGAAGACATTGATTTTGTCTACAAATTGAACAAAGTCTTTTTCTTCTCTAAAATTCCTATAAACTGAAGCAAATCTAATATAAGCAACTGGATCCATTTGTTTTAAACCGTCCATTACCATAGTTCCAATTGAATTTGATGAAACTTCATTTTGACCTAATTCTTCTAAGGATCTCGATATTTTAGAAATAAATTTTTCTACAGTTTCAGTGTCTATAGGACGTTTTTTTAAAGATATATAAATAGATTTAGAAAGCTTATCTCTGTCAAATGGTGTCTTTCTACCATTTTTTTTTACTACCATTAATTCTCTAAATTGAACCCTTTCAAAAGTCGTAAATCTTTCATTGCATGAACATAATCTTCTTCTTCTGATTGCGGTACCGTCTTCTGTGGGTCTTGAATCTACAACAGATGTCTCACCTTTTTTACAAATTGGACAAATCATTTTCTTAAATTTTTATATATAGGAAATGAAGAGCAAAGAGAAACTACTTCTTTTCTTACTTCATTTTCAACTTTACTGTTATCGCTAGGATTTTTAGACAATCCATCAATCACTTTGGTTATTAATTCACCTACTTTTTCAAATTCTTTTAACCCAAAGCCTCTTGTTGTTGCGGCTTGAGAACCAAGTCTTATTCCCGAAGTTATCATTGGACTTTCTGAATCAAAAGGAATGCCGTTTTTATTACATGTTATATTTGCACGTGATAAACTTTCTGCTGCTAAATTACCTTTAACTTTAAAAGGTCTTAAATCAACCAACATTAAATGCGTGTCTGTTCCACCAGAATAAATTTTGAAACCATTATTTTTTAAAGTTTCAGATAAAATTTTTGCATTTGCTAGTACAAACTTAATATAATCTTTAAATTCTGGTCTTAAAGCTTCATAAAAACCTGCTGCTTTTGCGGCTATAATATGCATTAAAGGACCGCCTTGGTATCCAGGAAAAACCGCAGTATTAATTTTTTTTGATATATCTTCATGATTTGTCAAAATGATACCACCTCTTGCACTTCTGAAAACTTTATGTGTAGTTGAAGTCACAACATGAGCGTGCTCGCATGGATTCGGATATCCTTTGCCTGCAACTAGTCCCGAAAAATGAGCCATATCAACCATAAGGTAGGCATTAACTTTGTCTGCTATCTCTCTAAATTTTTTAAAATCAATAACTCTAGAGTAAGCACTTCCTCCTGCTATAATAAGTTTGGGTTTATGTTCTAATGCAAGCTTTTCAACAATATTATAGTCAATTAGTTCAGAATCCTTATCAACATCATAACCTATTGGATTAAACCATTTTCCTGACATTGATATTTTTAATCCATGTGTTATGTGACCTCCAGAATTTAAGCTCATACCCATAAATGTGTCACCAGGTTTTAATAAAGCTAAAAATGTAGCACCATTAGCTTGTGCTCCAGAATGAGGTTGAGAATTTGCAAATTTACAATTAAATAATTTTTTTAATCTTTCGTTTGCTAAATTTTCTGCTACATCAACATGTTCACAGCCATTATAGTATCTTTTACCTGAATAACCTTCAGCATATTTATTTGTTAATACTGATCCTTGTGCTTCTAATACAGCTTGAGAAACAATGTTTTCAGAAGCAATTAATTCTATATGCTCTTGTTGTCTTTTTAATTCATTGTTAATAGCTTTATATAGATCAGGATCAGATTTAGATAAACTATCTTCAAAAAAACTCTTATATTGATCGTTTAAGTAATTACTTTCACTTGACATAATTATATTTTTTTAACTCTTCTTAAGTGTCTACCACCTTCAAACTTTGTGCTTAAAAAAGTTTTAATCAAATTGATTGCTTTATTTTTATTAATCAATCTTTCTCCTAATGTAATGATGTTTGCATTATTATGCAATCGAGATAATTTGGTGTTTTTCTTACTGTAGCATAAAGCTGCTCTTATATTCTTTGTTTTATTTGCAGCTATCGCCATTCCCATTCCAGATCCACATACAAGTATGCCAAAACTTCCGCTGATTGAAGCAACTTTTTTAGATAGTTTTTTGGCATAATCAGGATAATCTACTGTGTCTTTTGAGTTAGGACCAAGATCAATTATTTTTTGTTTTTTTGAAAGTCTTATGATAATGCTATTTTTTAGTTTGTAGCCTGCGTGATCAGATGCAATAAAAATCTTTTTCAAATCAGGTAAATTTATAGACTAAATTTAATTAAATTTATAGTCTAAAACACAAGCAACTAAATGCACTCTATTTTCTTCACCACCATTAAAAGCATTATGATATTTTAAATTATTTGTTACCCAAACTGATCCATCAGCAGGCATGTGTTGTGCAGATTTGTCAATTACCATTATTGCTCCTGGATTGGTATATATTGGTATGTGAAGCCTTGGCTCAGGATCTCTGTGCCAACTTAGTGTAGATCTTGGTTCTTTTAATAAAAGTCTTACTCTTCCTAATTTATATCTTTTAGATAATTTATCATAAACTTCTTTGAAGTAAGTATGTTCAAAATCTTTTACAAATTCTGTATATTTGCTCTCGTTAATATTTACATCTCTTGATACTTCAACCCCGGTTGAATCTGGTTTTGTCCAATAAACGCCTCTTACTTTACTGCCTTTAATAGAGTCAGGATCACCTGGGATTTGATTTAGAGAAATTGCTGCAAAATGCGGAATTCCTAAACTTGTATCAAATCCTTTTACTTTTAAAACTTCATTACATGCGTTTCTAAGCTTATCTATATCGAAATTAATATCTTGTTTTTGGAAATCACTTGCTATTTTTGCAGATTTTATTTCAGTTAAAGATGTAACATTACTCATGTGCTTAAATAAATACTTTATTTATAATTATAATACATATAACTTTTGTCGCATATAAAAAAATATTGAGAATGATTATCACTGGAAAATATCCCAATTTAAGGCTTAGAAGAAACAGAAAAAATGATTGGTCAAGAAGATTAGTTCAAGAAAATAGCTTGTCTTATAATGATTTAATTTTACCTATTTTTGTAATTGAAGGTAAAAATAAAAAACAACTGATAAATAGTATGCCTGATGTTTACAGATATAGTGTGGATAGATTGTCAGAAATAATAGATAAGGCCTTGTTAAAAAAGTTGCCAATGGTTGCAATATTTCCATATACGAATCAAAGATACAAAGACAATTTGGGAACGGAAGCTATAAATGAAGATAATTTAGTATGCAGATCAATTTTATATATAAAAAAAAAATATAAAGATAAAATTGGAATAATGTGTGATGTAGCTTTAGATCCTTACACAAATCATGGTCATGATGGTATTTTAAAACATGGAAAAATATTAAATGATGAAACCAATAAAATATTAGTAAAACAATCTATTTTACAAGCACAGATGGGCTGTGATGTAATTGCACCTTCAGATATGATGGACGGAAGAATAGGCGAAATAAGAAAAGGACTAAACAAAAATAAATTTCACGAAGTTCAAATTCTTTCCTATGCTGTTAAATATGCTTCAAGTTTTTATGGTCCTTTTAGAAATGCTGTTGGATCTAAAAAAGTGTTAAAAGGTGATAAAAAAACATATCAAATGGATTATAAAAATAGTACTGAGTCATTAAGAGAAGTTGCTCTAGATATAAAAGAAGGTGCAGACATGGTAATGGTCAAACCTGGAATGCCCTACTTAGACATTATTAAATTAGTAAAAGATAATTTTAAAATACCAGTTTTTGCATATCAAGTATCTGGTGAATATAGTTTAATAAAAAATGGAATAAAAAAAGGACTTATAAATGAAGACTCAATATTAGAGTCTCTAATATCTTTTAAAAGAGCTGGTGCTAATGCAATAGTATCTTATTTTGCTGACAAAATATCACTTTAACAATTCGATAAATGCCAATCTAGATTTAGGATAACCAATATTATTTGGTCTTAAAATTGATTTTTCAAGATAATCACTTACCAATTTAAGTCCATTTAACAAATCTATATTATTTTTAGGATCCAAATTAGATTCAATTAAAAAATTTGGTATGATTTTTTTAATATTTTTTGATTTTACATAATAAATTTTTTCACCATTTTCGTTATCTACTGAGATCATATCTTTAAGTGGTAAGTCATAACCTATTAATTTAAAAAAATTTAATTCCCAAAAAATATAATTTTTTATCCATAAATCACTGTTTAAAATATTAAAAAAATTATCTATAGATTTATAAATATTTAAATTTTCTTGTAGCTCAACTGTTAAGAGTTTAACCATATTCATTGATGAAATAACACATGATAACTTCTTTTGATTATCAAAAAATAAAGGTGTCAATATTTTATCGATTTCTATTTTAAAATTACCTATTTTACTGTTGTTTTTTGAAAAATAATTAACATGAAGTTTGTTTCCAATTTGTAAATAGTTTTTGTTTTTTTTTGAAGTAGCACCAAAGATTATACCTGAAACTTTTCCATGATATTTGGTATAAATTTCAGCAATTACAGAATTTTCATTATATTTATTTTTAGATAAAAGAAAACCTTTGTCAGACCAGTTCATTTAAATTTTAATGTTTTTTAATAACTTTTCTGCAGCATCCTGTTGAGCTTTTTTAATTGAACTTCCACTGCCTTCAAAAAAATCTGTATCCTTAAGTTTTACAGCTACTTTGAAACTAGGTTTATGACGAGGTCCAGTATTATTTAATAATTTATAAATTGGAAGTTTTTTAAATTTTTTTAATGAATATTCTTGAAGTTTAGTTTTTGAATCTACTAAGGTTATTTTTGCATTTTTAATTAATTCATTCCAGTTTTTTAAAACAAATTTTTCAGCAAAATAAAATCCTTTATCAATATAAATTGCTCCAATTAAAGCTTCGCAACAATCAGATACAATTTTATTTTCAATTTTAGAAATATTTTGGTTTTTTCCGACTATTATATGCTTATCTAAATTTAATTTTTTACCAATTTCATAACATTTTTCTTTATTAACTAAAGATGCAAGTTTTTTATCTAGGTTGCCAACTTTTTCTTCTGGATATTCTGTGATTAATAATTTTGATATTGTCAAACCTAAAACTCTATCTCCTAAAAACTCCAATTTCTCATAATTATTAATAGGATCATGGCTTTTATGAGTTAAAGTTTTTATTAACAGACTTGAGTCTTTAAATTTAACTTTAATTTTCTTTTGAAAATTTATTAAGTTACTTTTAATCATTTAATTTTTTTAAAAAACCTATCAAATCTAATTATTTTAGGCCATTTCCAAAATTCAAACATACTGCCTCTTTTTTTATCAGAAGAAAAAAATAAAAATTGGGCTTTACCTACAAGATTATCTTTATGTACATATCCAACTTCAGATAAAAATCTGCTATCTTTTGAGCAATCTCTATTATCACCTAAAAAAAAATAATGATCTTCTGGAATAATAAATTTGTCAGAATTTATAAAAGAAAAACTATTTGAATATGAGGCTTTATAGGTTTTTCCATTTGGTAATTTTTCTTCAAATGTTTTGACTGATATCTTTTTATTTCCACAAAATAGATCTTCATTTTTTGATGATATAGTTTTAAGAATTTGATTATCATTTAAATAAACATCTCCATCAATAAATTGTATTTTATCACCAGGTAGACCTATCAATCTTTTAATATAGTCAGTTCTATTATCTGATGGAGTTTTAAATACTACTACATCACCATGTCTTGGACTTGAAAAAAAAATTCTACCTCTAAAAATTGGAGGGCTGAAAGGAAATGAATGCTTACTATAGCCGTATGTATATTTCGTAACAAATAATCTATCACCTACTAATAAGTTTGGTTCCATTGATGAGGAAGGAATATAAAAAGGTTGAACAAATATTGATCTTATGAAAATTGCTATTAATAAAGCATAGATCAGAGTTTTTATATTTTCACTAAAAAATTTTTTATTTATCATCTTTTATTTATAATCACGAATGCTATTGAGTACTTTTTTTCATCTGAAATTGATAAAAAAATTTTAAATTTATTTAATTTAAACTTTTTATCAATAATTTTTTTAATTTTGCTGTTTAAAAGTATTTTTGGTTTGCCATAAGGAGTATTTACGACAGAAATGTCTTTAAAGTTGATATTATTTCTAAATCCAGTACCAAGAGATTTAACAAATGCTTCTTTGGCAGCAAATCTTTTTGCAAAAAAAGCTTCTTTATTTGTAATTTTTTTAGAAAAATTTATTTCAGATCTGGAATATATTCTTTGAATAAATTTTTTATTTGAAATTAGTCTTTTTATTCTTGAGTTTTTTACTATATCCACTCCATTTCCAATTATTTTCATCATTTTAAAATTTTTTTAAATTTATGTATGGTTTTTTTAAATCCATTAAATATAGATTCACCTATTATAAAATGACCAATATTAAATTCTTCAATTTCATTAATATTAGAAAGTATTTTTGCAGTTTTATAGTCCATGCCATGGCCAGCATGAACGTCTAAATTTAATTTTTTTGCAAATTTTGCGGAATTATTTATAATTTTATACTCTTTTTTATAATTAGCTCCTTTTTTTATTTTGTTTGATATTTTTCCAGTGTGTAATTCTATACAATTAGCTCCTATTAATTTTGCAAGTTTAATGTCAGATAGCTTCGGGTTTATAAATAAACTTGTACGTATTTTTCTATTGTTTAGTTTTTTTATAAAATTCTTTAATTTATTTTTATTTTTAGAAAGGTTTAAACCGCCTTCTGTTGTAATTTCTTTTCTTTTTTCTGGAACAACACATACATATTTAGGCTTAAATTTTAAGGCAATTCGAACCATATCATCTGTGGCTGCAATTTCTAAATTAAGATTTATTTTTTTATTTTTAGAAATTAAAAATAAATCTCTATCCTTAATATGTCTTCTATCTTCTCTAAGGTGAATTGTTACTGAATTGGCGCCAAATCTCATTGCTTGTTTAGCTGCAAAAGTAGGACTAGGATGACGCTCTCCCCTAGCGTTTCTTAATGTCGCCACATGATCAATGTTTACACCTAATCTTATCATTAGATAAATCTGCTACCAGGTTTTGAAATTGGAATAGATTTTAATTTTTTAGGAAGAGTGTTTTTTGTATAGGTAGGAATATCAATCTTTACTTGTGATATAATTTTTTTTTTAATTTTCAATTTTTTTTTATTCGATCTATCAATTATGCAAGCGTAGCCAATAATGTGTGCTTTGGCTTTTTTTATTAGCTTTGAACATTCGAGACTAGATTTACCCGTAGTAATAACATCTTCTATTACTAAAACTTTTGAATTTTTTTTTATTTTAAAACCTCTTCTTAATATAAATTTTTTTTTTACTCTTTCGCAAAATATGGTTTCTTTATTTAATAATCTTCCTATCTCATACCCAATAACTATTCCTCCTATAGCTGGAGAAATAATTAAGTCTATTTTTTTAAAATTTTTATTTATTTTAATACTTAGTGATTTACAAATTTTGTTTGCTAGCTTAGGAAAACTCAATAATTTTGCACATTGAATATAAGCAGATGAATGTAATCCAGATGATAAAACAAAATGACCTTCAATTAGTGCATCAGTTTTTCTTAAAACCGCTAAAGAGTCTTTTAATGAAAGCATATTTTTTATTTTTATGTCTAATAATTTTGAATTTATATTCTTTTTGTTTTAGCTCACTAATAAGTTTTGTAAAGTTTTTCAAATCATGAATAATCAAATTAAATCTAAAATTGATAGTATTGGTTGTTTTTTCTACCATTTCTACACTTGATATATTGACATTATTTGATCCTATGATGGTTGTTACATCTCCCAACCTCCCGGGTTGATCAGGTAATGAAATCCAAAGGGTGGTGTTGTATAATTTAAGTTTTAATGGTTTTTTACCATCTTTAGATTGCCAATGACGTTTTATTGCTGCTCTAGCTTTTCCTGTTTTAGCTGTTGCAAGCCAATGTAAAGATGGTGATATTTTTTTTGAAGTAATAATCTTAACTACATCACCATTATTTAATATTGATTGAAGAGGACTATCTTTACCATTAATCTCAGATGCTATAGCAGTGTCACCTACTTGGGTATGTACAGCATAAGCAAAATCAATTGGCGTGGCATCTTTTGGTAATTTAATAACAGATCCCTTTGGTGTAAAACAAAAAGTATTTTCCTGAAACATTTGTAACTTAGTGTATTCATAAGAATCTTCTGGATTTTCATTCTTATCAATTATTTCTACTAGGTCTGCTAGCCAATCATATTCTTTCCACGTAAGTGAATTAAATTTTTCTGAAGATTTGTATTTCCAGTGTGAAGCAATACCTCTTTCAGCAAATTCATGCATTTGCATGGTTCTTAATTGTATTTCTATAGGTCTTTTGTTTGGTCCTATTATTGCTGTATGTAGTGATTTGTATTTATTAATTTTTGGAGATGAAATATAATCTTTAAATTTACCTGGTATACAGTTCCACTTACTATGAAAAATACCTAAAGCCTTATAACAATGTTCAATTTTATCTAAAATTATTCTAAAACCTATAATATCTGTAATTTGTTCAAGTGAGGTTCTTTTTTTTTGTATTTTTCTCCAAATAGAAAAAGGAGTTTTTTCTCTTCCAATAATTTTACATAAAATTCCATTTTCTTTTAAAACTTTTGAAAATTCATCAGATATAGTATTGAAATTAGTTAAATTGTTTTCTTTAATAGTTTCTAATCTATCTTTTATCAATTTTCTAGCATCTGGATTAAGTACATTAAAAGATAAATCTTCTAGCTCATCCCTTATCCTGTGCATTCCCATTCTGTCAGCTAGAGGTGCATAGATTTCCATTGTTTCTTTTGCTTTTCTAATTCTCTTATCTTTATCGTTAACAAATTTAATAGTTCTCATATTATGGAGTCTGTCAGCAAGCTTAACTAATAATACTCTAATGTCCTTTGATGTTGCTAAAATTAGTTTTCTAAAATTTTCTGCTTTTGAATTAGAGATAGCTTGATTTTCAAACTCAGATATTTTTGTAACACCATCAACCAAGTCAGCTACTTCTTTGCCAAATTCACTTTCAATAGTTTGATAAGTAGCATGAGTATCTTCAATCGTATCATGCAACAAGCCAGTAGCAATTGTAGCACTATCAAGTTTTAACTCAGTAAGTATATCTGCAACTGCTATTGGATGAATAATATATGGAGATCCTTCATCTCTTTTTTGCTTTTCATGAGCTTTTAATGCGAAATTATAGGCTTTTGATAAAGTTTCAGGATTTAGAAACTTGTTATATAATTTTACTTTACTAATTAAATCTTTAGAATTTAACATATTTCTTTATATCACTTAATTTATAAAATTTTAACATTTCTTAAATTATTATTATTAATATTGGATAATAAACTGCTTATTTTTACTTTTTTAATTGGATGAAACCAATTTTTTTCAACTTCAAATAAAGGTAATAAGACAAAATTCCTACTGTGCATTCTTGGATGGGGTATTATTAATTTATTGTTATTTACATTTAAAGATATAGGTCTTTTGTTGTAGTCTAAAATATCTATATCACAAATTCTAGGATAATTTTTATTTGTTTTTTTTCTTCCAATTTCTTTTTCGATATTTTTTACTAAAATAAAAATTTTTTTTGGATTTAATTTTGTTTTTCCCTTAATTACAATATTCAAATATTTTGGAAAATTTATGTTTGGCCATGATACTGTTTCGTAATAACTTGAAACTTTAATTATCTCTACTTTATTAAAACTTAATAAATATTTTGCCTTCTCCAAATTTTTTTTCCTATCTCCAATATTTGACCCTAGGCCTAAAAATATAATGCTAGCTTGATTTTCTGAAATATCTTGCTTTTTCACGATTCCAATCTCTTGTTTTTTTTGTTTGTCTTTTGTCATAATGTTTTTTACCTTTGGCAACAGCTATTGCAATTTTAGCTTTGCCCTTTTTAAAATACATTTTAGTAGGAATTAATGTAAAACCTTCTTGATTTACTTTTCCTATAAGATTGTTGATTTCCTTTTTGTTAAACAAAAGCTTCCTCTCATCATAAGGATTATGATTAGAGAAACTTGCTTCTTTGTAAATAGGTATATGAGAATTTATCAAAAAAATTTCTCCATTTTTTTCAACGGCATATGATTCAGCAATATTTACCTTTCCAGATCTTACAGATTTTATCTCAGAACCTTTTAATACAATACCAGCTTCAATAATTTCATTAAAAAAATAATTAAAACCTGCTTTTCGATTTAAGCAAATAATTTTTAAACCAGTACTGGTTTTTTTTTTCATTAACTAATTAGTTTAGCTGATGATAAAGCTTTTTTAACCTTTTCTTGTGTTTCTTTTTTAATTTTTACTAACGGAAGCCTAATTTCATCATCACATAAACCTAAAAGTTTTGCTGCGTATTTTACAGGTGCCGGATTACTTTCAATAAACAAAGATTTATGGACTGGTTGAAGAATTTGATTTATTCTTTCAGCTTCTTTTAACTCATTGTCAGATTTAGATTTTGAATACTTTTGCATATCAGAACAAAGTTTTGGAGCAATATTGGCAGTAACAGATATAACTCCAACACCACCTCTTTTATTAAATTCAAATGCAAGACCGTCTTCACCTGTTAGCTGTATAAAATCAGGTCCTAATTTTTTTATCGTTTCATCGAGTCTATTAAGATCACCTGTTGCGTCTTTAACACCAGAAATATTTTTTAGTTCAAACAATCTTGCCATAGTATCAACTGACATATCAATTACACATCTGCTAGGAATGTTGTAAATTATAATTGGCAGGCTTGTATTATCATTTATAGCTTTATAATGATGGTACAAACCTTCTTGTGTTGGTTTATTATAATATGGTGTAACTACTAACACTCCATCAGCGCCTGCCTTCTCTGCGTGTTTTGTTAAGGAAATAGCTTCATCAGTAGAATTTGATCCGGTACCTGCTATAATAGGTATCTTTCCACCTGATTCATTTATACAAAGCTCAATAACTTTTTGATGTTCTTTATGTGACAATGTTGGTGACTCACCAGTAGTTCCAGCTGGAACTAATCCATTAGTGCCATTTTCAAGGTGAAAATTTATTAATTTAATATAATTTTCTTCATCTAATTTGTTGTTTTTAAATGGTGTAACTAAAGCTACATTTGAACCTTTAAACATAAATACTTATAACATAGATTACTGAATTGTTTAAAAATATATGAAACCTATTTTAGCAAAAATATTAGCAATAAACATACTTTTTTTATCTTGTTCTATTTTTTCATACTCAGAAGAAATTATTTTTCCCAAAAAAAAGCCAATCTTATCTAATGAAGTTATTAATAAAAAAGTTTCTAAAAATATACTGGTTCCTAAAAAAAAACCAATAAAACTTCCTATTAAAAAGCCAAAGGAAAAAAAGGAGATATTAAAAGAAAAAAAAATAACTAAAACAAAAGGAATTATAATACCTAAATCGAAGCCACTAATTGTAAAAAAAAGTACTTCAAAAATTGCTAAAAAATCAAAATACTATAGAAAAAAGGATTTTTTATACGCAAAACAAGCTATTCAGTTGATGGAAAAAAGAAAATGGAAGTCAGCAGAAAAAGTAGCAAAAAAAGCCCGTGATAAATCAATTTATAATTTTATACAATGGAGACATTTATTAACAACTGGTAATACGGCAAGTTTTTTTGAGTATAAGGAATTTATAGAAAGAAATAAAAATTATCCACGAATGGGTAGAATTAAGTATCTTGCTGAACACAAGCTTTCTACAAAAATTTTATCTCCAAAAAAAATAATTAATATGTTTGAAACTTCTGAACCTTTAAGTGGTTATGGTAAAATTATTTTAGGAGAAAGTTTTATTAAAAATGGAAATATTGATAAAGGAACTAAGCTAATTAAAAGCGGTTGGATTACTGCAGATTTATCAAGATCTGAACTAAAATCCTTTAGTAAAAAGTATAAAAAATATCTTAATTCTAAAGATTATATAAAAAGAGCTGATTATTTGGCTTGGGAAAACAAATATTGGGATTTAAAAAGAATGCTAAGATATCTGCCAAAAGATTATCAGCTGCTTTATACTGCAAGACAACTTTTAATGAGCAAATCTTATGGTGTAGATAATGCTATAAGCAAAGTTCCTAAAAAATTTGTTAATGACCCAGGTCTTAATTATGACAGACTTAAATGGAGAAGAAAAAGAGGCAGGTTAGAAAGTTCATTAGAAATTTTAGACAATATAAGAAATACAAAGAACTATATGGTTAGACCTGATAAATGGTGGATTGAAAGATCAATTATTGCTAGGTCATTAATATATAAAAAAAAATATCAAAAAGCATATAAGATAGCAAGTATGCATGCATTAAGTGAGGGACCTGAACTAGCAGATGCTGAATGGATGAGTGGCTGGATTGCTTTAAGTTTTTTAAATGATCCAATAAGAGCAATAGAACATTTCAACAAATTTTATGAAAATGTTGGATACCCTATAAGTTTATCTAGAGGGGCTTATTGGTTAGGAAGGTCATATGAAAAAATTGGTGATAATGAGCTATCATCTAGATGGTACAAGGAAGGTTCAAAATATTTAACTACATATTACGGACAATTGTCTCATATGAAGATTTACCCTAATGAAAAATTTCAACTAAATAAATTAATGAAAGTTGATGAAAAATTAATGAAAAAATTTTATGAAAAAGATTTAATAAAATTAGTTTATTTATTACATGAATTAGACAAAGATAAATATACCAAACATATATTAAGGTATTTGGCTAAAGAAAATGTAATTATGGGAAGTGAAATAATTGCTGCAAAATTAGCAACAGATATAAATAGATTTGATTTTGCAATACAGGTTGCTAAGCAAGCATCATATGAAAAAAGATTCCATAACAAATACAATTATCCAATAATTAGTGTGCCTAAATATGTATCAAAAAGAAAAATACCTGAGCCAGCTTTTATATTGTCAATAATTAGACAAGAAAGTGAGTTTGATACTTCTGCTCATAGCCATGCTGGCGCGAAAGGATTGATGCAATTAATGACCTATACTGCAAAAGTTGTGGCTAAACAGGCAAAACTACCTTATTCAAAATCAAAACTAACAAAAGATCCTGAGTATAATATCAATCTAGGTTCTCATTACATAGCGGGTCTTATATTAGAATACGATGGTTCATATCCTTTTGCCATTGCTGCATATAACGCTGGACCTAAAAGAGTAAAATATTGGAAAAAAATAAATAAAAATCCACAAAAAAAACAAATTGATTACGTCGACTGGATTGAATTAATTAAATTTAAAGAAACAAGAAACTATGTTCAAAGAGTACTAGAAAATTACAATGTTTACAGATACATACTCGAACAAAAACCTATAAAATTGAAAGATTTTTTCAAAAATGACCCACTTTATTAATGGCGGTGAGGGAGGGATTCGAACCCTCGGTACGTCATTATAACGTACGGAAGTTTAGCAAACTCCTGGTTTAAACCAGCTCACCCACCTCACCTTTATAATTTAATAAAGCTTATATCATTAGAAATTTTAATATAAATGAATATTATTATAGAATAAACACTACAAATGAGACCTAAATAAAGTTAAAAATATATATGTTGATTCGAATAGCATTACTATTTGTATTATTAATCAATAATGTAAGCGCTGATAAAATTGAAAAGTGTGAATGGAACAATAAAGATGGCATTCCGTGTATAAGTATTCAAAAAACACCCAACAGTTCCTTTTATAACGAGCAAACTGTAAGTAAAAAAATAATAACAAAAAAAGAAATTTTAGAATCAGGCTCTTTAGATGTTAATGATATTCTTAAAACAATTTCTGGTCTTGATATTTTTCAGTCTGGCCAAAAAGGACAGCAAACTTCATTGTTTACAAGAGGCTCAGAGTCAAATCATACTTTAGTTTTATTAAATGGGGTAGCAATTAATGACCAGTCTGTAACCGATGGTTTGCATGATTTTGGCCAAGATTTTATTCAAACAATTCAACAAATTGAAATTTACAAGGGTCCAAACGGTGCGCATTTCGGACCAAGCGCTATAGCCGGAGCAATAAATTTTATTACAGATATAGATTACAAAAATAGTTTTAGTGTAGGAGGTTTTGATGGAGAAAATATTTCTGCAAACACAAATTATACAAAGCTAACGCATAATGGATGGCATTTAAATTTTAAAGGATCTACGTCCATTAATAAAACAGGAAGTGCAATTGCTAAAGGAACTGAAGAAGACAAATCTAAAAATTACCAGTTTAATTTAAACAGTAAAAAGTGGATAAATGATAATACAAAATTTCAATCAACGTTTTATTCAAGAAAAACTAAAGCTGATTATGATGGAAGCGCTACAGATGAAACTGGATATGTTTCAGATAATAAAATGTATGCTTTTCAATCTAGTTTGGAAAGCGTATCAAAAAATTCAGAAAATAGCTTAGTATTTCATTATCACAATTATGACAGAAATTATGAAAATTCAGGATATTTAGATGAATACGATAGTGAATCTTTATTTGTTAGAAGTGAAAGTAAAAAAAAATTTAATAAAAAATTTTCTTTCGGATTAGGATCTGAATACAAATATGACTGGGGTAAATTTGAAAATAGAGGAAGTTACTCAGCTTCTACAAAGGGCCATATGAAAAATTTCGGTTTTTATGGTAACGCTGGTTATAAGTTTAATAATAATCAGATACTATCTCTTTACGGTAGAACTGATGAACACAATACTACAAGTCGAAACGAAACATACAAATTAAATTTTACTCAAATATTTGACAAACTAGAGTTAGGTTTAACTCATTCTACAGGTTTGAGAAATCCAACTCTATATGAACTATATGGAACTGACAATTATGGAATTACTGGAAATATTGGTCTTAATCCAGAAAAAAGTAAAACTAACGAGATATCAACTAAGTACAATTTTACTGAAAACATATTTATGAACATAACTGGATATAAAACAAAAATTTTTGATCAAATTGAATCAAATTCAGCTTATACAAAACATGTGAATGAACAAATAGATATATATCAAAATGGTATAGAGAGTGAGCTAACATTGTTGAATGGTTTTCAAAATATTACAATTTTTAGTAATTTTTCTAAAAGCAGAAAAGCTAATGGGCAAGCGCAAAGTAGAAGACCTGATTTATCATATGGTGCAAATTTAAATAAAAAATACTATTTAGATTATTTTGGAAACTTTAACTTGAATTTAAATTATAAGCATACAGGAAAGTACATTGACTGGGATGGTGATAAAAATTCAAGACAGAAAAGCACTGACATTCTTGATTTATCTTTTAATAAAAAAATCTATGATAATATTTATTCATTAAATATCACAAATTTACTTAATGAAAGATACGAAAAACCTGCAACTTATAATCAAGATGGTAGAAAGATAAAAATTAACTTCAGAAGAACATTTTAGTTGAGATTATTAAAATGTTTATTATAAACTTATTATGAAATATTTTAGTATTACTATTGGGATTTTTTTAGCCTTAGCTGCTAGTAGGTTCATTCCACATCCTCCAAACTTTACCAGTTTACTAGCTTTAAGCTTTTATGTGCCTGCTTTATTAGGTATTAAATTTTTACCTGCTCTTTTAATAAGTTTAATTTTTACTGACTTAATTATTGGATTTCACAACACAATTTTTTTCACATGGGGTAGTATTGTAGTAATTTCAATAATTTCAAAATTTTTTTTAAAAAATGTTGTTTTTAGGCTATATGGGTCATTAATTGGTGCCTGTATATTTTATTTAATAACAAATTTTGGTGTCTGGACATATGGATCATATGGATATGATATTAATGGCCTGATTGCCTGTTATACACTTGCATTACCATTTTTTGGCTATACATTTGTCTCAACTCTAGTTTTTTCTGTAATCATTGAGATAATTTATAATTATAAAACTATAAAGCAGATTACTTTTACTAGTTTTAAGCACTAATATAATTTAATATAAGATTAAGTATTTTTTAAATAATGAAAATTTTATTCGCCACAGTACCAGATGGAACATTAAAATTCCAAAAAGATAGAATTCCTCTTATTCCGAGAAAAAAAGCTGAAAAAATGTTTTCGTGGCAAGGCAAGGACAACGAACACCCAACATTTCCTATTGGAGTAATGCGCGTATTAGCGTCGATACAAGATAATGGCTATGATGGAGATATATATGATTTGAACAATTTAAGACATTCTGACGAAAAAATTATAGAAAATTTAAAAAAAATTAAGCCTGATATAGTTGGACTAAGCGGACCTCTATCTCATTGTTATCCTAATTTAAAGCATTTAGCAAAAATTATTAGAGACCTTTTTCCTAACGCATGGATTATTGTGGGTGGACATATTTCTGGATCTTCTCATATTATTTTGAAAAAAACTGAAACTGATATTGTTGTTGTTGGAGATGGTGAAATTTGTTTTTTGAAATTGCTAGATTATATTAAATCAAACAACGATAGAAAAAAATTAAATTTCGAAATTTTAAATAAAATAGCAGGTTTGGCATTTTTAGATCATGATGAAAAATTAAATGTAACTGGGTATGGAGAGCAAATTAAAGGTACCGAAATGGAGTATCCTAGTTATGATAAATGGGAACATGGACTTAAAGAATTTGGTGGTAGTGAAAATCTAATTCACGAAGTTTTCGAGGATGCTACGGATCTAAGAAGTATATTCGGTCTTAATCTTGAAAAACAACATCGTACAGAAGATATATTAAAAATTCATGAGATAGTTAAAGATAAAAAAGTTGGAAGAATTCAAACATCTAAAGGTTGTGTCGCTAAATGTACTTTTTGTCAAAGAGCAACTAAAGGCTACAGAGTGTTTGGTCACAGTCATATGGAAGCAAGAATTATTGAATTAAAAGAAAAATATAATGTAGGAGTTTTACTTGTTGATGATGAAAACTTCGGAAGTGATAGAGCTCAGGGAAGAGAGTGTGCAAAACTTATGAAAAAGCATGGAATATACTGGTCATCACAAGGCGCTAGAGCTGCAAGCATTACTACAGAAGATCTAAAATTTTATAAAGAACACAATCTCCTAGCTATTAGATATGGAATCGAGTCAGGTAGTCAAACAGTTTTAGATATAATGGAAAAAAAAACAACGACTCAACAAGTTTATGAACAATTAGAAGCTTGCACAAGATTAGGTATAGCAACAACAAGTGAAGCTTTTATGCTTGGATACCCAGGTGAATCAAGAAAGACTGCTCTAGAAACTGCTGAATATAATGGAAGACTAAGATTTCTGCTAGGAAATGATTGGAATACACATTATCCAGCTTGGGCTACATCTATACCAGGAACTCCGTTGTATGAATATTCACAACAAATAGGAGTTATAGGAACCGATTTAGATGAAGAAGAAGACTATTTATACAGAACAGCAGATACCATGGAGGATAGAGGAATATTAAATTATCTTAATAAAACAGAATATGACTTAAAAGAAGTTCATTACTGGATTTATTTATATCGTTACGCAGGAAAGAAAGCTTATGTTAATGAAATAATAAAAAAACATAAAACTTTGAGAAGAACTCTATCACAAATATACCATCACTGTATAAAGGAAGCTTTTAAAGGTTATATAGCTGACTATAAAAGAAGAATTAAAAAGGAATTTGGTTTAATAAAAAATATTAAAACATTATTTCACATAACAGCAAAATATATAACAGCAACAAGTGTTCCATTTCTACCGAAATTCATATTATTTCCAATGCTAAAAGTTATGTCAGATATAAGTTATAAAACTCTTGAAAAGAATTTTAAAACAAAAAATGGTATTCAAAGATATAATTTTTTCGTAGATAGAAGATCTGAAAAAGGTATAAAAAAAGGTTATGATTTTAGTAAAAGAAATATTTATGATTCAACAAGAGTTATAGAAAGATCGTTAAGAACCATAGTAAAAAATGATGCTTTAGAAACTAAGATTCCAGCGACCAATGAAGAAAAAAGCATAGAATTGCTTTCAAGGCAGCAATAATTTAATCTATTAACTGTTATATTAATTTAAGATCTTATAAATTTTAACTAATAGTTTGTACCATTGAATATTCAATATTTATAAAGTAATTTGCTAAAAATATGAAAAATAAATATTCAATATTTTCTTTATTTAAGAATGCACTTTCCTATCATGAAAATTGGCAAAAAGCCTGGCGAGATCCTGAGCCTAAAAAAGAATACGAAGCAATAATAATTGGCGGTGGAGGACATGGTTTAGCAACAGCTTTTTATCTAGCTAAAAAACATGACATGAAAAATATAGCTGTTGTTGAAAAAGGATGGATTGGTGGAGGAAACACTGGAAGAAATACTACTATTATACGTTCGAATTATTTGTGGGACGCAAGCGCAGGATTATACGATCATGCATTAAAAATTTGGGAGGGACTATCACAAGAATTAAATTATAATGTTATGTTTAGCCAAAGAGGTGTTATGAATTTAGCTCATAACCTTCAGGATGTTAGAGATTTAAAAAGAAGAACTCATGCAAATAGATTAAATGGAATTGATGCTGTTTGGTTAAATACTGAACAAGTTAAAAAATTTTGTCCAATAATTAATACTTCTCCAGATATTAGGTATCCAGTTTTAGGAGGAACTTTACAAAGAAGAGCTGGTACAGCAAGACATGATGCAGTTGCATGGGGTTATGCAAGGGGTGCCGATGAAATGGGAGTAGATATAATTCAAAATTGTGAAGTTAAAGGTATTAAAAGAAGAGGTGATGGCATTGAAGGTATTGAAACAACAAAAGGATTCATAAAATCAAAAAAGATAGGAGTAGTTACAGCGGGTCATTCAAGTGTTATTGCGGGTATGGTTGATTTAAGATTGCCTCTTGAGAGCAAACCTTTGCAGGCTTTAGTGTCGGAACCAGTAAAACCAATTATAGATACTGTGGTTATGTCCAATGCAGTACACGCCTATGTAAGCCAATCAGATAAAGGAGAATTGGTAATTGGTGCAGGAACCGATGCTTATATTTCGTATACACAAAGAGGAAGTCATGATGTTGTTGAAGGAACTTTAAAAGCAATTTTAGAGCTCTACCCTATTTTCAGTAGAATGAAAATGTTAAGACAATGGGGTGGAATTGTTGATATATGTCCTGATGCAAGTCCAATAATTAGTAAAACACATATTAAAGGATTATACTTTAATTGTGGTTGGGGCACAGGAGGATTTAAGGCAACGCCAGGTTCAGGTGATTTATTTGCACACACGATTGCTAATGATGAGCCTCATAAGTTAAATGCTGATTTTAATATAAATAGATTTGTAAGCGGCGATTTGGTCGATGAACATGGAGCTGCTGCTGTTGCACACTAATGTTTTTAATTAATTGTCCATATTGCGGTGAAAGAGACCAGAGTGAGTTTTCAGCTGGTGGCGAAGCTCATATTGTAAGACCAAAGCAACCAACAGAGTTGAGTGATGATCAATGGGCCGAATTTTTGTTTATGAGAAAAAATATTAAGGGAGTTCAACTTGAAAGATGGAACCACGCTCATGGCTGTAGAAAATGGTTTAACATGGCTAGAGACACATCTAACGATAAAATTCATGCTGTATACAAAATGGGCGAAAAACCTCCTTCAAAATAATGATGAGTAAAAATTTAAGAATAGCAAATAGCAATTTTATTGATCAAACATCTAGAATATCTTTTAAGTTTGATGGTAAAACTTTATATGGATTTAAGGGTGATACTTTAGCGTCAGCCTTAATAGCAAATGATATTCACCTTGTCGGAAGAAGCTTTAAATATCATCGTCCAAGAGGAATAATGACTTGTGGTTCTGAAGAGCCTAATGCAATCGTACAAGTTGGAAATGATGCCTCAATGACAGAACCAAATACAAGAGCAACTGAAATAGAATTATATGAAGGTTTAGAAGCATCAAGCCAGAACTGTTGGCCAAGTGTTAATTTTGACATAGGTGCCATAAACAATTTTTTCTCCCCTCTTATACCGGCAGCTTTCTATTATAAAACATTCATGTGGCCTGCTAATTTTTGGAAATTATATGAATACTTTATAAGAAAATCTGCAGGTCTAGGAAAATCACCCACTCAACCGGATAAAGATATTTATGATCATAGATATTTACACTGTGATGTTTTAGTTATTGGAGGAGGTATATCTGGAATAATTGCTGCTAAAACAGCAGCTAAGAATAATTTAAATACAGTATTAATAGATGATAAAAATAACTTAGGTGGAACTACTCTTTTCCAACAAAATGAATGCTTTAAAATAAATAACTCTTATTCAAATGAGTGGTTAAAAAAAGAAATTGAAACTTTAGATTCAATTAAAAATCTAACTATAAAAACAAGAACAACTTTAGCTGCTTATCATAGCTACAATTATCTTTTAGCTAGAGAAAATTTAACTGATCATTTAAATTTAAATGAAAAAAAAGATAAAATTCGTCAAAGACTTTGGAAAATCAGAGCAAAAAAAGTAATAATAGCTACTGGAGCAATGGAAAGACCATTGATTTTTAACAATAATGATAGGCCTGGTATTATTCTTTCATCTTCAATCAAAAAGTACATAGATTACTATGGGGTTAAATGTGGACAAAAAATATCTTTATTTACAAATAATGACTCAGCTTATGAAACTGCAATCTCTTTAAGTAACAGTGGAGTAAATATTAATTCAGTAATAGACATAAGGGACAAAAGTAATTCATTGATTGTAAAACAGGCAG
>CACCYQ010000011.1 GCA_902550285.1 uncultured Pelagibacteraceae bacterium | reverse complement strand
TTACTTTCAATTTATCTAAATGATAATTAATAATTAATTAAATTTTTACTGTTCGATTATTTTTTTTGAATATTGCTATATACGGATGGTCACACTTTTTACATTCATCAATTGTATACCATTTACCATTTTCGTGTGCTTTTCTCATTTCTTTTATTTTTTCGTTATTCCAAGCATTTTTTATCCCTTTATCTACATGTCCAATAGTTGGTGCATTTCTTGGAGTGCAAGGATCAATTAATCCATCGGGGTGTATTTTCATGCTTTGATATAAATAGGCACATCTAAAGAATTCTTTGCTGTTTTTTTCTGTTTCAATAATTTTTTTTCTGTCTATTTTATAATATGACTTTTCTCCAGACTTCCAATTTAAACCTTTCATGCTATCTGTAACTGTATTTTTATCTGCACTATGTTCATATTCTTCTTCATCTTCAAAGGAGTAAACTAAATCTTGAGCAGTTATACTATCTGATAACTTTTCCCATTTCTTCTTAAAACTTTCAGCTTGCTTAATAGTTTTATCAGTTAACACCATTGTTGTTCTTACGATTGGGAGTTTACTACCAATCGCATTTCTTGTTTTTATAAAAAGTTCAACATTTCCATTAACTTCTTCAAAGTTTGCTCCAACTCTCATTTCTTCAAAAATTTTTTTATCAGTAGTATCAAGAGAAAAAATTATTTGTGTAAGACCTGCCTTTATAAGTTTGGTAGCTAGTTTTTCTGTCATAACGGTTCCATTTGTATGAAACATAATATCTTCGATGTTTGAGTCTTTACAATACTGTATCATATCGACTAATCTTGGGTGTGTTATTGGCTCTCCTAACCCATTAAGATTTACAGCGGGAAGATTATACATTTTAGCTTCATCAATTATTTTTTTAAATAAATCAAATTCCATATGAATTTTTTGCTCCTTTGTGAGCTCTCTATGATAACAGAATGTACATGCTAAGTTACATTTTGTTGTTATCTCAATATTTAAATTTAATGGAAACTCTCCAGGATCTTCTTCTGTTGGTCTTTTTTCCCAATCTCTTCTATAATTTTTAAACGAAATTGTGTTTTCATCATTCCATTTTTTAAAATTCTCTGACTTATGAAATATTTGATAAGTATAGTATGGGTCTGTAAATGTACTTGCTTTAGTCATTATATAAAATTCATCATATATTTATTTTTACTATTTTCTACAACTTTTTAGTTATAGTAAATAATTTATTGACTGTTCAACTTTTGTACAATATTGTACATTTTTTGAACAGTCAATAAGTTTTTAGACAAAGTAATTTTTATGCAAATAAAATTATATCGCTCAGCGACAATTGGTATTATATCAAGCCAAGCTAAAATACTGGTAGATCCTTGGCTTACGGATGGGGAATATTATGGGTCATGGTCACATTTTCCTTATTTTGATCTTGAAAAGAATATTAAAGAAATTAATTCTTACGATCTTATTTATATAAGTCATATTCATCCAGATCATTGTTCTAAAAAAACATTAGAAAAAATAAATAAAAATATTCCAATTTATATTCATAAATTTCATGAAAAATTTTTAAAATTTAACTTAGAAAAAATGGGTTTTAAAGTTATAGAACTTGAGCATGGGATAAGAACAAAAATTAAAAATAATTTGCATATCAACATTTTTGCAGCAGACAATTGCGATCCTCATTTGTGTTACAAATTTTCTGGATGTGCTAGTTTAAAAAATTTAAATGGATCACAACAAATTGATAGCCTTTCAGTGATTGATGATAATAAACATGTAATTTTAAATACGAACGACTGTCCATTTGAATTAGCAAAATCGACTTTTGAAAAAATTTTAAAAAACTACGATAATATTGATGTTCTGCTTACAGGTTATGGTGGGGCAGGACCATATCCACAGTGTATTGAAAATTTTAGTTTAAAACAAAAAATATTAGAAGGAGAAAAAAAAAAAGAATATTTTCTTAACCATGCATATAACTTTATATCTGAAATCAAACCTAAGTATTATATGCCTTTTGCTGGAACATATTTTTTGTCTGGAAAATTAAATTATTTACATTCTTTAAGAGGTGTGCCAAGTATCGATTTTGCTTACGATAAGATAAACAGTTTGATTTCAAAAAATGAAAAATTATTAACAAAACATATAAAGATTAATCACGATGAAATATTTGATTTAGCTACGGGCAAGTCTAGCAATTTATACAATAAATTTAGTGAAAACGAATTTATCAAATATTCAAAAAGTGTACTTTCAAAAAAAAAATTAGATTATGAAAATGAAATTCCATGCGAGTTTGATGAAATTTACGAGTTGTCAAAAAAATCACTTGAAAGATACTTGCAAAGAAAATTGTTAAATAATTTAGTCACAGATACAAACATTATTTTAGATGTTGGAAATAAAATGATTGAAATTGATAATATAAAAAATGTTTTAAATGTAATTAATTCAGACTGTTTAAAAAAAAGAAAAAAGTTTGTAAAATATAAGCTAGATACTAAATTGCTTAAAAAAATTTTAATGGGACCAAAATATGCTCACTGGAATAATGCTGAAATAGGATCTCATATTCAGTTTTTTAGAAATCCAAATGTATTTGAGAGAAAAATTTATGAAAGTATGTGTTATTTTCATCAATGATATAAAAACTTAATTAAAAAATAAATTATGAAATTAGCAATAGGCACTGCAAATTTTGGAAAAAAATATTCTATTTTAAAAAAAAAACTTACATTAAAAGAAATAAAGTTAATAAGAAAAATAGCCAAAAGATCAAAAATTTCCTTAGTTGATACGGCTGAAAATTATGGAAGTAGTCAAAAAATATTAGGCTTATCAAAGTTAAATAAAATGAAAATTGTTACCAAGATAAAATTTAACAATAAAAAAAATATGCTTAAGGATAATTTTATTGACAAAAAAATTAATTTGATACTGAAACAACTTAGGACAAAGAGTATTTATGCTATATTATTTCATGATTATAAAGATATTTTAGGTAAAATAGGTTCTCAAAATATAAAATCTTTAAATAAATTAAAAAAAAAAAAAATTGTTAAAAAAATTGGATTGTCCATTTATGATCCTAAAGAATTAAATAAAATTTGGAGAATATGGAAACCAGATATAGTTCAAGCTCCATTAAATGTATTTGATCAAAGAATTTATAAAACTCAATGGTTAAACAAACTTAAAAAAAATAATGTAGAAATTCATGTTCGATCTTGTTTTCTTCAGGGAATATTGACTAATTATAATTGTAATAACAAAGATTATAATCAATTTAAAAATTGGAAAATATTATTAAATAATTGGTCAGACTGGTGTAACATAAATGGAGTTACAAGAGTTAAAGCTTGTATCGATTTTGTGAGGAAATTTAAAAAAATTGATTATTTAATTGTAGGATTTAATGATAAAGAACAATTGTTAAGTATAATTGATATTTTCCAGCAAAAAATAAAATACATTCCTAATAGTTTTTTATGTAATGACAAAAGATTGATAGAACCAATTAATTGGAAATGAGAAAAAATAAAAAAAAAATATTTGCGATAATTCAAGCAAGGTATAATTCGACAAGGTTTCCAGGAAAAATTTTATCAGAAATAGAAAATAGAAGTGCTCTCGAAATTCTATTATTGAGACTAAAAAAATCAAAATTTATAGATAAAATTGTGGTTGCTTGCACCTATAACCAAAAAGATAAAAGAATCGTTGAAATTTGTAATAAACTTAAAATAGCTGTTTTTATTGGATCGGAAGACAATGTTCTTGATAGGTATTATAGAGCTGCAAATAAATTTAATGCTAAAAATATTGTTAGAATTACCTCTGATTGTCCATGTGTAGATTTTAAAATTTTGGATAAAATGATAAAAATTTTTTTTGGAAAACAAGCTGATTATTTATCAAATGTTAATCCTGCTTCTTTTCCAGACGGATTAGACTTGGAATTATTTAACTTCAAAACACTCAAAAGAGCTTGGAAAAATGCAACTAGCGATGAGGAAAAAGAACATGTTACTCCATATATGATTAAAGATAAAAAAATCAAAAAAATAAACTACATGTCTAAAAAAAACTATTCTAACTTAAGATTAACATTAGATGAAAAGGTTGATTTGTATGTACTAAGAAAATTATTTAAAAAATTTAAAAATAATATTTTCTTTTTATATGAAGATATAATTAATTTGTATAAAAATAATAAATCTATTTTTAAAAGTAATATACATTTGAAGCGAAACTACGGGCATGAAATGAATAAGGGTCAAAAAATATGGAGAAGGGCTCAGAATATAATTCCTGGAGGAACAATGTTATATTCAAAAAACCCAAATCTTTTATTACCTAATTTTTGGCCTACTTATTACTCAAAAGCTAAAGGATGTTATATTTGGGATTTAGAAAAAAAAAAGTATTGTGATCTATCAACCATGGGAGTTGGTACAAACATTTTAGGATACGCAAATAATGAAATTGATAATGCTGTAATAAAAGTAATTCGAGAAAGTAACATGTCATCTCTTAATTGTTTGGAAGAAGTTAATCTTGCAGAAAGACTTATTGAAATTAATCCATGGTCAAAAATGGTAAAATATGCACGGACAGGAGGAGAAGCTAATTCGATTGCCATTAGAATAGCTAGAGCTGCAACTGGAAGAAATAAAATTGCTATATGTGGATATCATGGTTGGCATGATTGGTATCTAGCAGCTAATTTAAATAATACAAATCAACTCAACAATCACTTAATGAATAACTTAAAAATTAATGGTGTAAATAAAAAATTAAAAAATTCTGTAATTGCATTTGACTATAATAATATTTCTCAAATTGAAAAAATAATTTCATCAAACAGTTTAGCGGCTATAATTATGGAAGTATCTAGAAATTATAAGCCAAAAAATGATTTTTTAAAAAAAATTAGATCAATTACAAAAAAAAAAAATATTGTATTAATTTTTGATGAGTGCACTTCAGGTTTTCGTCAAAATTTTGGAGGTCTACATAAAACCTTTGATGTAAATCCCGACATGGCAGTTTATGGTAAAGCTTTAGGAAATGGATATGCTATAACAGCAATCGTTGGAACAGATGATGTAATGCAGTATGCTAATTCTTCATTTATAAGTAGCACTTTCTGGACAGAAAGAGTAGGGCCCGCAGCAGCCTTAAAAACACTTGAGATTATGGAAAAAACTAAATCTTGGAAAGAAATCACAAAAAAAGGAATTTTTTTTAAAAAAAAATTATTATCTCTAGCAAACCGACACAAGATAAAAATTAAAATTCAAGGTTTAAATGCTATGCCAAAATTTGAATTTAATCATAAAGATAAAGAATTTTTTACAACGTACATAACACAAGAAATGCTAAAAAGAAAAATTCTGGCTTCTAATTCAATTTATTTTTGTATAAATCATGAAGATAAAATAATTAGAAAATATTTAAATTACTTAGATGAAGATTTTTATAATATTAAGAAATCTATTAATGGCAATTTATCAATAAAAAATTTGTTAGAAGGACCAGTGAAATTAAGTGGTTTAAGATATAAACCTTAAAAAAATATGTCTTTACAGTTCATTAATTGAACGTTATAAAGTTCAAAAATTGAACGCTATGAAAAATAACCAAGATTATCTAGATCTTTTAAGAAAGATTAAAAAAGAACCAAACGCATCACAAAGAAAACTTGCTACAGATCTAAATTTTAGTTTAGGTAAATTAAATTATTGCTTAAAAGCTTTAAAAGCAAAAGGATTAATAAAAATTAAAAATTTTGAAAAAAATCCAAAAAAGTTAAATTATATTTATTTACTTACACCAAAAGGTATTTCGGAAAAAACTAAGCTCACTTTAAATTTTATGAAAAGAAAAATGCAAGAATACGATGAACTAAAAGAAGAGTTAAATAAAGAAGATGTTTAAGAATAAAACAATTTTAGTTACAGGCGGCACAGGATCATTTGGTCAAAAATTTGTCCATACAATTTTAAAAAAATATAATCCAAAAAAAGTAATTATTTTTTCAAGAGATGAATATAAACAATTCAAGATGGAACAGAGTCTAAAAAATTTTGAGGTTAAATTAAGATTTTTTATTGGTGATGTAAGAGATAGTGAAAGACTTAATTTTGCTATGAGAGAAGTAGATTATGTTGTGCACGCTGCCGCATTGAAGCAAGTAGTAGCCGCTGAATATAATCCCATAGAATGTGTAAAAACAAACATTATTGGAGCTGAAAATGTAATTAAATCTGCAATTAAAAATGAAGTATTTAAAGTTATAGCCTTATCAACCGATAAGGCAGTTAATCCAGTAAACCTATATGGTGCAACAAAATTATCTTCCGATAAAATTTTTATTGCAGCTAATAATATTGTTGGAAAAAAAAGAACAAGATTTTCAGTAGTAAGATATGGTAACGTTGTTGGATCCAGAGGTTCTGTGTTACCAGTTTTTTTAGATTTAAAAAAAAAAGGTGAAAATGTTTTACCAATTACTGATATAAAAATGACAAGATTTTTGATAACTCTACAAGAAGGTGTAAATTTTTCAATAAAATGTTTTAAAATAATGATTGGAGGAGAAATATTAATTGCAAAATCTCCAACAATTAAAATACTCGATTTAGCCAAAGCAATTAATCCAAAATCAAAAATTAAAATTATTGGGATGAGGCCGGGAGAAAAGATTCATGAAAGTTTATGCTCTAGAGATGACTCAAAATATACTATTGAATATAAAAATCATTACTTAATTAAACCTTCTATAAATTTAAATATAAAAAGTTCATACTTAAAAAATAGTTTGAATGAAAAAGGAAAAAAAGTCAAACAAGATTTTGAATATAATTCAGGCACTAATAAAGATTATTTAAATAAAAAAAAAATTGAAAAATTTATTAAAAATTATCCAATTTAATTTTTTTTACAATTAGTTTTATGAAAATTCTTAACTTTATAAAAATTTTTTTTAAAAAAAATAAAATTATTGATGATTATTGCTTATTTAATAAAAATTTGTTTAAAGAAAATTTAATAGATAAAAAAAAAGGCGAAATTTTAATTGAATTTAATGCCTTTCAGGTAAACCATGTAGGACTTGCAACAATATCAAATATTTTAGCCAAAAAATTTAATGCACAAATAAAAGGATATATTGGATATTCTCTTTTTGTTTCTGCATTGAAATATAATCTTTATTATTCGATAAAATGGTTAATAGGAAATTTCTTTAATTTAGAAACATTCAAAATATATAGATCTTTTAATACTAGAAAAATTTTTAAACCTAAAATTACCAAAGAGATAGAAACTCAATCTGACAAAATATTTAATAATTTATGGAAAAAAATAAAAAGAAAAGAAGATATATTTAAAACTAAGATTTTTGGCATTCATTTTGGAGATTTAATTTATGATACTTATATTAAAGCTTATTATGTACCAACTATAGATTTAGAAGATCCTAAATTTAAAATATTTTTTAAAGATTACATAAAATTAATTTTATTTTGGTTTTTGTATTTTAAAAACCACAATGTAAAAGCTGTAATAAGTAGTCATCCAGTATATTCTTATGCATTACCCCTGAGAATTGCAGCTAACAAAAATATTTTAGCTTACGTTTTAGATGTTGAACATTTGTTTAAGATTACAAAAAAAAATCCATACCAATTATCAGATACTAAATATTATAAAAAAATTGCCAACAAAATTGACAAAAGAGATTTAATTAAAGGTAAAATTTTAGCAAAAAAAAGACTTTTAAATAGGTTCAATGGCGCAGAGTCAATTGATATGGATTATCCTGACTTACAAAAATCATCATACCATAAAAATTTTTTAAAAAGTACTATTAAAAAAAGTAACAAAATTAAAATTTTGATTTGCGCTCATGAATTTTTTGATGCCGTGCATATCTATGGAGAAAACTTTTTTTCTGATTTTCATGAATGGTTGGAATATCTTGGTAAAATATCAAAAGAAACATCTTATGAATGGTATATTAAAACTCATGTAAACCAACCCGGAATTTACAAAATATATCAACCATTAACTAATAAAATTTTAAATGATTTTGTAAAAAAATATAAAAATATAAAATTATTACCTAATAATTATTCTCATAAACAAATTTTAAAAGAAAAAGTTGATTTTGTTTTAACTGTTTATGGATCGATTGCTTATGAATACCCTTTTTTTGGTATACCTGTAATTAATGCATCAAAAAATCATCCACAAAGAATGTACAATTTTTCTATTACTCCAAAGTCAAAAAAACAATATGACCATATGTTAAAAAATTTAAAAAAATTAAAATACAAAATAAACAAAGATAAAATTTATGAATATTACTACATTCGATTTATTTATAATGCATCATTTAATTGGTTGGTAGATTATAAGAAACTTTTAAAAAAATTCAAATATTGGTCAAATATATATAACGTAGATTTTTATAATTATTATATGAATGAATTTAATCAAAATGATTTTGATAAAAAAGTTTTGAGTTATAAAAATTTCTTAAACTCAGATAATTATAGGATTAGAGATATAGATTTAATAAAATAAGAATGCAAAAATATAATTTTACATATCTAAGAAATGTTTTTAAAGAATTTATAGATGTTTTTAAAATATTTTTGAGCCTAATAAATAAGAAACACTTTTTATATTTATTTACTTTTTCTTTAATAATAATTGTTTTTGAAAGCTATACGCTAGCAATTGTTTATGACATATCAAATTCAATATTAAATGAAGAATTTAAAATAGATAACATCCTGCTTAAATGGGTTCTTTCAAATATCAGTTCTACAGAATCAAGTTCATCATTAATAATACTTATTACATTAATTACTTTTATATTTTTTAAAAATATATTTGCTGTTTTTATTATTTATTTTAGAAATAATTTTTTTAGAAAAATGGTAACAAAATTATCACAAAATTTATTTAACAAATTTATGAAACAAAATTATAGTTTTTTTTTGAATAAGAATAGTTCAGAGTTAATCGCACACATATCAAATGATGTTGTAATTGCTTTTAGAGGTTTTGACGGGATATTCAATTTATTAACAGAAATACTTTTAATATCTGTAATTTTTTTATACTTAATTTACATGGATGCAAGTGTTGCGGCCGTATTTATATTTGGAGGAATAATTTTTTTTATTTTTTACACTTTCTTCACAAAAAAAAAATTGCTTTTTTTGAGCAATCAACGTACTTTTTTAAATACAGATATTGTAAAGGATCTTCAACAAGGTTTTTCCAACTTTAGAGAAATAATTATTTATGCATCACAGAAATTATTTTCAAAATCATTAAATCAAAAATTTAAAATATATTATGCCAATGTAACTAAGACAGTTATTCTTCAACAGCTCTCAAGAGTATTAATTGAGCAAATTTTTATTATATTAGTTTTTTTGATTTTTTTATTTATTAATTTTTTTACTACTAAAAATATTATTGATATTCTTCCAATATTTGCTGTTTATTTATTTGCATTTATGAAAATATTGCCGTCTTTAAATAAAATTATTATAGAGACACAAAATTATTTGTATAGCAAGCTATTCATAAAAAAAGTCAATAATCACTTAAATTTGGAAGACAAATATTTAACTAATAATACTAATTTAAAATCCTTTAATAAAAATATTAATTTTGAAAATGTTGATTATTACTTTGAGAAAATAGATAAAGAGATTTTAAAAAATTTAAACTTTACAATTCAAAAAAATGAAAAAATAGGAATTGTAGGAAAAAGTGGATCTGGAAAATCAACAATTTTAAATTTAGTAATGGGTTTTTTAATACCTAAAAATGGAAAAATTTATGTAGACGATCAAGATCTAAATGAATGCCTTATAAATTGGCAAAATTTAATAAGTTATGTTCCTCAAAATGTTGCTCTTTTAGATGACACAATAAAAAAAAATATAACTTTTTGTGAAGAGGATAAAGAAATTGATTTTAAATTACTTGAAAATGCAATCAGCTTATCAGGACTTAATGATTTAATAAAAAAAAAAGGAAATGGTCTAAATACAATCATAGGCGAAAAGGGCGCAAAAATTTCTGGAGGAGAAATACTACGAATTGGTTTGGCTAGAGCATTTTATAATAAGGCGGAAGTATTTATATTAGATGAATTTACAAGCGCGCTTGATGAGAAAACAGAAGATGAAATAATTAATAGTATTAATAAAATTAATAAAACATTTATAATTGTTTCACATAAAAAAAATACATTAAAATACTGTGATAAAATTTATGAACTTAGCGAAAAGAAACTAAGAAAAATTAATTAATAGTAAATAAAGTATAGATGAAAATTTTATTTGATTATTCAATTTTCAACCATCAAGAATTAGGTGGTATTTCGAGATACGTTTTAAATTTGGACACAGAAATCAATAAAACTTCTAATGTGTCAAAAATTTTAGCTCCTATACATTACAACTTATTTCTTAAAAACTATAAAAACTATAAAGGATTATATATTAAAAAATTTCCAAAATTTATATCTAAATTGTTTGAGTTTTATAACAAAATAATTACAAAAAAATATATATCAAATTTTAAACCAGAAATTATTCATAAAACTTACTTTTCTAATTTTTGGCCTGAAAATTTTAAAGGAAAGAAAATTATAACAGTATATGACTTAATACACGAAATTTATCACAAGGATTATAATTTCAGTTCTAGTTATAGACCTAAAGCAAAATCACTTTCAGGTGTTGATGCAATAATAACCATTTCTCATAATACAAAATTAGATTTGATCAAATATTATAATATACCATCTTCAAAAATATTTGTGACTCATTTGGGTATAAATTTACAAAATCAAAATTCATACATCAAAATAATTAACGAACCATATATTTTGTATGTTGGAGATAGAAAAAGATATAAGAATTTTTCAAATTTTCTTTTAGCATACGCAAATTCATCAAAAATAAATAATAATTTTAAAATAGTTTTGTTTGGAGGAGGAAAATTATTTAAATCTGAGTTAGAAATTATTAGCAAATATAATATAAATCCTAAGCAGATAATTCAGCTGTCTGGCAGTGATAGTGATTTAGCCTCTCTTTATAAATATGCTAATCTTTTCATCTTTCCATCTAAATATGAAGGTTTTGGTTTACCATTACTAGAGTCTGCGTCAAAAGGTTGTCCCATAGCTTGTAGTGATTTAAAAGTTTTTAGAGAAATTATGGATGATACAGTTCAATACTTTGATCCAAATTCAATAGAAAGTATAAAAGAGAGTTTAGAGAAAATCTTATTTGTTGAGTCATTAAAAAAAGATCTAGTATCTAAAGCATCAAAAAAAATATCAAGTTTTTCATGGAAAAAGTGTGGGAAAGAGACACTGGAAATTTACGGGAAATTGTAAATTATAGTTTATAAATCTTATTATCCCTATACCAACTATAAATTTTAAATAAATTATCATTAAATTTAGAAAAATTTATATATTTGGTAATTTTTTTAACTTTTAAATTGTCGCCATGAGTTTTCAAAATGTCTGCTTGGTGTTTTTTTATATATTTTACTCTTACAAAAATTTTCTTTTTAAAAGTTTTAATAATTTTTAAAATATTTACTGGACTATTTGAACATATATTTAAAATAGTATGGTTTTGTGACTTTATATAAATTAATTTCTCTATAATTATATTTACATCTTTTATATAGGTAAAATCTCTATCATGATTTCCATAATTATTAAGTTCAAAAACTTTTTTATTAAATGAGTTTTTAAAAAGTTTAAATAAAAACATATCTGGTCTTCCATATTCACCATATATCGTAAAAAATCTTAGTCCTATAAATTTAATATTGCTAATTTTACTGTACGTTTCTGCCATCTTTTCATTAAGCATTTTTGAAACTGCATAAATATTCTTTTGGTTTAAATTGTCATCTTCTTTAACTGGATATTTTTTTGAATCTCCATAAACAGAGCTAGAGGAAGCATAAATAATTTTTTTAATTTTATTTTTTTTGGCTGCGAAAATTATGTTCATAAATCCTAGAAGATTAACATTAATATATTTATTTGGATTTATAATTGAATATCTTACGCCTGCCTGAGCAGCCAGATGAATTATTAAATTAATTTTTTTATCTCTAACAAATTTCAACAAAACTTTCCTATTTGTGATATCAATTTTTTTAAAATAAAATTTTTTATTTTTTTTAAGGTTTTTAATTCTATATTTTTTTAATTTTAAGGAGTTATAATTGTCAAAATTATCTATTCCGTATATTGTATGCTTTTTGCTTAGTAAATGCATAGATATATTTGTGCCTATGAAACCTGCTGCACCAGTTATCAATATTTTCATAAATTAATTTTTTTGAAATGTTTAATATATTTATAAATAAAAATTAGAATAACTAAAATCTTATTTTGATTATTGTCTAATCTTATTCTTATTTCCTCATAAAAATGATCTTTGAAACTTATTTTGCTTGAAAAACCACCTCGCCTGAAATGCCCGAATAATTCTTCTTTCTTTGTACCTATACCTGTTAATTTATGTTCAACTATCATTCTATAGAAATAGTCGTAATCTGAAGAGTATTTATATTTTAAATTATAAAATCCAACTTTTTTTGCAGAATCAAGTTTTATAAAAAATCCAGTTGAATGGCTTGAGTAAAAACCCCAGCTCCATTTTATTTTGTAAGGTTTGTAACCATATAATATTCCCCAGTGTTTTTTAACAGCTCCAAATATAAAATCTTTTTCAGGAAATTTATTTATGTAATTGATTAGATGAACAAATGCATTTTCTGTATAAATATCATCTGAATTTAAAAAACCTATGTAATCACCAGAGGCTAATTGCATACCTAAATTGAATGCATCATAAATACCTTGATCTTTTTTTTGACACCAATAGTCTATTTTGTCTTCATATTTTTTAACTATTTCTAATGTTTTATCTTTGGAAACACCGTCAACAACTATATGTTCTATGTTGTCATATTTTTGTTTTTGTAGACTCTCAATGCATTCTTGCAAATTTTTTTCACCATTAAGCACAACAGTGATTACTGTTATTAATGGTTTATTCTTATAAGATTTTTTAAATATTTTTTTAGTTCTAAGACCGCCTTCAAGGATTGGACTATTAGCAAATTTTAATGTTTCAAAAGTCATATTTTATGTAAATAATTTAATTAAATGATTAAAATTTTTTTTTGGGTAAATTTTGATAATTTTTTTTAATTTTTTAATATCCGCATAATTTTGTTTAATATCAAATTTTCTAAATAATCTTTTGTCTATTTTTATATGTTTTTTATAATTCAAATTTTGGCTTTGAAAAAATAATTTTATAATTTCACTAAGTTTTATGGATTTACCTGTAGCTAATACAAAATCATCAACTTTTACGCTTTGCATTATTTTATATAGAATATTCATATATTCATCACTGTAACCCCAATCTCTTAAAATATTTAAATTACCAACATTAATTTTTTTTTTATAATTCTTTTTTCTTAAATAGTTTGAAACTTTTTTAAAAATAAAATTTTTATCTCTTAAGATAGACTCATGATTAAAGAAAATTATTGAAAAAACTGGTAAATTAAACATTTCTCTGTATGATTTTACAATCTCAAAACCAATCAATTTTGATAAAGCATATGGGCTTTGTGGGTATTTAGGGCTTTCCTCATTTAGCCTTTCTTTTTTTTGGTCTCCAAATATTTCACTAGATGAACTGTACATAAACTTAGATTTATTTTTTTTTTGATTTTTTATGAACTCTAAAATTATGGAAATAGGAACTATTTGGCTGTCAAAAGTTTCTTCCTCAAATTTATCATAAGATGCAATAACACTTGTTGGGCCGCCTAAATAAAAAATAAAGTCATAATCATTTTTAAGTATTTGAATTAAATTTTTGTAATTTTTGCTAATTTTAAATATTTTAATTTTCCTAGATAATTTAAAAAATTTTAAATTTTTATTCCAATTTTTATTTTTTCTAGAAATACCATGAACAACAAACTTTTTATTTAAATATATTTTTGCTAAATGAGAGCCGTCTTGTCCAGTAATTCCATAAATTAATACTTTTTTTTTCATTTATTTTTTTTAATATTTTTTAAAATAAATCATAAATTAAATACCACCGAATTTTTTAGGTAAGATTTTTTTAATATACCAGTAAAACTGTGAAAAAATTATGTTTTCTGAGTTAAAACCATTATCAATTTCAAATCTTTTTTGGTTTTTTTCAATATTAAAACTTATTGCTGCAGAGCTTATATTTGAACAAAGATAAATAAAATATTTACAACTTGATAAAAGCATCGCCTCGATTATAGCTTCTCTGCCAAGCTTATATCTGTGTAGATTTCTTGGATATTTCTTGAATGCATCATTTTTATTGGATCTAAAAGACGATTTTAAATAAATTACTTTTTTACCAAATTTTTTAATAAAAAAATCTAAGTAATTTTTTTCCTCAGTTACAAGAAAAATATTATCTATATGGTTTTCATTTAAAAATTTATTTGTTATTTCATACATTTGTTTTTTTGTTGCTGGCAAAGGATGCTCTGGTGATCTTTTATAACTAGTTCCTCTAAAATGAATTCCTAAAATTTTTTTATTTTTAAATTTTCTAATTGATTTTAAATAACATTTTTCGATATATTTATTTATTTTAATCTCAGAAATTAAAAGCTGGCTTAGTTCTTTATCTTTATCAATATTGTATGTAAAAAATTTAAAGAATTTATTATCAGTTATTAATACATTTTTACTTTTATAAACTTCTTCTAAAGAGTATTTATTTAAATTTTTAAAATAATAATTCCATGCGTTTAAATTATTTTTAAATTTTATTTTTTCATTATATATTGTGGGAAAATTTTCCATATCAATAACGGGAACAAAATTATTTTTTTTACAAATTCTGAGATGGTTTAAAACAAAGGTTATATTTGAAAACATTCCTGTTCCAGGTGTTCTCTTTATTACATAAAATACTTTATCCTCGTTTAAATTTCCAAAAGTTCGTTGTTCTATGTTTAATTTTTCTAATATATGGGGATCTATTTTTAAATTTAGTGATAATTTTGTTTTTTTAGAAATATAGTCAAAATCAAAACTTCTATTTATATTTTTTAAAATACTTGGTGTTTGTAAAGTAAATTTGGTGATTACATTTCGAATAATTTTTTTCATTAATATGTATGTAGCATTATTAGTATTTTTGTATATAAAACATTTTTAGAAATGAAGATATCTTTAGTTATAACAACAATAAATAAACCAAATAAAAACATCAGATCTTTTGAAAAAAATTGTAAAAAAAAAAAGTGGTCATTTGTTGTCATAGGAGACAAAAAAACTCCTAAAAATTTTAAATTAAATTATGGAAAATACTACTCATTAAATCATCAAAAAAAATTAGATTTTTCCTTAGCGAAAAAATGTTACCTGAATAATTACGCGAGAAAAAATATTGGATATTTGATTTCAATAAAAAATCAAAGCGATATAATTATTGAAAGTGACGATGATAACTATCCGTACAAAAATTTTTTTTATGATAAAAAAATAGACCATGTTGCCAAAACTATTGAAGATCAATACAAATGGATAAATATTTACAATTTATTTTATAAAAAAAAGGTAAATTGCTGGCCCCGAGGAATTCCTCTCAACAAAATTCACAATAATAAAATCACATTAGGAAAGGCAAAAAAATCTACTTTTGAATTACAACAAGGCGTGTGTGAAGGAAATCCAGATGTTGATGCAATTTTTAGATTAATCAATAAAAAAATAAATATTAAATTTAAAAATAATTTAAATTTTAATGTTAATAAATCATTTGTTACTTTGAATAGCCAAAATACAATTTGGTTTAAGGATATATTCCCAATTTTATATTTACCAGTTACATGTAGCATGAGATGTACAGATATTTGGAGAGGATTAATAGCCCAACGAATTCTCCAAAATGATAATAAAAAAATTTTATTTTTTGGAACTACAATGAGGCAAGATCGAAATGATCATAATTTAATGAATGACTTTAGACAAGAGGTCCCAATGTATTTATTAAATTCTGAAATAAATAAAATTCTCCAAGGAGTAAAACTTCCCAAAGGAAGTAAAAATTATCTTTATAACTTGAATAAGTGTTATGATAAATTAATAAAATCAAAGATTATTTCAAAAGATGAAAAATATTTCTTAAAGGCTTGGACGAACGATATAGAAGAAATAATTAAATAAATTCATTTATAACTTGAAAGTATTTTTCACAGTTTGTATTAAAATCAAATCTTTTTAAACTATTATATGCTTTTAAAGTAATTTTATTATATTTGTTTTTTCTTCTGCTAAACTCTATGATTTTATTTGTTAAGCTGTTTGCATTTGTTGGCTTAAACAACATTCCATATTTTCCATTATTTAATATTTCTCTAGGACCAGTGGGACAATTAGATGAAATCACAAATTTTTTTAGAGAAATTGCTTCTAATAGAACATTTGGCAACCCCTCGTAAATAGACGTAAGAATAAATAAATTAGACTCTTTAATAAATTTATATGGATTTTTTTGAAAATTTATAATTTTAATATTGTTTGATAGTCTATTTTTTTTTATAAAATCAGTCATGATTTTTTTATTTGGTCCATATCCCATTATTAATATTTTGATTTTAATTCTTTTTTTTATAGCATTTGAAACTGATTGAAGTAATGTCATATGATCTTTTTGATCTGTAAATCTTGCGATATTTATCGCTTTAATTTTTGCATTTTTATAAAAATTTAACTTTAGCTTATAATTACTTTTGTATTTAATTTCGTTAATATTTAATGGATTGTAAATCAATTTAGAATTAATGTTAAATTTCTTATCTATTTCCGTTTTAAAATCTTTACTATTTACAATAATTTTTTTTGGAATCTTTAACAAAAATTTAAAAACAAGATTTTTAAAATAACTTTTAGACCAACCAGATGGAGAAGAATTAGATCTAGAAATTAAATTGAAGTTAAGAAAAAATGATAAAATACAACAGTATATATTTGCTTGAAATGCAAATACTAAACATTTATTTCTCACTATTTCCCTATACAGTAATATTAAGCATCTAAAGTATTTATAATATTTTGATTGAATTTTTTTATTTTTTTTAACAACGTTTAAAATTTTTACTTTTTTATTAAAATTACTATTAAATCTATCATCAAAAGTTATGACTTTAATATCCCCGATCTTTTTGGATAAATAATTTGTAATTAGGAACAAATTTTTTTCTACACCACCTCCATCTATAGATGGCATAAAAATAATTAGTTTTTTTTTAAATTTTTCCATATAATTCTAATTAGATTTTTTATAGACATTTCACGCGATGGAATATTTTTTGAATTATTTAAAGTGTCATCAGATATTTTTTTAATTATAGCTACACCCGATGATTTAAAAGAAAAATTAAGATCAAAACAATTTTTATTATAATAATAAATATTTAACAATTCATTAAATGTTTCTCTGTTGTTAATTTCACAGTAAAAGCTTGATTTTTTATTATCAATATAAGGTAAGTGTGAAATATCATCTACAAAAATGAAACCTCCTTTTTTTAGTAAATCATAATAATTATAAATTATTTTTTTAACATGTTTTGCTTCATGCAAGGTATCAATGTAAATAACATCTAATTTAGTAGGTATTATATTTTTAATATATTCAAAATTATCATCTCTTGACTTTATAAATTTCCATACTGGATCATTTGAAACACTGGAGCAATCGTCTATATCTACAGAAAACAACTTACCTTCTTGTTTTTTACATATCTCTATAAATTTTAGGGTTGACCTCCCTTTTTGAACACCCAGTTCTAAAATATTTGGTTTGTTAATATTTTTTATATTTTTAAAAAGGTTTTCTTCAATTTTAATAATGTAATCATCCATAATTATATTAAATTAAAAGGAAATTTATATTATAAGTTGTAAATTTACTAATACAATAAAATAAAAAAATTGGAATATTTAAAAAAAAAAGTTTTTTACTGGTCTCCTTCATTAGTTGATATAGCTACTAATAAGGCTGTTATTAATTCAGCATATTCTTTGACAAAATATAACAATAAATTTGAGTCTTCCATCATTAATTTTTTTGGTGAATTTTCTAAATTTGAGAGAGATATAAATGAAAAAAAAATAAAACTAATTGGTCATTTTAATAGTAAAATTATAAAGTTCCTTCCAAAGTACGGGAAATTCAAAAGCAGATTATCATTTATAATTATTTATTTATTGTCCTTTTTTCCATTAAAAAAACTAATTGAAGAAGAAAAACCCGATTATTTGATAGTCCAATTGATAACCTCATTGCCTTTAACTTTACTAATTTTGTTTAACTTCAAAACTAAGTTTATATTAAGAATATCTGGATTACCAAGATTAAATTTTTTTAGAAAAATTCTTTGGAAAATAGCGAGTAAAAAAATATACGCTATTACCTGCCCCACAAATTCAACTAAAGAAAAAATTTCCAAACTTAAAATTATAGAAGATAATAAAATTTTTTTACTTTATGACCCGGTGGTAATAATTAAAGATATTCCCGTTGAGAGAAAAAAAAATTTTTTAAATAATAAAGTTAAAAAAAAATATTTTTTATCCGCAGGTAGATTTACAAGTCAAAAAAACTTTTTTTTTCTATCTAAGGAAATAAAAGCTTTTTTTGAAAAAGAAAATGATTATCAATTACTTATTGCTGGTGAAGGAGAAGAGAAAAAAAAAATAATTCAATATATTAATAAAAATAATTTAAATAATAAGATAATATTATTGGGACATGTTCAGAATTTATTTTATTATATGAATCAAGCGGAAGTATTTATTTTATCATCATTATGGGAAGATCCTGGCTTTGTTATAATAGAAGCTGCCTTTGCAAAAACTTTAGTACTTTCTAGTGATTGTTATGCAGGACCAAAAGAATTACTAAAAGATAAAATCAATGGAGTTTTATTTAATTCAAATAACTCAAAAAGTTTCCAAGAAAAACTTCAATATGTTATTAACTTAAACAAAGAAAAAAAAATAAAAATGATAAAGAAAAACATTTTAGAATCAAAAAAGTTTACAATATTTTCACATTATAAAAGTTTACAAAACATTTTGGAATAAAATTAAAATAAGCAGTAAAGTAGATACATATGGGAAAAAATTAGTAAAAATAATGTTTGATTATATTTAAAGAAATGAAATCCTCTATACTTATTACTTCATATAACAAAGGCAAGTATATAGATGAATGTATATCTTCTTGCATAAATCAAGAGAGAGTAGATGATATTGAAATTTTGGTTTTAGATAATTATTCAGAAGATAATTCTGATGAAGTATTTAACAAATATAGCGATAATATTAAAATATTTAAAAAAAAGAGAATAAGCAAACACCCAGCATTAAATCAAATAGATTTAATTAAAGAGGGATTAAGTATCAGTAATGGAAATCTAATTTATTTATTAGACGGGGACGACTTTTTTTTAAAAAATAAATTATATAATATAAATAATATTTTTAAAAAAAATCCTAATATTAAAGTTGTATTTGATACATCACTTAAAAAGAGTGAAAATAAATTTTCTACTAATAAAATTAAAGAAAAAATAAATAAAAATGTTTGGCCTACAATTATTAATACTAGCTCTATAGCAATTAAAAAGGAATTTATTTTAGAAATTTTAAACAAAAAATTATTTGATAATTTTAGTTATTTAGAAATAGATTTTAGAATAAATGTTTATTCAAGAAATATAAAAAAAAATTTTATTATCACGAAAGATTCTTATACAGTTTATAGACAACTAAATAATTCTATAATGGGAAATATCAAAAAATATTCTTCAAAATGGTGGCAAAAAAGAAAACAAGCCCATGAATTTATGAAAATTATGTATTTAAATAATGGTCTAAAATATAATAATAAATTGGATTATTTGTTAACAAATTTTATAAATAAGTTTATTAAAACTAAGTGAAATTATTAATATTCATATTATTTTATATTTTTTTTATATTTTCCGTTATTGGTTATGGAATACTATTAAGAAAATTTGTTGGACAAAGTATTACAAATAGTGTCGGTTATTCTGGTATTTATGGAATCTTTTTTATCACTTTTATTTCATATTTTATAAATTATTTTACTCCAATTTATGCATCAGTAAATATTTTAATTCATTTTTTTGGAATTATTTTATTTTTTTATTTTTATAAAAAAAAATTTATATTTACTAAAAATGAACTATTTTTATTATTTGTAGTAATTCTATTTTCTTTTTTATTTATACTAAGTGCTAAGCCGCATGATGATTTTCCATATTATCATTTTCCATACATTAACATGTTAAATAACGATAGTCTTCAAATTGGGATGGGAAATTTTAATCATGGATTTAGAACGCACTCTTCAATTTTTTATTTTTCGTCAACATTTTATTTGCCACTAATTAATTATGAATTAATTCATTTAGGATCAGCATTTTTTCTAATTTTTGCTAATTTAATATTATTAAAAAAATTTACTGTAGATAAAAATAATTATAGCAAATTTATATTAATTTTAAGTGTTTTGTCTTTTGCACTAATAAATATTTTTTTTTATAGAATTGGAGAACATGGAGTTGATAGATCAGCTCAAATTTTAATAATATTGTTAGTTCTAGAAATGTTGATTATTTTTAACTTTAAAATAATAAAGTTAAAAAATATTACTAATTTAATAATATTAATTATTTTATCGGCTTCATTGAAACCAATATATTTCATCTATTTCTTATTTTTTTTTCTTTTTATTTATTACAGCAGAAAAAAATTAAAATTGATTCAAGAAGTAATTAAATCTAAAATTTTTATACTATCAACTGTATTTATACTTTTTGTTATATCGGTAAATTTTTTAAACACTGGCTGTTTAATATATCCTTTGACATTTACTTGTTCCGATCATTTTGCATGGTCGATACCAATTGACCAAGTTAATCAAATGAATCAACATTATAATCTTTGGTCTAAAGCTGGAACCACTCCTAATTTTCAGGTCGTAAATCCAGAAGAATATTTAAAAGATTTTAAATGGGTTTCTAATTGGCTTGATCTTTATTTTTTTAATAAAGTTTCAGATTATTTATTAGGCCTACTAATACTTTTATTATTTGTTTTTTTAATACTATTTAAATCAAGCAAAAATAAATTTATATTTACAAAATATTTACCAGTATACTTGGTAATAGTAATTTTGTTTTTAGAGTGGTTTTTTCATCATCCTGCATTAAGATATGGAGGTTATCATTTAATAGCTTTATTATTTTTTATTCCTTTCTCAGGTTATTTATCAAGAAAAACATTTAGTAATAAAGAATTATATGGAAGAATTTTTTTAATAACTGTTTTAGTTGCTACTATATTTGTAGTTAGAAATTTTCAAAGAATTTCCAAAGAACATAAAATCTACAATTATAATCTAGTATTTAATCCATCTTATAATAAACAATTTGAAAATTATTCTATATACTCAAAGATTATTGATGCAAAAAATTGCAATATAAATGATTGTAGCAAAGGAAAAGTAATCTCAAAAAAATTTTTAAATAAATTTATATTTTTTGTTAATAAATAATTTGTAAATTTAATCTAATGCTTTAAGCTTTTTAGTTCTGATTGAACCATATCATTTACTAATTCTTTTATGCTAGTCTTTGGTTTCCACTTAAGCTCTTTTTTTGCTTTTTTAGAGTCACCAAGCAAAGTATCTACTTCTAAAGGTCTGTAGTATTCTTTATCACATTGGACAATGCATTTATTATTAAAGTAGCATTTAGAATTAAATCCTTTACCTTTCCAGGTACCTTTCATATTTAAATTTTTTAATACCAAATCTACAAATTCTTTTACTGTATACTGTTTTCCAGTTGCTATTACATAATCAGATGGTTTTTTTCTTTGTAACATTTTCCACATTGCTACAACATAATCTTTTGCGTGCCCCCAGTCTCTTTTAGCTTTAAGGTTTCCTAAATATAATTTTTTTTGCTTACCTAATTTAATTTTTACCAAAGCATTAACTATTTTTTTTGTTACAAATGTACCACCTCTTACTGGACTTTCGTGATTAAACAAAATTCCATTGCAAGCAAAAATTTTATATGCTTCTCTATAATTAACAGTTATCCAATGCGCATAAACTTTTGCAACGCCATAAGGGCTACGCGGATAAAATGGAGTTTTTTCGTTTTGTGGTGTTTCTAAGACTTTTCCAAACATTTCAGAAGTTCCAGCCTGGTAAAACTTTGTTTTTTTTTGCAAATTATGAAATCTTATTGCTTCTAAAATTCTTAATGCTCCAATAGCATCTGCATTTGCAGTATATTCTGGAACTTCAAAAGAGACAGCAACATGTGATTGTGCCGCAAGGTTATATATTTCATTAGGTGCAATTTTTTTTATGAGAGATGAGACCGAAATTGCATCAGTTACATCTCCATAATGTAAAATAAATTTTCTATTTTTTTCATGGGGGTCTTGATATAAATGTTCAATTCTTCCTGTATTAAAAGATGAGGACCGTCTTATTACTCCGTGGACTTCATAACCTTTTTTTAATAAAAAACTGGATAAATAGGATCCATCTTGTCCTGTGACACCGAATATCAAAGCTTTTTTTTTCATATGTTTATTTAATCAATAACACTTAAAATAAAAATAAACACTATTTTTTATTTATAATTTTGTATTTTGATAAATATATTCAAAAGTTTTTCGGAAACACATTTTAATTTTTAACTCCTTTTTAAACCCATTTTTTGTCAGATACCTATGAATATCAGAAAAAGAATACTCTTTTTTACTTCATTTATAATTTTATTTTATAATTTAATTTCGTTTATAATTGGATTTAAATTCTACAATCATACAATTACACTTGTGTGTATTATAATGGTCAATGTTAGTGTTTATATTATTTCTTATAATTTTTTAAAATCAAAATTAAATAAGTAAATTATTTTTTTAATGAATTGATGCTTAAAAAAAATAAGTAATAAAGTGATTTGACAAAACTAAAATTTTGAAATTGTCTATAGACTCTATATCCATCTAATATTTTTTGAAAAACATTAGATGAAAGAGAACCATCAACATCATTCCAAACTGCAAGTATTTCATTTACTTTTGTAGGATAAATTCCTTGCTTTGCTATTTTTAACCACGTCACAAAATCTTCTTTCGTTTTTATTTGAGGAAAAAGATTTTTTTGAATGATATTTTTTTTTATTAAAACTGTTAATAAACCAACATCACATGAATATAACAAATCTTGATAAGTAAGTACATTTTTGTTGCAAATAATTTTTTTTGTTTTTTTTTGTTTTTTTTTTAAATAATCACAAAAAACAAAATCAAGATTTTTTTCGATAATAAATGAAACCTGTTTATCAATTTTTTCTCTGTACCAGAAATCATCTGCATCAATAAATGCAATTAAATTACCTTTGGCATTTTTTATTCCATTGTTTCTTGACTGTCCTGCTCCAACATTTTGACTGTTTCTAATAATTCTTACATTATTATATTTTAAAGTTATGCTTTTAAGAAATTCAAAATCTTGGGTTTCTTCATCGTCATAAACAATTATTAATTCGACATCTTTATAAGATTGATTAATAACAGAATAGATTGCATCTTTAACATATTTCTTTTTTCTATAATATGGCATTATTACTGAAACTAATTGCATAAAAGCTTACTGGTTAAATTGCTAAACTATATAATATAATTAAATATTTAATAAGTTATATAATATGCATTTATAAATTAGTTTTTAAAGAAATAATTAAATGAATTTAATAATCTATTTACTATCATTATTTGACAGATATAATCAAAAAAAAATACTTAATTACTTCAAATCTAAAAATTTACAGTACAGTATATTTTTTGATGTTGGGGCTCATAAAGGAGAAACATTAAAACTTTTTAGTAACAATTTTAATATTAGAGAATTTTATTGTTTTGAACCTAGTCCAATTAATTTTGAATATTTAAAAAAAAAAAATTCTAAAAATAAAAAA
>CACCYQ010000010.1 GCA_902550285.1 uncultured Pelagibacteraceae bacterium | reverse complement strand
ATTATTTGAGGGGGAGTATACACCTGTCGGAAAAGTAATTTATGGCTTGGAAGTTCTAAAAAAAATTAAATATAATGAAAAAACTGAGTACGTTTTACGACCTGATTTTATTAATTATTTTGAAATGTTAGTTAACTAGTGGCTTACCTGTTGCAAGAGTATGTTTTATTCTCTCTTGTGTTTTTTTAGTTTCTATAAGTCTCATAAATGACTCTAGTTCCAATTTATATAAATCATCTTCTTTTAAAGTTTTATCTATAGTTGTATTCCCACCACTTAAAACATTGGCTAGTTCTTTGCCTACCTCCATGCCATGATCTAAAATTATTTTTTCATTATATAATTTTTCTAAAACTTTGATCATTTTTTCTTTAAGAGATTTTCCAGATAAATTAAATGTACATTCATTGGGAGCATTAAAATTTTTGTTATCTTCCAATATTTTTTTTGAAATAGAAAACAAACTATTTCTATTCATTACTTTTTTATCTTCTGGTTTTAAATATTTTAAAGGCTCAGCTTCTACTGGTGATGTCGCTGTTTTTGCATATCCAATAATATTAAATACTTGAAGTGGTGCAAAATCTGGATCTTTTTTAGCTTCATCTGTTTGTGACCATCTCCACAACATTTCTTTACATCCTCCTCCTGCAGGAATTAATCCAACAATTGTTTCAACTAATCCAACTACAATATTTGTGTGTGATGCCACGAAGTTACTTTGAACAAGTACTTCAAAACCACCTCCTAATGTTAATCCTGAAGGAGCTGAAACAACAGGATACTTTGAATACTTAAGATGTTTACAAGTTTCTTGAAAGTATTTTATAAACTTTTCAATAGACTTAAAATCTCCTTTGTCAGCAAAATTCATTGTATAAGTTAAATTTACTCCAGCCGAAAATTGCATACTTTCATTAATTATTATTAATGGTTTATCTGTTGCTTTTTTTAAGGAGTCCATCGATTCATAATCCAGAGTATTTGCTTTAGTGGTAAACTCCACAATGTTAAAATCTTTAAATCTATAAGTTTCTGCAGAATTATTTTTATCAATTTTAATCGCTTTTGGTTTAATTTTTCCTAATGTTTCAATATCTGTATAAAGTTGTCTTTCTCCATAAAAATTTTCATCTTTTGATTTAGATAAATCATTTAAAAATTTATTATTTTCGAAATTATCTATTTTTTCAAAAAAGTTTTTTACTCCAATTTCTTTTAACATTTCAAAGGGTCCCATGGTCCAATTAAAACCAAGTCTCATAGCTTCATCAATATCATTAAATTTTTCAGTAATTCCTGGAACCAATGAAGAAGCATATTTAATTATTTTTGAAATAACGGACCATGCATATTCGCCATATTTATCTTTTCTGATGATTAGAGTTTTTAGATCTACTCTTTCTGATTTTAAATCAATTTTTTTACTAATCGAATACTCGCCAGTATCAAGATTAATTGCTTCTAGAACTTTCTTACCATCAGTTTTATTCATACGATAAAATCCTCCTTTGCCCTTACGACCAGTATAACCACTTTCAATTAATTTTTTTATTAGAGGAATTTCTTTAGCAACAACTTGGAATTCGTCATTTTTTGGCAGTTCTTTAATAAAACTTTTCAGTACATCTGCCATTAAGTCAATTCCAATTAAATCATACAAACCGAATACCCCAGTTTTTGGAATTCCCATTGGTCTTCCAAATACTGCGTCTGCTTCTTCTATTGATAATTTCATTTTAAATGCCTCAGTCATAGCTACTTGCATTGCATAGACTCCCACTCTATTTCCTAAAAATCCTGGAGTATCATTGCAAATAATTGCACCTTTTCCTAAAAGGTTTTCACAAAAAATTTTTAAAGAGTTAATTTTATCAAGGTCGTTGTTTTCACTTTTAACAATTTCTAAAAGACCCATGTATCTTACGGGGTTAAAAAAATGAGTAATACAAAAGTCTTTCTTTTGTTCATTTGACAAATTTTGAGATAGTATTTTTATTGGAATAGAAGAAGTGTTTGATGATACAATAGCTCCTTGTTTTCTATTTTTAAATATTTTTTCATAAATATTGTGTTTTATATCTATTCTTTCTACTACTGCTTCAACTATCCAGTCAGCTGTACCAACAACATCAAAATTGTCTGAAATATTCCCTACTTTAATATTATCTATCTTTGATTTATCGATTAATAATGGTGGTCTTGAACTGAAAATTTTATCTTTTGCTTTTTGACTTATTTCAGTTTTTAAATCTAATAAAGTAACAGGTATATTGGCATTACAAAGTTGAGCAGCAATACCGCTTCCCATTGTTCCTGATCCGATTACGACAACTTTTTTAATTTCCATATAATTGAAATTTAATTAAATGTTATCTGTTAATGCCTCTTATTCGCTCAGATCTTCTTCTTAAAAGTTCTGCGGTAACAAGGATTAATGTTGAAAGAACAATTAAACAAGTAGCAACTGCAAGTATAGTTGGGCTTAATTGTTCCCTTAAACCTGTCCACATTTGAATTGGTATTGTTGTATTATCTAATCCAGCCAAAAATAATACTACCACAACTTCATCAAACGAAGTAACGAATGCGAACAATGCGCCTGATATAACTCCTGGTAAAATTAATGGTAAAGTTATTTTCATAAATGTATTAACTGGATTGCTCCCAAGGCTTGCGGCTGCTCTTGTAACACTATGGTCAAAACCTGATAGTGTTGCAGTAACTGTTATCACTACAAAAGGAGTTCCCAATATAATGTGAGCTATAATAATCCCAAGGTGCGTAGCTGCCAGTCCAACTTTTGCGATAAAAAAGAAAATCGCAACTCCTGAAATAATTAGAGGAACAATCATAGGTGAAATCAAAGTTGCCATTATTAAGCCTTTGAATGGCATATGCCTGCTGCTCAATCCTAAAGCGGCAACGGTACCTAAAATAACTGATCCTATAGTTGCAAATACAGCAATGATAAAACTATTTTTTGCTGCAAGTCCCCAAGGATTTTTAGTTCCATAAACCATATCGTGATACCATCTCAAAGAAAACGCATCAGGATCTAACCTTTTCATTCCATCTGAAAATACTAAAAATTCTTCAGCATTAAATGACAGTGGAAAAATTACAAACAAAGGTGCAATTAAAAAGAAAAACACAAAACCGCAAATTGTTAAATATGTGTAATGCCAAATTCTATAATGAGGTTCTGTATATTTTGGTAATGCCATATTTATCCTAATTTAATATTGTCAATTCCAACAAGTTTATTATAAATCCAGTAAACAACTAAAACTCCAGTTAACAACATCAATCCCATCGCTGAAGCAAAACTCCAATCTAGAGTAGCTTTCATATGGTATGCTATTTGATTACTTATTAATGTTCCCGACGCACCACCAACTAAAGCTGGAGTAATGTAATAACCAATTGCAAGTATAAACACTAATAAACATCCTGCACCTATACCTGGTATTGTTAGTGGAAAATAAACCTTCCAAAAAGCTACAAATGGTGTGCCTCCTAGAGATTTTCCTGCCCTCATTAAGCTGGGAGATATAGTTTTCATAACACTATAAAGTGGTAATACCATAAAAGGTAAAAGAATTTGTGTCATTGCAACATAAGTTCCAGTTTTGTTGTACATCATTTCGGGTCTACTATCGTCAGCTACTAAACCTATCCATACAAAAAAATCATTTACAATTCCCTGTTGTTGTAACAAAATCATCCAGCTTGCCGTTCTAACAAGTAAAGACGTCCAAAATGGCAAAAGAACACAAATCATTAGTAGATTGCTATATTTCATAGGAAGTGTCGCAAGCAAGTGGGCAATGGGATAGCCCATTAAAAAACAAAAAACTGTAACAAAAAATGCTACTTCTAAAGTTCTAAGCCAAAGTATTCTATGTATCCTTCTATCTTCCGAAACTTGAACTACTTTTCCATCCTCATTGTAATACATATCCATACCCTTTAAATATTTTGACATAGTGTACGGGGGAGCTGTTCTTTTTATCGCTTGCCAATACTTAACATCTCTAAATCTTTTATGAATTGCCATTATTTGTTCTTTGGCATTACCTTCCTCAAATTTTTTCATTTTTCTCCATAATTTTTTGAGAATTGTATTAAATCCGTTCTTCTCTTTATTTAATCTTTGGCCTAACTTTCCATGTTCTTTCTTTTCAGCTAAAGCTCTATAGTCAGTTAAAAAAGCAGCAAAAACTTCTTCTGGGGGGAGTTCTTTTCCGTCCCACGTTTCCATTGCTTTAAATGTTTTAGGAAGCATATTTGTAACCATTCTGTCGTCTATGCTTCTTGTAAACATTTCGCCAATAGGAAAAATATAAGTGATAATAATAAACAGTAATAATGGAGCTACTAATAAAAAGGCTTTAATTTTATTTTTTTTCTCTGCCTTTTTTAGACTTTCCTCTAAAGGAATTCCGTCAGTTGTTAGAATTTTTTGTGTTTCGCTGCTCATAAAAAAAGGGCGGTTATTAAATAACCGCCCTAAATATAATATATAATTTTAGTCTTTAAAACTTAAATTATAGACCTGCTTTCATTGCTTCCCATTTTTCACCAATTTCTGTGCCATTATCAGCCCAGAAGAATGGATCAACTAAGAAGTAATTTTTTGTGTTTGCTGGTGCAGTTGGCATATGTGGTACCATGTTTGTCTTACCATCTTTATACCAAGGCTCTCCTGCTTCCATTACTTTGATAGAAGATTTTCTCCAAGGAGCATAAGCAATATACTTAGCACTTCCAGCTAACATTTCTGTGTTAGTCATCATTCTTAGTGCTTTTTTTGCATCAGCTTCATTAGGTCCACCTTTAACAAGTGCAAAGTATTCATAGTCTAGACCTTGAGCGTCCCAAACCTGAACGATCGGAGCACCTTCTCCAACAGTAGCGTTAAAGAATCTTCCGTTCCAACCAGTTGCCATAACAACTTCTCCACTCATTAATAATTCTGGCGGTTGAGCACCTGCAGACCAAAATACACATCCACCTTTAGGGTCTGTGCAAAGTTTTTTGATCTTATCCATTGCTTTTTGGACACCTTTTTCAGTTTCCAATTTTTTATAGATATTTGCTCCACCTTTTCCTGGTTTTGTTCCGCTAGCAGCTAAAGCTATTTCTAAGTTTGTTAAAGCAGACTTATAAATTGCTCTTTTTCCAGGAAATTTTTTAGTGTTAAAGAAATCTTTTATAGTTTTTGGAGTACCTTTAACATTGTCGCTGTTATAAGCGTAGTTCCAAGAATATAAAATGTTTCCTACAGCACACTTAGAAGGCATCGAAGTAAAGAAATCTTCACTAGCTGGAGTTCCATCTGGTGCAGGTTCGAAATCTTTATCAAAATCAAACTCTACAAATATTCCTTCGTCACATCCATTAATTGTATCGAATGCAAATACATCGATTATATCCCATACAATAGCGCCTGCTTCTTTCTGTGCTTTAATTTCTGATAATCCACCTGAATAGTCTACCCATTCAATAGGTACACCTAATGCTTTTGCAGTAGGATCACCATAACCTAACTTTTGACTTTCTGTATAAGCTCCACCCCAAGATGCAATAACAACTGCAAATGCTGATGAAGTAATTGAAAGAGCAAAAGTAATAGTAAGTAATAGTTTACTTAATTTTCTCATTTATCCTCCGTTTAAACGTTTTTTTATAAAAAGAGGATTACAACAAGTAAGAAAAATGGAGTCAACTGTTGATTTGATCAAATTATACGATAATTTTGCTTAAATACTTAGAATTTTTCTAAACTATTTCACTTTGGGTCTAAAGCCCTTGCGTCTCTACTGTCCCAGCCAATATTAATTTCATTACCTAACTTTATATCCATTCTTGCTGAACTATTTGGGACTTTAAGTATAAATTCCTTGTTTCCTAATAAGTTTAATCTAACTCTAGTATGATCTCCGTGATAAATAACTTCTTCAATCTTTCCTTTGTGTTTATTGTCCATTTTATTTTCTGGATCTATAATTGCTCTTTCTGGTCTTAATGAAACTATTGTTTTTTCACCTTTCGATTTTACTCTAATTGGATTTGATAATATTTCAGCACCTGAATCTAATTTAACTTTACATTTACCATTTGAAATATCTGTAACCTCACCATTGAAAGTATTATTTTCACCTATAAATTCTGCAACAAAAGAATTTACAGGCTCTTCATACAATTTATCCGGACTTGATAATTGCTGAACTTTTCCATCATTAAATACTGCTATTCTATTTGACATTGTTAATGCTTCACCTTGGTCGTGAGTAACATAAACAACAGTTACGCCTATACTTTCGTGAATATGTTTAATTTCATATTGCATACTTTCTCTTAAATTTTTATCCAGTGCTCCCAATGGTTCATCCATAAGAACTACTTGAGGGTCAAATACTAATGCTCTTGCAACAGCAACTCTTTGTTGTTGTCCGCCAGATAGTTGACCTGGCATTCTATTTTCAAATCCTGTAAGAGAAACCATAGACAATGCTTTGTCCACTTTTTTATCTATATCTTCTTTTGAAAACTTTCTGACTTTTAGAGGAAATGCTAAATTTTCATATACTGTCATGTGTGGAAATAAAGCATAATTTTGAAATACCATACCAATTCCTCTTTTATGAGGAGGTATATTTGAAATTGGATTAGCGTCTAAATAAATTTCTCCGTTAGTAGGCGTTTCAAAACCAGCTAACATCATAAGACAAGTCGTTTTACCAGAACCAGAAGGACCTAACATTGTAATAAATTCTCCTTCAGCAATATCCAGATTTAAATCTTTAACTACTAAAACTTTACCATCGTAACTTTTATCAACTTTATCAAATCTAACGAACTGTTGGTTCTTTGCCATGAGGATTTAAAACATTTGTTGAGAACTATTTCAAGTTTTATTATTTTATATGTAAATCTCTAGAATAATTGCAGAATAATTCACTACCACTCTCAGTAACTCTCACTGATTCAGAAGCTTCTACACCCCAATCACCAAATTGCATAACTGCTATCATGTGAAAACAAACATTTGGTTGTAGTTCTGTCATATCACCTTTGTAAATATTTAATGTGTGTTCACCCCAATCAGGTGGGTAACCTATTCCAATTGAATATCCAGTCCTTGATTCTTTTTTAATATTATATTTATCAAGAACACCCCAAAATTTTTTAGCCACATCATCGGCAGTATTGCCAGGTTTTGTAGCAGCAATACCAGCATCAAGAGCTTCATTAGTTGCTTTCATTGCATCAATTTTTTTTTGCTCAGGTTTTCCTAGCTGAACTGTTCTTGCCATTGGACAATGATATCTTTTGTTTACGCCTGATAATTCAATTATTGTAGCTTCTCCAATAGCAAATTTTTCATCTGTTGCTGTTAAATGTGAAGCTGAAGTTCCTTTCCCTGTTGGCAGCAATGTTGCAATACTAGCATATTCTCCTCCAATCTCTGGAGTCCCTCTAAAAAGTGCTCTTTGAATTTCTGCAACAGCATCACATTGTCTAACACCTGGGTTAATACTTTCCATGGCCACTTTCATTCCTTCTTGTGATATTAATGCGGCTCCTTTCATAAGATGAATTTCTGCTTCTGATTTAATTAATCTTGTCCAATTAACTAATCTTTCAGAATCTTTTATTTTAGCATTTGGCAAACCTTGCTTTAATTTTTCATAACAATATGCAGTGAAGTAGTGACTATCCATTTCAACGCCAACATTTAATTTATCCCATTTATTTTTTTTAATTAATTCAATCAAAGGATCATAAGGGTGCATTGGCCATGTATGAATATATTTTTCTTCATACACAATTATATTTTCTTTTTTCAAATATGTTTTGATATATGCCCCTCCAGCATCTTGTGCTCTTACAAAACACAAGGGTTCTTCTGCACTAACGTGTACTATTACACACTGAGTATAGTAAAATGACCAAGCATCATACCCGGTTAGGTAATTCATATTATTAGTATCCTGGGAAATTAATAGTTCAATACCTTTGTCTTGCATAGATTTTTGAACTCTTTTTAATCTATTTTTGTACTCTTCTTTATTGAATAACATTTTTAATTTGTATTAAATAGTTTTCCAAATCCTTTAATGGATTGGTTCTTGCCTATGCTTTGTAAAGTGTCCCAAATTAAAACTTGATTACTTGAAAGTACGATTTTATTTAATTTTTTTTCCAATTTGTCTATTAATGATAATGCCGGTAGTGCCGTGCAAGAAATAAATAAAGCATCAGCATCTCCTAAATCCATATTACATAGAATTTCATATAAATAATTTGGATCTACTTTTCCAATATCTAAATCGTTAGTAATATCAAAATATGAATTTGAAGTAACAATAAAATTTTCTTTTCTGAAATAATTTAAAACATCATCATTCAATACTTTTGAATAAGGAGTAAAAATTGAGATCTTTTTAATATTCAATTTTTTTAAAGCATTTAATGCTGCTGTACTAGGTGTCGTAACTTTAGCTTCTGGTTTTGCCTTATTAATTTTTTTTTTAATATTTTCGTAGCCCGTAGCAACAGTGCCTGAGGTGCATCCATAAACAACACAGTCAAGTTTTTCATTTGGAAGAATATCTTCTGAAACTTCTGTAACTGTATTTGACATCTTAATTAAGTTCTCACTTGTTAAAGGTAAATAACAATGAATTCTATTTACAAACAGATCTATGTCCATATTTTTTATAACATCATTAAAATCTTTCTCAATTCTAAAATCTGTAGCTAGTGTAATTAAACCTACTCTAGAATTAGAGTTAACTTTATACTTTGGTTCTATTTTTGTAGAATACATTTTTAAAAAAAAAATATATCATAAAGTATTTAATATTCACTATAATAAAAAGGTTGTTATGAAAATTGGATTTATAGGGCTCGGAAATGTTGGTGGTAAATTAGCAAGTAGCTTGTTAAGAAAAAAGTTTAATCTAACAGTAAGGGACTTAAATAAAAAATTAACAAATGAATTTCAAAACAAAGGAGCTAAAATTGCAAATAGCGCAAAAGAATTAGCTGAACAAAATGATTTGATTATCACTTGTTTGCCGTCACCTGAAATATGTACGGAAGTAATGGAATCAGCCGATGGTGTGATTAATGGTCTTTCAAAAAATAAAATTTGGTTAGAGATGAGTACAACTGATGAGACTGAAGTTAAAAGATTAGGAAAGTTAGTTTTAGATAAGGGCGCCACTCCTTTAGATGCACCAGTTAGCGGTGGATGTCATAGAGCAGCAACAGGAAATATTGCCGTTTTTGTTGGAGGAGAAAGAAAAATTTTCGATCAAATTCTTCCTGTTTTAACAATAATGGGAAAAAAAATCTTACATACCGGTGAGCTTGGAACTGCTACTATATTGAAAGTAATTACAAACTATCTAGCTTCTGTACATTTAGCAGCGCTTGGTGAAGCTTGGACTGTAGCTAAAAAATCCAAATTAGATCTTAATAAAACTTTTAAAGGAATTGCTGTTTCGTCTGGAAACTCTTTTGTTCATGAAACTGAAAGTCAGGTAATTTTAAATGGATCTTATAACATTAATTTTACAATGGATTTAGTACAAAAAGATATGAATCTTTTTAATGAACTTTCAAAAAAACTTAATACTCCATTAGAAATATCCCCATTTGTATTAGATATATTTAAAGATGCACAAAAAAAATATGGTTCTAGGGCATGGTCATCAATGGTAGTTAAAAGACTTGAAGATAAATTTGATATAGATTTTAGAGCTTCGGGATTTCCTGATGAATTAACTGATGATGAAAAAGAAGAAAATGGATATGAAATTTAATTAATATGTTAATAATAAATTATGCTTGATAAAAAAAATTTTTATATAAATGGAAAATGGATTAAACCTTCTAAGTCAAATGATTTTGAAGTAATTAATCCTTCTAATGAAGAATCTTTTGCTGTTATTTCACTAGGATCTAAAGTAGATACTGATGCTGCTGTAAATGCAGCAAAAAATGCTTTTGTTAATTGGAAAGAAACCTCAAAAGAAGAAAGAATAAGTCTTTTAGAAAAACTCCTAAAAATTTATAAAAAAAGATTTAATGAGATGGCTGAGGCAATGTCAAAAGAAATGGGGTCGCCTATTGATTATGCAATATCAACTCATACTGCGTCTGGACAAGCTCATTTGGAAGATTTTATATTAAGATTAAAAGAATTTAATTTTGAAGAAAAATTTAATTCAAAGTCAAATAATTATATAGCTCGTGAACCAATAGGAGTATGTGGTCTAATAACTCCGTGGAATTGGCCAATAAATCAAATAGCTTTAAAAGTAATTCCTGCTTTTGCAACTGGTTGCACAATGATACTTAAACCTTCTGAAATAGCTCCTATCTCTGCAATGTTGTTTGCTGAAATGATAGATGAATCTGGTTTTCCACCAGGAGTATTTAATTTAGTAAATGGAGACGGAGCTGGTGTTGGTACACATATATCTTCTCATCCTGATATTGATATGATTTCTTTTACTGGATCAACAAGAGCAGGAAAATTAATTACAAAAAATGCTGCTGATACAATTAAAAGAGTTTGCTTAGAGTTGGGTGGTAAAGGAGGTAATATTGTGTTTGCAGATTCTTACCCAAACGCAGTTAGAGATGGGATTAGAAATGTAATGAGTAACTCTGGCCAATCATGTGACGCACCTACTAGAATGCTTGTAGAAAAATCTATTTATGACAGAGCTATAAAAGAAGCGGCAGATGAGGCAAATAAAATTAAAGTAGATGTGGCGTCAAAAAAAGGAGATCATATAGGGCCGGTAGTCTCAAAAGTCCAATATGATAAAATAATTAATTTAATTAATAGTGGAATTGATGAAGGAGCAACATTAGCAGCCGGAGGACCTGATCTTCCCAATGGTTTAAATAAAGGTTATTTTATTAAGCCCACCATATTTACAAATGTAACAAACGATATGGAAATAGCCAAAAAAGAGATTTTTGGACCAGTACTATCTATAATTCCATTTGAATCCGAAGATGAGGCAATAAAAATTACAAATGCAACGGAATATGGTCTTGGAAATTACCTTCAAACTGAAGATAAGGAAAAAGCAAAAAGAGTTGCAAAAAAATTAAGATCAGGAATTGTTTATATAAATGGAAATGCCGCAGACTCTGGTACACCTTTTGGAGGTTATAGACAGTCTGGAAATGGTCGAGAAGGTGGAGTCTGGGGTCTTGAAGAATATTTAGAAATTAAAACTGTAACTGGTTGGAAATAGTTATTATTACTTATATATATGCACTTAATCCACAGAGGGATTGTAAACAAACTCCATAAAGAGAACCTTTTAAAATCATTTAATAAATCATTTAAAAAGGGCTATGGAGTTGAAACGGATATCCATATCACAAAAGATCATGAATTTATTTGTTTTCATGATTTTACTTTAAATAGAATTTTTAGAAAAAAAGAAAGTGTGAGGAATATGAAATATTCCCAAATTAAAAAAATAAGCACCCAATATAAAAAACCAATTCCACTTTTAAAAGATTTACTTAAAGCTTCAAAAAAAAAGTTTCCTTTATTTATTGAAATAAAACCAATTTTTTCCAAAAAAATATTAAAAAAATTATTAAAAGAAACGTCTAAATTTTCAAAATGCGTATTTATTTCATTTAAACATGAAAACATTTATAATTTGTTAAAAATAAAAGATAATACAAAAGTAGGGTTATCTTTTTCACCACCCACAAGTATTAAAACAATTATTAAAAAATCAAATAATAAAAAAATTGATTGTATAATTTTAGATAAATTTTTTATAAAAAACAAAAATGTTCAAGATTTAAAAATTAAAAAATTTTATTATACAATCAAAACAAAATCAGAATTTAATAGGTATAGTAAAAATAATAGTTTGATATTTGAAAATTTGTAAAATTATTTTTTTAAATAATTTAATCTTCCTATTATCTCATCCCTGTCCATATAATATCCTTGTAAATGTCTATGTCCAGAATTTGGGTCAAAAGCTGTTCTTCCATGTAAAACTCTTCTATTATTAAATGAAAAGATGTCACCAGGTTCTAGTCTAAAATTTATTTGATATTTATCATCATGCAAAAGGTTTCCAAATCTGTGATGAGCCTTGTAGACTTTGTCCATATCATCTGGATGACAATCTAATGCATCCATGGTTGCAACACTAAATCTTATATCATTATAATCACCATCTTTAGTTAAAGAAATTGCTGGTGCATAAAAACTTCTGTGTGCATCTTGTGTGTAATCTTTATCTCTAAATTTAAGTGGTATTTTAACTAAAGTTTCAAATACATCTTTTTCATTTTTTCTTAAATAGTCTGCAACTGCAAAAGCATCTACTGCTGATGAATCACCTCCTTTTGCAGAATTTGTTAAACAATGAAGAAATTGATATCCCGGTGGATTCTCAAACCAAGGAAGGTCCATATGATTTCTTAATGCGTGTGCTGTATAAGCAGAATTATTTGGTTTAGGAATATTTATTACCTCAAAAGGAGTTTTAAAAAAAGTTTCTCTGGTATGACTTATTCTGTTTAATACTGGAAATGCAGATTCTTCTTTAGTTGGAGTATTTTTTACTATTGCTATTCCTTTATAATGCAAAAGTTCTAACCATTTTATTAAACCTTCCTCAGAATTAATAATTTCATCATGCTCTATCTTAATAGATTTTAAATTTTCTTCTAAAGAATGGTCCCACAACTGATAAGGGGTAACATATTTTTTATTGTTATTAATGGTGTAGCAATTTTTTCTAAGCCAATCTTGATCATAAAAACTTGTGTGGCTTCCTTCACTCCATACTATTTCTAATTTACCTTGGTCATTAATTTTATATTCTTTGGGTTCAATACTTGTTGATACTTCAAGTATATTAAACATTCGATGTCTTGAGTCTTTATCATGAGCTGTAGGGCAGTTATCTCTTAACCACATAAAATTAAAATTACTCTTTTCACCATCGCTCCATTCGATGTTCAACGCAGAACCATTTTTTGAAACTTTTGAAATTTCTACTAACATAAACCCATTGTTATTTTATTTACTTTTGTTTTCAATTCAATTTATAATTGAATCTAAAAATATTATATAGTTTTTTCCTTATGTTTATTGACCCATATCAAGATCATTTAAGGTTGTGTTTTCTTTTGTATCAAGTTTTAATGCGAAAAGTTTAAACTAAAAGAAGGGGGAAATTCATGAAATTTCTAAAAAAAATATGTCTTTCGATTGCTTTTTTAGCAGTAACAACTTTAGGCACCACAAGTGCAAATGCTGCATGTAAAGTACATTTGGGAGATTTCGACTGGGATAGTGCTAACGTTCATACAGCTATTGTTGGTTATATACTTGAAAAAGGATATGGCTGCCAAGTAGAAGTAACTAAAGGTAGTACTAGTCCAATTATGGCTGCTCACTACGATCAACAGCTTGATATTATAACTGAAGTTTGGAGAGATAATATTGTTCAAATGCATGAAGAAGCTGTAGCAGCAGGTAAAATTGTTGAACTTGGAGTTAACACTCCATCATCTACTCAAGGTTTTTATGTAGATAAACCTACGGCTGATAAATATGGTTTAGTATCAGTTGAAGATATGATGAAGCCAGAAATAGCAAAATTATTTGCAGATCCAGAAGCTCCTGGAAAAGGACGAATGACAAGCTGTATTTCAGGATGGACTTGCTACACAATTAACTTGGTTAAACACAAAGTTTATGGTCTAGATAAATACTATACTAACTTTGATCCAGGTTCTGGTGGAGCATTAGATGCTGCAATTGCTGGAGCATTTAAAAAAGGTAAGCCAGTATTTTCTTACTACTGGACACCAACAGGTTTAATGGGAAAAGTTGATTTAGTTCAGCTTAAAGAGCCTGCTTACGATAATGCTTGTTGGACAAAAATGATGGCTGTTGTAGAAAAGATTAAAGCTGATGGCCCAGATGCATACACAAAAACTTGTGCAAGTGCATATGTAGATATGGCTTTGACAAAATCTGCATCAACTACTTTTGCTAATAATCCAGCTAATAAACCGGTTATTGACTTTGTAAAAGCATACACTTTGCCTACAGCTGAAGTGAACAAATCACTTGCTTTTTACATGGATGAATCAGGTGGAGATATGGAAGCAACTGCTAAGAACTTTTTAAAAGGTTCTAGCTCATGGACTAAATGGGTTCCTGCAGATGTTGCTAAAAAAGTTAAAGCTTCGCTTTAATTTTTAAAATAATTATTAATACTAAGAGCCCGAAAGGGCTCTTAGTGTTTTTGAGAATTGCTAATGGAAAAGTATAAAAAATATTTTAATTTAATTTATTTAATAGCTTTTATTGCTATGGTTGTTGTTGCGTACACAACTTCGAAATATAGACCTGAAAGTGTTTCAGTTCTATTTACAGATTTATCATGGTTAGGAAATTGGCCTAAATGGCTAGATCTTCCATTGATGCCATTTTTAAATGAAGGATTTGATAAGCTTATCAAAGAATATGGAATGTTTTTTGAGGGAATTAATAACTTTCTACTCGGTCTCTATACTGATATGAAAAATTTTATGGTCGCATTACCTTGGCCAGTTTTAATGATTTCAGTAATTGTTCTTTGTTATTTTGTAAGTGGAAGAAATACTGGAACAACAATTATGGTTGCGTTCTGCGTTTTTTTTCTAGGTTTTCTTAGCCCTAGATACTGGGATAAATGTATAATGACAACTTGTATAGTTGTTATAGGAATGCTTCTTTGTTTGATAATAGGAATTCCTGTAGGAATTATGATGGCAAGAAATAAAAAAGTAAGAAACGCTATATTGCCTATATTAGATTTAATGCAAACTATTCCTAGCTTTTGTTATTTAATTCCAGGAATATTATTATTTGGTTTGGGTGCTGTTCCAGCAATATTTGCAATATTTGTTTATGCTGTTCCACCTTTAATAAGATTAACTGACCTTGGAATTAGATTGGTTGATACAGAAGTTGTTGAAGCAGCTGAAGCTTTTGGTGCAAGTAAAAAACAAAAATTATGGGGAGTACAATTGCCGTTGGCATTACCTAATATAATGCAAGGTATAAACCAATGCACAATGATGTCACTAGCGATGGTAGTAATTGCATCAATGATAGGCACAAGAGGAATTGGAGACGAAGTTTTGCTAGGTTTACAACAATTAAATGTCGGCATGGCTACTGAAGCAGGTATTGCAATTGTGTTGCTTGCTATTATATTCGATAGAATTACACAATCTTATGGAGAAAAAATTCAAGCGAGAACACATAACAAAAAAAAATTAATTTTATAAAAAAATATGAGCAAAATTGAAATAAAAAATGTATATAAAATTTTTGGTGATCAGCCTTCAAAAGTTTTACCAATGGTTCAAGATGGAGCGACAAAAGAAGAAATCTTAGAAAAAACAGGACACACCGTTGGCTTAGACAACGTGTCTTTATCAATTGAGGAAGGGGAAACTTTTGTTTGCATGGGACTTTCTGGTTCAGGTAAATCCACTCTAATCCGTCATATTAACAGATTAATAGATCCGACTTCAGGAGTAGTTTCTGTAGAAGGAACAAATGTTATGGATCTTGATCAAAAAAAACTAATTGAATTTAGAAGACACAAGATGAGCATGGTTTTTCAAAGATTTGGTTTATTTCCTCACAAAACTGTTTTGGAAAATGTTGGTTATGGTCTTGAAGTTCAAGGACAAAAACCAGAAGAAAGAAACAAAACAGCAATGGAAAAAATTGAAGCAGTGGGACTGACTGGTTTCGAACATCAGTATCCAAATCAATTATCGGGAGGAATGCAACAAAGAGTCGGATTAGCTAGAGCGCTTGCTACAAACACAGATATAATGTTGATGGATGAAGCATTTTCTGCATTAGATCCACTAATAAGAAGTGACATGCAAAAGCAATTGATAGATTTACAAAGTGAATTAAAGAAAACGATAGTTTTCATTACTCACGATTTAGATGAATCATTAAGATTAGGAGACCATATAGGAATATTAAATGGTGGAAGATTAGTGCAAGTTGGAACTCCGATAGATATTATTATGAACCCTGCCGATAGTTATGTTGAAGCTTTTGTAAAAGATGTAAACCGTGCAAAAGTAATTAAAGCAAAAATAATTATGAAACCTGCCAATGATTCTAATGGGGTTGATAAATCTAATCTAGTTAAGGTTCAGGAAGATCAATTTTTGGATGAATTTTTACCTAAGGTTGTATGTTCAAACGCAAACTGTGAAGTTGTAGATAAAAATGGAAGTATAAAAGGTTATATTACTCAAAAAGAACTTTCAAAAGCATTAACAAAAGAACATATGGATAATGCCGTTAAGTCTTCAAAATAAAAAAATTATTATTTCAGCTGGTGCTTCAGGAATAGGATGGGCAACTACAAAAGTTTGTCTTTTAAAAGGTGCTATTGTTTATTTATGCGATATTAACGATAAGTTTTTAAAAAAAGTTAAAAAACACCCGCTACACGGTAAAAAATTATTTTCTTATAGTTGTGATGCTTCTGATGAAGATGATGTTTCAAATTTTTTTAATGAAATTAATAAAAAAACAGAAAAAATTGATGCATTAATTAACAATGTTGGAATTGCGGGTCCTACTGGAACTATTGAAAAATTAAATTCTAATGATTGGGAAAGAACATTAAAAATTAATGTCATGAGTCATTTTTATTTTTCAAAACTCTCAATACCTATGCTAAAAAAAAATAAAGGTGGATCAATTATAAATATTTCATCAGGTGCGGGAATTATGGGATTCCCTTTACGTTCTCCATATGCCGCAAGTAAGTGGGCAGTAGTAGGAGTTACAAAAACTTTAGCCATGGAATTAGGAAAATTTAGAATTAGAGTAAACGCTATTTGTCCTGGGACTATTAAAGGAGATAGAATGATAAGAGTTATAAGAGATAAAGCAAAATTCTTAAAAGTTTCAAAAAAATTAGTTGAAAAAGATTTTGTGTCTATGGCTTCAATGAATTGCTGGATTTATGAAGAAGACATAGGAAATATTTGTTCGTTTCTAATTTCAAAAGAAGGTGAAAGAATATCTGGTCAAGCAATTCCTGTTGATGGAAACGCTACAAGAATGGATTAAATAAATTTTTTTATTATTTATAGTTTTTTAACTTTAATTTTTCTCTGGTTTCTGCAGGTGTCATTATGGAAACTCCAAGATCACTTACAATTCTTATTGCTTTTTCAACTAATTGAGCATTAGTAGCTAACTTTCCTTTTTCTAAATATAAATTATCTTCAAGTCCAACTCTAGGATTTCCTCCCATGATTACTGTTTGAGCAACAAATGGCATTTCGTTTTTTGAAATTGCAAAACCAGACCAAATACCTTCTTTTGGCATTACATCTTTCATGGCTTGCATCGCTAGAGGTGTTGCGGGCGCTCCCCACGGTATACCAAGGCACATTTGAAACATTGGAGGGTCATTCAACAAACCTTCTTTATATAATTGAGCTCCAAACCACATATTGCCTAAATCAAATGCTTCTATTTCAGGTTTAACATTTATTTCTTGTAATCTTTTTGCAGCTTTTCTTAAATCATTAGGAGTATTTACTGTGATTACAGAACTGTCGCCAAAGTTTAAAGTTCCGCAGTCTAGTGTGCAGATTTCCGGTAAAAATTGTTCTGCATTAGCTATTCTTTCCATTACATTTGCCATATCCGTTAATGGACCAAACTCTAAAGGATTTTTTCCTTGTCCAATATCTAAGTCTCCTCCCATGCCAGTAGTTAAATTCAAAACAACATCTGTGTCACTGGAACGAATTCTATCCACAACTTCTTTATATAACTCTAATCTTCTGCTTGGAGTCCCATCGTTTTCTCTAACATGAATATGGGCTATGGCTGCTCCTGCTTTAGCTGCTTCTATAGCTGCTTTTGCAATTTGTTCTGGGGTTTTAGGCAAATCAGGATGCTTTTTTGCAGTATCCCCAGAACCAGTTACCGCACAAGATACAAAAACTTTATTGTTCATAAACAATTAGATTTATACTATCATAAAAAGACTTAGGGAAGAAAAATGTCAGTACACGTTACAACAAAAAGAATTAAAAAAGATTGGACAGATTATAATGAGCATATGAACATGGCTTATTATGTCTTGATTTTCGATATAGCATGGGAAGTTATTCTTGAAAAATTTAAGATGGGTGAACATTCTGCTAAAACTACAAAAAAAAGTACAATGGTTGTTGAAACTCATACAACTTACAATAATGAAGTTAAACAAGGAGATGAAGTAGATATTGTTTTAACTTTTTTTGACCATGATAAGAAAAGATTACATTTCAAATTAGAAATGTACGAAAAGGAAAAACAAACTCTTTCAGCAACAATAGAAATGTTATCTCTATATATTGATCTGAACCAAAGAAAAGTAGCCGAGTTTGAAGATGAAAAAATTAAAATTATGGATGAATTTATAAACAAAAATAAATCTGAATTTAGTTTAGATAATTTAGTTTTTTCTGGTAAATTAAAAAAGTGATGATTGATATAAAACTATTATCAGGGGCCTTAGGAGCAGAAATAAAAGGCATAGACCTGAAAGACACATCAAATGAAAATTTTAAAAAAATTAATGATTTATTATTAGAACACAAAGTAATTTTTTTTAGAGATCAAGTAATTACAGCTGAGCAGCACATAGCATTAGCTGAAAAATTTGGTCCTCTTGAGACACATGCATATGTTAAAGGATTAGAAAAATATCCAGAAATTGTACGAATTATAAAAGCAGAAGATGAAAAAAATCAGTGGGGCGAAAATTGGCATAGTGATGTTAGCTATAATGCTAAACCTACAAAAGCTGTAATATTAAAATCAATTAAAATTCCACCAGTAGGAGGTGATACCTGTTTTTCTAATATGGAACTTGCTTGGGAAACTTTAGATGAAGAAATAAAAGAAAAGATAAAAGATAAAACAGCTGTTCATAGTTCATTAGGAGCTGAATTTTTTTTAGACAATTATAAAAAAATGCAAGGAAACAAAAAAAAAAATTATGATGAGTATTCAAATGAACATCCTATGGTTAGAACTCATCCTGAAACAGGAAAAAAAATATTATATGTAAATTGGACCTATACTAAAAAAATTAATGGTTTAGATAAAAAAGAAAGTGACGAAATCCTAAAAAAAATATTTGAACATCAGGCTAGACTGGAACTAACTTGTCGATTTACTTGGACTGAGAATGCTGTTTGTATTTGGGATAATAGAAGTGTAATCCACTTTGCTATCGCTGATTTTTATCCAGGAAGAGGACTCGGATACGAAAGAGTTATGGATAGAATTGCTGTAGAAGGTGATCATCCAAATTAAAAATCCTATAGATGAATTTTGATTATATTATAGTCGGTGCTGGATCTGCGGGTTGTGTTCTTTCAAATAGATTGTCAGAAGATCAAAATAATAAGGTTGCAGTATTTGAAGCAGGAGGCTCAAGTGATATTTGGAAAGTCAAAATGCCATTGGCATTACTCTACACGATGCATGATCCAAAATATAATTGGAAATATTATTCTGAACCTGAACCTTATTTAAATAACAGAAGATTATTTTGCCCTAGAGGTAAAATGATTGGAGGATGTTCAGCTCATAATGGAATGGTTTTTGTAAGGGGAAACAAAAATGATTATGAAAGATGGGAAAGCTTTGGGTTAAAATCTTGGTCATACAATAAAATTCTTCCTTATTTTAAAAAAATTGAAACTTGGTCTGGAGGAGAAAATCAATACAGAGGCTCTTTGGGTTTACTTCCTGTAGACCAATCGCAGAACAAAAATCCTTTATTTGAAGCATTCTTGGGAGCAGCCTCTGAGGCAGGTCATTTAATTAATCCAGATATGAATGGAGAACATCAAGAAGGATTTGGTATGTTTGATACAACAATTCATAACGGCGAAAGAGCAAGTGTTGCAAAGTATTATTTAAATCCAATTAAAAATAGAAAAAATCTAAATATTTTTTCTAATTCTTTTGTAGAAAAAATAATTTTTGAAGGAAAAAAAGCAGTTGGCATTGAAGTAAAAACTAAGAATAAAGTCGAAAAATTTTATGCAAAAAAAGAATTAATATTAAGTGGAGGATCAATTAATTCTCCACAATTATTAATGCTTTCAGGTATAGGAGATGTAAATCATTTAAAAGAAAAGGGAATAAGTGTCATTCACGATTTAAAAGGCGTCGGTAAAAATCTTCAAGATCATTTGGAAACATATATTATGCAAGAATGTAAAACTCCAAATACTTTGTATAAATATACAAAATTGATCCCTAAAGTGCTTGCTGGTATTCAGTGGTTTTTATCTAAATCTGGTCCTTGCTCACAATCATATTTAGAGGCTGGAGGCTTTGCAAAATCTTCACCTGAAAGAGAAATGGCAAATATTCAATTCCATTTTTTTCCATCATTTGTGATTAATCATGGTTTAGTAAATCCAAGTTCACATGGATACCAATTACATGCTAGCCCCAATCATCCAAAAAGTAGAGGATCAATTACTCTAAATTCTTCTAACCCTTATGATTATCCGAAAATATTATTTAATTATTTAGAAGATGAAGATGATTTGAAACAAACTAGAGAATGCATTCATGTTGCAAGAAAAATTCTATCTCAACCGTCATTAGCAAAACATTCTGGAAAAGAAGTAGGACCAGGATCTGACAAAGAAACTGATGATGAATTGAACGAATACATAAGGTCTAATGCCGAAACAGCCTACCACCCATGTGGAACGTGTAAGATGGGTGTAGACGATATGTCAGTTGTTGATGAAAATTTAAAAGTAAAAGGTATACAAAACTTAAGAGTTGTTGACGCTTCTATTATGCCAGAAATTCCAAGTGCTAATTTAAATGCTCCTACTCTTATGATTGCAGAAAAAGCCTCAGATTTAATACTTAATAGATCGTAAATTTAATTTTTATATTCAAAATTTTGGGTAGTGTCATTCACGCTGATAAGTTTTGCATTATTTCTTAGATGAAATTTGGTAGCCATTTCAGTAAGTGGAGATAAAGTAACTAATCTATTTAAGTGATTAGACTTCTTTATCATTTTAAAAACTTCTTTAACAATAAGTTTTCCACCTCCTTTTTTTTTTGACCAAACAGTGTATGCAATTGCTATCTTTCCTACCTTTTGATCTCTAAGTGCACTTTGTAAAAAAGCATCTTTGCTTAAATCATCTAAATCTTTAACTGTTTTTGGAATTTTATTTGTAAAGGCAAAACACATTATTGCATGAATTTCATTTTTGTATTTTACACCATAAATTTTTCTTCCATAACTTGTCCTAAATTCGTTATCTAACTCTGGCCTCACAGGGTCTTCTTTTGTATTACATTCCTTTAAACTTACTAGTTCTGCACCCTTAACCCACTCAAATAAGTTATTGATACCTTTATTAATAACTTGTCTATTTTTTCTTAATCTAGCTTTTATTCTTGGGTTGTATTTTTTTCTAATTTTTTCCATTAAATTTAACAGTAACAGATTTTATTTTGATTATATACTTATAGGGACCTTTTACCTTCGGAGAGTAGTGATGATCAAGGAGATGGCAAAAGACCCCTTCTATCATATGATAGAGGAACTCTTCAAAGTAAGTGTGGGGATGAAGAGTTCCTCTATCATAATTTTTAATCTCTTATCGCATAAGCAATTACACCTGTTTCGGTAACGTCTGTACCTTTGGTCTCACCTTCTTTGCTTAATCTAATACCAATAGTATTTTTCATTATTGCCCAGATTATTAAAGATACAACAAACACAGTTCCATTAATTGCTATTACGCCTAAAAGCTGAGTACCAAATTTTGCACCAGAGTTTGTTATTGGAACAGCTAGTGTTCCCCAAATTCCTGCAAATAAATGTGCTGGAATTGCTCCAACAACATCATCAATTTTCATTGATAACAAAAATTTAGTTCCGTAAACAACAATTATTCCACCAACTCCTCCTATAAGAATAGCTGCAAGAGGTGAAGGCATTAATGGTTCTGCTGTTATTGCAACAAGACCACCAATTGCTCCGTTAAGCATTTGAATAACATCAGTTTTACCAAAATTTAATCTAGTAATTATACCTGCAGCCATTACTCCGCCACAAGCTGCTAAATTAGTGTTTATAAAAATTTTTGATACTGCAATTGCATCATCGCCAGTACCCATTGCTAATTGTGATCCACCATTAAAACCAAACCAACCTAGCCATAAAATAAATACTCCAATTGTCACTAGAGGTATTGATGATGCAGCAAAAGGTTTAATTGGCGAAGGTAAGCCTGACTTTGAAAATCTTCCAAGTCTTGGTCCAAGTAATAATGCTCCGGCCAGTGCTGCAGCCCCACCTGTAGAGTGAACTAAAGTTGATCCTGCAAAATCTGAAAATCCAGCTGCAGCAAGCCAACCACCACCCCATTGCCAACCCATTACAAAAGGATATAAAAATCCTGTCAATACTGCTGCAAACAAGAAAAATGGCCATAGTTTAATTCTTTCTGCCAACGTACCTGAAACTATTGAGCAAGTTGTTGCACAAAATACCATTTGAAAATACCAATCAGATCCATCTGCATACCCTTTGGCAATATTACTATTGTCTGACCATGGTACAAATTTACCAATATAACCACCTTCTGGTATTCCATAGGCTACATTATAACCAAACATCCAAAACATTATTCCTGCAATAGAAAATAACCCAATATTTTTTGCACAAATTACAGATACACTTTTGGATGTAACCATTCCAGATTCTAACATTGCAAAACCTGCGGCCATAAACATTACTAAAAAACCACAAACTAAAAATAAAAAGGAGTTAAATATGAAACTGACTTCAGGAGAAACTGTAGTTTCAGCATAACTAGGAAAAGAAAAGCTTATAAACATAGCTAATACAGTAAAAAATCTCATTTTTTTCATAATAATTTATTTATTAGATTCACTAAAATTAATAAAATGATATTCTGGAAATACAGATATGCGAAAATTAATTATCTAATTAAATATTATGAAAAAAACTATTGTAAGTAGTTGGAATGAGTGGGACCCCTTAAAACATGTAATTGTTGGTAGAGCAGATAATTGCTGCATACCTGCACCTGAGCCTGCCGTAGATGTAAAAATTCCACCAGATTCAGTTATGAAAGGAAAGCATGGCAGGAGAACACAAGATTCTATAGATAAATCAAATGAACTTTTAGATAAATTTGTAAAAACATTAGAGAATAGAGGTATAAGAGTTGATAGACCAACTCCTTTAAAATTTGATGAAAAAATTGCTACACCAGACTGGAAAGCAGAACACATGTTTGGATGTATGCCATCTAGAGATGTAATTATTACTGTTGGAAAAGAAATGTTAGAAGCAACTATGAGCTTTCGATGCCGATGGTTTGAATATTTAGCTTATAGACCATTGATACAACAATACTTTATGGAAGATCCAGGGATGAAACATGAGTCTGCACCTAAACCTAGATTGACAGATAAAGATTATCATAAAAATTATTTGTCTGATGAAGTAAGTATTGAACAAAGATTGGAATGGGCTGAGAAAAAATATTTTGTTACTACTGAGGAAGAGCCTCTTTTTGATGCGGCAGATATCTTAAGATTTGGCAAAGACTTAATAGTTCAACATGGTTTTACAACAAATTTAAAAGGTATAGACTGGTTAAAAAGACATTTTCCTGATCATCGTGTTCATACAGTAAATTTTCCAGGAGATCCTTACCCTATTCATATAGATGCAACTTTTACCCCGATCAAACCTGGCCTAATATTAAATAACCCTGTAAGAAAAATTCCTAAAGAACAAAGAAAACTTTTTGAAGATAATGGTTGGGAAATTATTGAAGCGGCACAACCAGCACATAATTCTCCACCTCCTTTAACTTATTATTCAATATGGTTGTCGATGAATATTTTAGTTTTAGATCCAAAAACAGTATGTGTAGAAAAAAGTGAAGTATATCAAGCTGAACAACTTGATAAACTGGGTATGGAAGTTTTGCCTATAGATTTTAGAGAAGCTTATGGTTTTGGTGGAAGTCTACACTGCAGTACTACAGATGTTTATAGAGAAGGTAAATTACAAGATTACTTTCCTAAACAATAGTATGTGATATAGAAGCTAATGGCTTCAAAAAATAATAATCCTAGAGGAATAATTCTAATACTGTTAGCCATGTTGGTTTTTTCTGTGCAAGACGGAATTATGAAACACATCTATAGTTTTGTTTCTCTTTATGAAGTTTATTTAATAAGAACTTTAGTAAGCTTTGGCCTTATTTTAATATTTTTAAAATTAACAAAAAAACCAATAATATTTAAAAGTCAGTACCCGTTACTAACTTTATGTCGTGTAATACTATTCTTTTTTGGTGAAAGTTTTCTTTTATTTTTATCAGATGAATTAAAAAATTTATTGCCAGCAACACAAATATTTCTAATATTTTTTTGGCTTATTCCGTGTCCTGTAATTTGAAAAAAACCAATGCTCATACAAGCTTTTTTAATTTTATTTATTGTATTAATAGATTTTGAAGACTTAAAACCTTTTTTTACTATTGAAGAGATATTAATTGTAGGAATTATATTTTTAGGCATTTATCTTAGAGGCTTTTCAGTTGCTATGGACTGGTCTTGGATTTTTTCACGCATAAAAATATAAATACCACTAGATACAATTATTAATATGCCAATTACTGTAGTTAAGCTCGGTATTTCTTTAAAGTACAACCAGCCTATTAATGATGACCATAATAATATTGAATATTCAAAAGGTGAAACTACCGCAGGTGAAGCTATGCTATAAGCTGAAAACAAAAGAAGAAAAGCAAGTGTTGCTGTAATTCCAGTTGCAATCATGAATAGTATACTAGCTTCTAAATCTACAAACCATTCTCTAAAAATAAACTGTGAAGCAGGATGATTTGATGTGTTGTATTGTCCATCACCAATAATAAAATAAAACATAGAACTAATAATTATAGCTCCAATATAAAAAGCAAATGTTTGAGTATAAACATTATCTTTATCTGATGTTTTTTTAATTATAATCATTGATAGCGAATAACAGAATGCACACATAATAGGCAATAAACTTAAATAGTTAAAATCATTAAAATCTGGATTTAAAGTTATATACACACCAATAAAACCTACGACTATTGCAGACCACCTTCTTGGTCCTATTTCTTCTTTTAAAAAAAAATGTGCAAATATTGTAATTAGAAAAGGAGTAACAAAAAATAAAGCTGTAGCGGTACTTAGAGGTAAGACAGCTCTAAAAAGGCTTTTTCTAGATTGAAAACTTTAAGCACTTTAAGGTTTAATTATTATCCAAACCAAAGTAGACCTGTAGAAATTTCTAAACAAGATGGCGTTGCATTGGGGTGCGAAACTCACGTTGATAGTGGAATATTTACAATTCTTTATCAAGATAAAAAAGGTGGTTTGCAGGTTCAAAATAGAAAGAATAAAAAATGGTATGATGTTCCTTTTAATAAAAAAGCTTTAGTTGTAAACACTGGAAGAGCTCTTGAATTTTTAAGCAAAGGAAAATTTAAAGCAACAAACCATAGAGTGCTGTGGAATAAAAAAAAAAGGATGTCGATACCTTTCTTTTTTGAACCATCTTATGATTTTAAAATGAGTAAATCATTTTTAAATGGAAGCAGAACAACAGATAATGCTTTAATCTATGAAAAATTCCTCAACCAATCTCTAAAAAAATTCATTGAATATCAAAGATAACAATAATAATATCAAATTATAAAGCGATACATAACTCGTCGTTATTTAAAATACGAAAGTGGGATCGGTCGTCTTTAAATTAATTTTTAAAGGAGGCTTTAATGAAATTTGGTTACTTTTGTAACACTACTAATTGGACTCATAAACCCTACAATATACTTTTAGACGAAGCTAGAGAAATTACAGAGTATTGTGATCAGAGTAAATGGAACTCAATATGGTACACTGAACATCACTTTAATCATGAAGGAATGGAGTCTCTAACAAACCCTCTCATGATGGGCGTTGACGCTGCAGCTAGAACAAAAAATATTAGAATTGGCCAGGCTTGTAACGTAATTACTTTTCATAATCCAATTAGAATGGCTGAAGATATTGCTCTCTTAGATCAATTATCAAAGGGAAGAGTTGAAGTTGGAATAGGTAGAGGAATCTATGGAAGAGAAGCAATTAACCTAAATAAAGAAGCAGATATGAAAGACCAAGCAAAAAATTTTAGATTATTTGAAGAAACTTTAACAATTTTAAAAAAAGCTTGGAAAGAAAAATTTTTTAATCACAAAGGTGAGTTTTATACTTACCCTGCCCCAAATTATGTTTGGCAACATGATATGAGTCCACCAAATAAAGATTTGGTTAATCTTAAAACAAATGTCATGGAAAATATTAGTGTTGTTCCAAAGCCTTACCAGGACCCTCATCCTCCAATTCACCAAGTAGTAGATGGAATTAGATCTATTGAGTGGGCCGCACAACAAGGTTTAAATATTATAATGTGGATACCAACAGTTAAGGCTTTAAAAATAAAATTTGAAGCATTTAAAAACGCAAAATCTGAAGCAGAAAAAAGAAATGTCCCAATGGGAGAAGGAATTTCATTGGTAAGAGATATGTTTGTTGCAGATACAATGGAAGAAGCAAAAGAAAAAGCGGGCGAACATATGGTAAACTATATGAGGTGGGTTTGTCACTGGAGAGGTCTGGGTAACCATATGGATCCAGGAGAAGAATTACCAGTAACAAAAGGTAAGTTAGATTTACTAAGTTACGATTTTTTGCATAAAAGAAATATGCTTTTTGGAACTCCTGAATATGTAATAGACAAAATACGCGAACTTAAAGCAGAATTAAATTTACAAAACTTACAAGTTTGGTCGAATTTTCCAGGTGTTAAACATGAAGACTGCATGAAGAGTATTAAAATGTTCACTGAAAAAGTAATGCCTCATTTTAAAGATGATCTAAATACTGAAGTAAAAAAAGTTTCGTGAACGAATCAAAGAGCCTAACCGGCGGCCAAGCTGCAATTAAATCTTTAAAAAAAGAAAAAGTTAAACATGTTTTTGGTTTGATTGGTTCTGCTACAATGGAAATGTTTGATGCTTTATATCATGAAAAAAATATAAAATTTATTTGTGATTTAGTTAATGGTGTGTTTCCATGGCCTAAAATATCATATGCCAAAACAGTATTGCTGAATGAATTAATTTGTGGTTCCCAAATTTTATGACTAAGTCCTACACCATGAATTAAAACTATTGGATTTTCTTCTTTTTTATTTAGAATGTAAAAAGTATTTTTAGAATCTTTTGCATTGATCATTTAGATTACTTTGGTTCAATGCCCATTTCTTTCATGTCTTGATATCTATCGCCTGTTCTTGCATGAGCTCTCCCACTAGAAGCTCCGCCAATCGCAATAACTATTTCATTATCAAATGGTGCATCATGAATTGTAAATTCATGTGTTAGATAATATGGT
>CACCYQ010000009.1 GCA_902550285.1 uncultured Pelagibacteraceae bacterium | reverse complement strand
TACGAAAGTTAAAAATAGTTTCTGTAAAATGCAACTATGATATTCCAAAACAATCCTCTATAAAAATATTTGATATTAAGAAAAATTTATTAATATTGAAAGAACTGTTTAAGATTATTTATAATTATAACAAAATTTAACTTAATTTACACTCGAAGTACGCATAAAAAGAAAAATTTTTAACAGGCAATAGAAAAGGACTTCTTTCAAATTTTGTTATTTTAAAGTTATTATTCAATATAGTTAAAATTTCATCTATCGTATTAACGTGTTCATATTCAATAAGTTTGGAATATTTTAAATTATGTTTTAATCTAAAAGCTATGCCGGTTGTAATCATCCATCCTAATTTAAATCCAAATTCACCTTCGCAAGGAATTGCTACCTGTAGTACACCGTCTTTCTCTAGCAGTTTTTTGCAAGACTGAATTTCGGCAGGAAGATTTGTTAGATGTTCAAAAGTCGCTATTGAAATAATTTTATTATATTTACAATTAGCTTCACTTAATGAGCTATAAATATTTCTTAAAAAAGTTTTATTTGGATTTTTTTCGTATAAATCTTTAAATGGTTCAACTATATCATAGTTTAAATAATTACTTTCATATTTAATGTGATTTAAATTTCCCGCACCCAATTCCAATATATTTTTGGCTTGAATTTTAGAAACTTTTTTATGCATCCAACTTTCCATTTTTTGTGAAAAGAAATTAAATATACCTCTGCCACCTCTATTTGAGATATAATGATCTTTGTATATCTTTTTATATTTTTCATTTAATATTATTCTTTTTTTTGGATATCGTTTTAAAATATCCTCATATTTAGATTTTTCATTATTTTGATCAAACATTTAATTTATATTTAATGAAAGATTTTTTCTAGGGTATGGCCAAATTCCAATAACATAATTTTTATTTTTTCTCCATTTTTTTATTTCTTCTTCCCATATAGGGCATTCTATGCAATCTAAATATTTAATATATTGATGTTTTACATTTTTTGTTGGTGGTCTAAATTCATAAATCCCACTTAATAGAGACAACCCTAAAATAAAAATAAAAAAAAATCTCATTTTTTTTGTATTTGAAAAAGTAAATAATCTAAGCAATATTAATAAAAAAACACTGCCAGGTAGTACTGCATATCTTCCTCCCACGTGGATTCCTGCGCTTCCAATAAAAATAACAGCTGAAAGAAGCACAAATATAAACACTAGCGAAAGTAAAATTGGATCTTTTTTAAATCTAGAAAATAAATTTTTATTTAAAATAAAATAAATTAAAAATGCAAAAATAAAAAATAATAATAAAAAAGAAATTTTAAAAATTGAAAATGAAAATAAATTCAAATTTTCATAAATCCAATGTGTTAATTGTCTACCAAATATTGGTTTGGCTAAATTATTATAAATAAATAATATAACCATATCAAAATTTATTGTAAATTCTAATTTAGATTCAAGCAACAAATTAGAAAATTTTGAATAAGCAAGTATTGATAATTGTATTATGGTTGCACAAATAATAATTGTTAAATTCGTTAAATCATATTTAGTTTTGTTATAATAGTATCTAATCAAAAAAAAAGGCGCTAGAACACAACTGTATATTCCTGAAAAACTAGCTATAAAAATATTTGAATGCAAATAGTAATTAATTTTATTTTTTTGATTATTTATAAATAAAATTAATATAGCTGTAAGACATAAATAAATTTGAGAGTTTAAAGAATTTAGCCAAATTTCTGGTACAAAAGGAGGAGAAGCAAACAGTAAAAAACTTACATATATTTTTTTAAATTTTGTGTCTAAAAAATACGAATTATAAAATAAACATATTATTTGAAGATTAATTAATATTAAAAAAGATCCGTAAACAGTTGAAAAAGGAGCTAGTTCAAGTGGTAATAAAGTTGAAATTTCAGTTAAAATATTTGGCACCAAATTATAGTATCCAGCTAAAGGAATAAAATAAAATAAGTTTTCAATAAAATCATTATTTAGAGCAAATAAAAAATGGTATGTTGCCTCTTCACCTACAAATCTTCCGTTTAATAAAATGAACGGGCTTCTATAAAATGAAAGAAAAATTATTAATATTAAGGCAAATATTTCAATTTTATAATTATTTATTTTTTGTTTTAATTTAGAAAACATTATGAAATACGATTTGATAATTAATTATATTAATTTATATTACTATTGTTGGTTTTCCAACTACGACGATAAACGAATTTCGTAATAAGCATTGCGGACGTGGGGGCAGTACCCACCACCTCCACCATTTACAACTTATGGGGGTGAAATAGAATCGACGGATGTATAAAGGCTATTCTTTCGTTCGGGATTGTTCCACCGTAACGGGCTAAATTATAATTGCAAATGATAAATTTGCTCTTGCTGCTTAATTAATTTATTAATTAAGTAACGGGGTTTTGGGGCACCTGGCAACAGAACGCCCCTTTTTATTGTTTTATAAATTTTGAGAAATTAGGCTTAAAGTAATTAGGTCCTTTCATTACTTTGCCATCTTCATTATAAATTGGTTTTCCATCTTTTCCTAATTTACTCATATTTGATTTCTGAACCTCTTCAAAACATTGATCTAGATTTACTCCAAAGGCATGACCAGCTCCATATGTTACATAAAGAATATCTGTTAAAGCATCTATAGTTTCTTTAAGATCATTATTTTTTATTGCTTGCTTAAACTCCTCTAATTCTTCTTTAATTAAACTAATTCTTAAATTGTTGATTTTTTCTGAACTTAAACTTGGTCTTGTTTTAACTTCTTGGCCAAAAGTTGACATAAACAATCCCACTTTTTCAAAATTTGTCATTTTCCTCCTATTTGATTCTAATGAAAGTTAATGTATAAGAAATATAGTTATAGTTCCAAATTAAAAATTATGAAAACAAGGAAAGAACATGATAGCATAGGAACAGTCAATGTTCCTGTGGATAAGTATTGGGGAGCTTCGACACAAAGATCGAGTAAATATTTTGATATTGGAGATTTTTTAGTTAGGCCAATTTTAATAAAATCAATAGCAATAATTAAGAAAGCTGCAGCAATTGTTAATGTGAGAAATCGTGATATTGACAAGAGAATAGGTAAAGCAATCATTAGAGCTGCAAATGATATAATTTCAGGGAAATTGAAGGATAATTTTCCATTAAAAGTTTGGCAAACTGGATCAGGAACACAAACAAATATGAATGTGAATGAAGTTATTTCTAATAGAGCAATAGAAATTTTGGGTGGTAAAAAAGGAACCAAAAAACCAGTACATCCAAATGATCATGTTAATAAATCACAGTCTACTAATGATGTATTTCCTACTGCAATGCATATGGCAATAGCTATGAATGCAAATGAACATTTATTGCCTAGTCTTAATTTACTAAATAATGAATTAAGGAAAAAAACTAAAGAATTTAACAAAATTGTTAAAGTAGGTAGAACTCACTTACAAGATGCTACTCCATTGACATTAGGCCAAGAGTTTTCTGGTTACCATGCTCAGCTAACAAAATGTATTGAAAGAATAAAAAAGGCGCTCGATGAAATATATTTTTTAGCGCAGGGTGGTACTGCTGTAGGAACTGGAATAAATACAAAAAAAGGATTTGATAAAAAAATAGTATCTGAGATAAAAAAGATAACTAAACTACCATTTAAGCCATCTAAAAACAAATTTGCATCATTGGCAGCTCACGATTCAATAGTTAATTTTTCGGGAACAATGAATACTACGGCGGTTTGTTTAATGAAAATAGCAAATGATATTAGATTTTTGGGATCTGGACCAAGAGCTGGATATGGAGAGCTTATTTTGCCTGAAAATGAACCAGGTTCTTCAATAATGCCTGGAAAAGTAAACCCAACACAATGCGAAGCTGTAACTATGGTATGTGTAAAGGTCATCGGAAATCATAATGGTATCACCATGGCAGGATCACATGGCCATTTTGAATTAAATGTTTTTAAGCCATTAATTATTCATAATATTTTACAATCTATTCATATTATGTCCGACTCAACTAAAAGTTTTGCAAAATACTGTGTTTCGGGAATTAAAGCAGACAAAAAAAGAATCAAGGAATTATTAGATAATTCTTTAATGTTAGTTACAGCGCTTGCTCCGAAAATTGGTTACGATAATGCGGCAACAATTGCAAAAAAAGCACTAAAAAACAAAACTACTTTAAAACATGAAGCATTAAAATCAGGACTAATAAATGAAAAAGATTATGATAAATTTGTTGATCCAAAAAAGATGGTCTATCCATCATAATTAATTAATAATTCGTTAAACATATTTCTCAAATCCTGCCAGTTGTTAATCGAAAAAGTAGTATTTTGATAAAATTCATTATTTTTTTCGTCAATTTCAAAATTACTAAAAATTATTTCTTTAGAAGATGGATAAATATCCATCAAATAATATAAATTTTTTATATTTAATCGATTCTTTCTAGATACTAAAAACTTTTTATACAATTTTTCTCTATTATGAATTGTAAATTTTGAATTTAATCTTATATTTACTTTTTCATCATTAGTAAATATTTGGTTAGATCTAATTTTAATATTACCAATGTTTTTAATTTCAAATTCGGAACCGGATAAATCAAATTCACCTCTTTTGATATTTAGTACAATTTTACCTTTTTCAAAATATTTGCTTTTTTTAATATCACTTATATCAATATTGACTTTCCCATTTAAATTATTGTTATTTAAAAAAAAATTTATCAAAATATCTTCAAATATTTTATTAAAAAATATTATATTTTGAAAATTAAGATTTGAAACTATAAAATTAAAATTAAAGTAAAAAGGTTTTACATTGATTGTTCCCGAATAATTAAAATCAGTCTGATTAATTTTAGACTCATTTGAAATAAACTCATAAATATTTTTATTTTTTTTGTTATTTATTTTTGTAATAAAATTTGAATTTAAAAATTTTATTTGATTTTGAGCACTATAATAATTTTTCAAATGTGACTTATTTTCAAAATTTAATTTTATTTTTCCAAAATTTATTTTTAAATCATTTTTATTATTATAAAAATTACTTAAATAATTTAATTTGAATGGCAAATTAAATATACTGCCATGTAAAGTTAAATTGTTGTGATTTTTTTTTTCTTCAAAAAATAATTTTAATTTATTAATTGTAATTATAGAAAAAGTTGAGTTATTTTTATCATTTAAGAAAATCTTGCTTTTTACTATCAAGATTTTATTTTTTGCCGATTCAGACAAAAGTTTTTCAATATAATCCATGCTATCAAGATTAATATTTGAATTAGTAATTTTGATTGAGTTTATTTTAAATATATTTTTCTTGAAAAAGTTTTTTTGAGAAATAGAAATATTCATTTTTTTTATTTCTAAAATTTTTTTATCGCCCTCGTTCTTTTTTATTATAACATTTTTTATATTATAATGAGGGCTTGGAAAAAAAGTATAACTGAATTTTTCAAAGCTAACGTTTTCAAGCTTAAAATTTTTAGCTATCTCACTTTGTAATTTTAGCTCAATTATTTTATTATTGTATAGCGCTGGAATTGACAGATAACATAAATATAAAAAAGTTAATGTGAATAATGCAATTATTATAGCGTTAGTTTTAAGCAATTCTTTGCTAAGCTTGAAATATTTTTCTTTTATTATTTCAATATAATGTTTTTTTGTGAATATTTTAATAATGTTCAAATTTTTCATTATATTTTTTGTCTGATTGTTTTATATAATAATTTATCAATATAAATGAAAAATAAAGATTATTTAAAAGATTTAAACACTGCACAGAAAAATTCAGTTGAATACCTGGATGGACCTTTATTAATCGTTGCTGGCGCAGGATCAGGCAAAACTAGAGTACTAATTTCAAGAATTGCTCATATAATTGAACTGAAAAAAGCATATCCTAATCAAATTCTTGCAGTCACATTCACAAATAAGGCTTCGAAAGAAATGCAAAATAGAATTAGCAAAATTTTGAAAAAAGAGGCAGTGGGTCTCCCTTGGCTTGGTACTTTTCATTCAGTATGTGCAAAATTATTAAGAAAACATGCTAAAGCTGTAAATTTAAATTCCAATTTTACGATAATTGATCAAGACGATCAAGTTAAACTGATTAAAAATATATCAAAAGCTGAAAATATAGATACAAAAAAAATATCTCCGAAATATATTCTCTCAGTAATTGACCAATGGAAAAATAAAGGATGGTATCCTGAAGAAGTACAATTAAAAAAAAGGGAAGTATTAGAAAAAGGTTTTCTAAGTATATATAAAATTTATCAATCTAAGTTACTTAGCTTAAACGCTTGTGATTTTAGTGATTTAATATTGCACTCAGTAAAAATTTTTGAAAAAAATCCTGATATAACTGAGATGTATTCTAAAAATTTTAAATATATTTTAGTAGATGAATATCAAGATACAAATCTAATTCAAAGTAAATGGCTAAACTACTTAACAAAATATAATAAAAACATTTGTTGTGTAGGTGATGATGACCAGTCAATTTATAGTTGGAGGGGAGCGGAAATAAAAAATTTTTTAGAATTTGACAAAGTATACAATAATACCAAAATAATAAGACTTGAGAGAAATTACAGATCAACTCAAAACATATTATCAGTCGCTTCTAAAATAATATCAAATAATGAAACAAGAGTTGGAAAAAATCTTTTCACAGAAAGTGAAGATGGAGATTTGGTTTCTCTAAATTCTTTTAGAAATGGAAAAGATGAAGCTGTAGGAGTAAGTGATGAGATAGAAAAATTAAAAAAAAAATATTCTTTAAACAATATATCAATTTTAGTAAGAGCAATTTTTCAAACACGAGAATTCGAAGATCGCTTCTTAAAAATTGGAATACCATACAGGATCATAGGTGGCATAAAGTTTTATGAAAGATCTGAGATTAAAGATTGTATTGCTTACCTTAGAATAGTCAGTCAAAATAAAGATGATCTTTCTTTTGAAAGAATTTTAAATGTTCCGAAAAGATCGGTAGGGGAAACTACAATTAAACAGATAAATGAACATGCTAAGCAAAATAATTTAACCTTGGAAAAATCTTCAATTTTATTAATCCAAGAAAACAAAATAAAACCAAAAACAAAAATAGGATTAAGCGCTCTAATAAATTTATTAGAAAAATGGAGAAATGATATATTCAATAAAAAAATAGGTCACATAAAATTAATACAAACTATTTTGGACGAATCTGGCTATAGTCAAATGTTGAAAGACAAAAAAGATTTAGAAAATGAAAATAGATTAGAAAATATAAAAGAATTAATTAATGCAATGAAAGAATATGATAACTTAGAAAGTTTTTTAGAACATGTGGCCTTAGCAACTTCTCTTGATCAAGATTGGGAAGATACAAAAGTTAATTTGATGACAATACATGCATCAAAAGGTCTTGAGTTCGACATAGTTTTTTTGCCCGGTTGGGAGGAAGGTTTGTTTCCTCACCAAAAATCAATTGAAGAAAAAGGTCAAAAAGGATTGGAAGAAGAAAGAAGATTGGCATATGTTGGGGTCACCAGGGCAAAAAAAAAAGCAATTATATCTTTTGCTATGAACAGGTTTTATCAGGGTGATTGGATTGATAGTTTAGTATCAAGATTTGTTGATGAATTACCACATGAAAATATTAAAAAAAATAATAATTTTGAGGAAGATATAAATGATGATTTTGAATTCAATCAAGATATATCTTTTGAAGATGAAATAAAAAGCCCGGGATGGATAAGATATCAAAAAAAATTAAAAAGGTAACAATCAAATGATCGGCTTATTGAAAAAATTAATGGATAATGAAAATGTTGATGGCTACGTTATACCTAAAAATGATAAATTTTTTTCTGAATATTCTTTTCCAAATAGATTAAAATTAATATCTAATTTTTCTGGATCGGCAGGCCTGGCAATAATCTTAAAAGATAAAAATTATCTCTTCGTTGATGGCAGATATACATTACAAGCAAGCATTGAATGTGGAAAAAATTTTAAAATATTTGAGATTCCAAAAATTAGACCATTTGATGTATTAAATAAAAGAAAAAATAAACTGACATTAGGATTTGATCCTAAATTATTTACTGAAATCAGCCTAAAATCAAATTTTAAAGATAGCTGTAATTTATCGCCAATAAATAAAAACTTAGTTGATGAAATATTTAATTTAAAAAATAATTACAAAATAAAAGAATTTTATTGTTTAAGTGACAATGTGGCTGGTGAAAAAATAATTTCTAAATTAAAAAAATTATCTTCAGTGCTTCGAAAGAAACAAATACAAAGTATATTTATTAGCGCACCAGAAAACTGTGCCTGGTTATTAAATATAAGAGGATTTGACAATCCAAACAGTCCTATTCCTAATTGTCAAATAATTCTAAATAATAAAAATATATATTTTTTTTCTGATGTAAAAAAAATAAAAAAAATTCAAAGTTCAATAAATTATAAAAAAATAAAATTTTATGGATTTAATGAATTTTCAAAAGTAATAAATAATTTAAAAGGTAAAAGCTTTTCAATTGATAGAAATAGTTGCTCGGTTTTTAATAAAAGTATTATTTCTTCCAAATTTAATATTTTAAATGAAACAGATCCTTGCTATGAATTAAAAGCCATAAAAAACAAAACCGAAATAAAAAATATGGCATATGCACATGTAATAGATGGTGTAGCTTTAACAAAATTTTTATATTGGATAAAAAATAAAAAAAATTTTAATTTTACAGAAATAGATGCTGAAAAAAAATTAGAATTATTTAGAAAAAAAAATATAAACTTTTTATATCCAAGTTTTAATACTATAGCAGGGTCGGGGCCAAATGGAGCGATAATTCATTATAGAGCAAATAAAAAATCAAATAGAAAAATTAATAAAAAGGATATTTTTTTATGCGACTCTGGAGGACAATATAAATATGGAACAACGGACGTTACAAGAACCATATGTTTCTCAAAACCTAACCCAAAAATTAAAAATATTTTTACTAGAGTTTTAAAAGGACATATTGCTGTTTTCAGTACAAATTTAAATAAGATTAATACTGGTGAAGAAATAGATAAAAGAGCAAGATTTTTTCTTAAAAAAATTAATTTAGACTATGGACATGGTACTGGTCATGGAGTTGGTCATTTTTTAAATGTTCATGAAGGCCCTCAGGCCATTGCGAAGTACAATAATGTAAAAATTTTACCAGGTATGATTTTGAGTAATGAACCTGGATATTATGAAGTGAAAAAATTTGGAATTAGAATAGAAAATTTGATCTATGTTGAAAAAAATAAAAATAAAGTTTTTTTTAAAAATTTAACTTTGGCTCCAATTGATACTGATTTAATAAATTTTAAAATGCTCAATAACTTAGAAAAAAAATATTTATTTAGCTATCATATGGAAACTTACGCAAAAATAGCAAAGTTTTTAAACTCCAATGAGAAAAAGTGGTTTTTAAGTCTAATTTAAAAGTTTTTTCCATTCTAATTGACTAATTACTTTAATGCTTAATTCATTAGCTTGTTTAACTTTTTTTGCAGTAGGCTTTTCCCCAATAACGAGGTAGTCAAGTTTTTTGCTAACATTGCTTAAAATTTTTCCTGAATTTTGCTCAGTCAGTGATTTTGCCTCAGCTCTACTAATATTTGAGAGCTTGCCTGTAAACATAAATGTTTTATTTACTAACTTTCCTTTTGTATTTAGCACAACATCTTTTATGCTTAAAATAGAAACTAATTTTTTAACTACATTTAAATTAATTTGGTCTGAAAAAAAGTTTTTTAATGAATTAATTTGAGTTTCTCCTATGCCATCTAAATTGGCAAGAGAGTTAAAATTAAAATTTTTTGTTAAGTCTTCAAAACTTTTTATATTTAAAAAAAATTTTGATAAAAGTCTCGCATTTTCTTGGCCAATATGTCTTATACCTAAAGAAAATATAAATTTATCTAATTCAATATTTCTGGACTTTTCAATAGATTTTTTAAGATTGTTTGAAGATTGTGTTCCCCACCCGTCTAATTTTTCAATCTTTTTGTAATTTAAATTAAATATATCATAAGGTAACTTTATAAGTTTTAAATTCCAAAATTTTTCAACAACTTTTTTTCCCAGTCCTTCTATATTAAATGCTTCTTTTGAAACAAAATGTTTGATTTTTTCAATTGCAATTTTTTCACATTTGTATCCTTCGCTTGAACATCTTTTTACTGCATCGTATTTTTTTGAAACTTTGTTAAAATCTTTTATTACTTTAGAACCGCATGATGGGCATTTCTGTGGAAATAAAAATTTTTTTGACTCCTTTGATCTTTTGTTTATATCTACTAAAAGCACATGTGGTATTACATCGCCTGCTCTTTCTATTTTAACTGTATCTCCAACTCTTATATCTTTTCTAATTATTTCTTCTTCATTATGAAGAGTTGCGTTTGAAACTAGAACGCCTCCTATGTTAACTGGTTTAACCTTAGCAACTGGCGTTAAAGCTCCAGTTCTTCCTATTTGAATCTCAATATTTAGTATTTTTGAAAATGAACTATCAGCTGAAAATTTATGTGCTATTGCCCATCTAGGAGCATTTGCGACAAAACCTAATCTATTTTGGAGTTCTATACTGTTTATCTTATATACCAAACCATCTACATCAAAATCTAAATCATATCTCTTTTTTTCTAATTCTTTGTGGATCTGAACTAGATTATCTACACCACTAATTACTTTATTAAATTTATTTGTTTTAAAGCCCCAGTTTTTAAGAAGTTGTAAAAATTCTGATTGTTTTTTAAAATTGATTTCATTATTGAATCCGAATGAATAAGCAATGAATCTAAGTGGAATCTTTTTTGTTTCACTTGAATCTTTTTGTCTAAGGGATCCTGATGCTGCATTTCGAGGATTTGCAAATCGATCTTTAATATTTTTAAAGTCATCTTTTTCAATGTAAACTTCTCCTCTTATATCTATATCTTTTGGAAATTTTGTATTTTCAATATACTTTGGAATATCTTTAATTGTTTTTAAGTTTTCAGTAATTACTTCGCCCTCTGTACCGTCTCCTCTTGATAAACCTAAAACAAAATTATTATTTTTATAAGTTAATGATGCTGAAATTCCATCTATTTTTGGCTCAACACTATATTCTAGAATTTTTTTGTCTTTAATGTTTAAGTAATTTAAAACTTTTTTTTCAAAATTTCCTAAGTCATTTTTATCAAATGCATTTGAAAGTGAGAGCATCCTTTCTCTATGAACTGCTTTTAAAAAATTTTTTGAAGGTTTGAATCCTACTGTATTAGAAGGTGAAATATCTGATATTAAGAAAGTATATTTTTTTTCTAACTCAAATATTTCTTTCTTTAATTTGTCGTAGTCTTTGTCAGAAATTATTGGTTTGCTTTTTTGATAATAAAGTAAATTATGCTTATTTAATTCTTTAATTTTATCAAAATATTTTTTTTTTATTTCATTTTTCTGCATAATCAGAACAATGACTTAAACTTTTCTAGCAAGCTTTTTTTGTTCTTTTTAATTTTTAACACTGGATCAGAGTATTTCTTGTTATATATCTTATAAGTTTCTTTATACCATTGGTTTGATAAGTAATTATAACCTAGTACGCTTGCATATTTTTTTGACTCTTCAACTAGTCCTATTCTGTAATACACTTCAACTAGTCTGTGTAATGCCTCTGGTGTGTATACTGTGGTGTCGTAGTAAGTTACTACCTTTTTAAATCTGTTTATCGCTGCAATCCATTTTTCTTTATCTAAATAAAGTCTTCCAATATACATTTCTTTTGCCGCCAAAACATTATCTATTAATTCTAACTTATATCTAGAATCCATTGCAAAATCTGAATTGGGATATTTTTCGATAATATATTTAAATTCTTTTTTCGATTTTATTAAAGGTTCTAAATCTTTTTTTTCATCAACAACAGATTCAAAATAACATATTGCTTTTAAGAAATGGGCATAAGATATATTTTTGTGTTGAGGATATTTAAGTATAAATCTATCAAGTTCTTCAATTGCTGAACTTAAAAAATTTAACTCATAATAACTGTATGCTGACATGAGTATAGCTTGAGATGCCCACTTGGATTGTGGGTATAAAATCTCAGCTTCACTAAATTTTTTTGCAGCAAATAGATTATCTCCTTCTTCTAAACTTTGTAACCCTTCTTTATAAACTTCAATCATTTGTTTTTCCATGTCCTTTTCCACAAGTTCATCCTTTATCGTTTTTTGATTAGACTGACACTGTGTAAGCATCAGCAAAAATATAAACCAAAGAACTTTAGAAATATTTGACATAAATTATTTTTAGCAGAAATTACCTGAATACCCAATAATTTATATCGCTGATTTAAGCTATAGATTTAAGAAGTTGATTTTTCATTAATTCACTAGGAACTTTATTATCTCTAATTTCGATTAATGAATAGTTTTCCTTATTAGAAAATACTTTTCTTAAAAGTTCGTTAGTTAATTTGTGGCCACCTTGGACACTTTTGACTTTTCCTATAATTTTATATCCTGACAAAAATAGATCTCCTAAACAATCTAATATTTTATGATTAACAAATTCCTTTTTATTTCTTAATCCATTGTCATTTAAAACTTTAGATCCTTTTACAACTACTGCATTTTCCAGGCTTCCGCCTTTAGCAAGATTCATTTTTTTTAATTTTTCAATGTCTTCAAATAAACAAAAGGTTCTTGAATTAATAATTTCACTAAGATCATCTTCATATACATTAACTTTGTTTCTTTGTTTGTTAATTAAAGGGTTGTCAAAATTAATTTCAAAATCAACTTCTAAATTAATTTTACTTGGCGAAATTGACATTTCTTTATTCCCATCTTTTATCTCAATAGGTTTATTTATTTTTATAACTTTAATTGGCGTATTGGAATTCTTGATGCCCACATGCTCAATTTTTTTTACAAATTCTATTGAGGAACCATCTAGTATAGGAACCTCTTCTCCGTTAATTTCTATGATTGCGTTATCTATTCCTTTTACGAATAATGCTGCCATTAAATGTTCAATTGTTGAAACTTTTATTCCAAACTCATTAGCTACAGTAGTACAGTAATTGGCCTCAGACACATTAAATATGCTTGGAAGAATTGTATTATTTTTTTTAATATCAGTTCTTCTAAAAATTATACCAGTATTAGGTCCTGAAGGTAAAATATTAACAGTTGAAACCTTTCCGCTATGCAACCCAATTCCCTGGAAAGTAAATTCTTTATTCAATGTTTTTTGATTTAGTAATGACATAATGAATTTATACAAATTGGCTAAAAGAATTAAAAAACAAGAAATGTTACAATAAAATACGATCTTTACTTGAAATAATTAAATATTTTTTCAAAAAAACCATATTTACCTATTTTTTTTGGTACTACATTGATTTCATACGGTTTGTCCGTTGTAATAAATTTGTAGCCAGAATCACATACTAGAGTTGAATTTTCATCAAAAAAATTAATTTCATTAAAATAATTAAATTTCTCATCTAAAAAAATCGAATTTTTATTTAATATTTTTGATCCTTCGCCGGTAAATACAAGCACAGAACTTTCACTATTCTTTATTAAATATGAGTAGTCGATGTCTTGAAATATAAAATTTATTATTTCATCTATTCTAGCAAACACCACTCTTTTCAATAATTCAGCATCTATATTTTTATTTAAAATATTTTTTAAATGATTGGTAATAGACATGTTATTTTTTTCATCCGATTGGTTTGAAAAAGTTATGTTTGAATTATTTAGATTTTTTTTTATCTTTTCAGCTTCTACCATAGAAATTTTGAAGATCTTTGCAATATCCTTGGTAACGTGATTTCCTCCTAAAGGAAAAAATTTCACCAATTTTATTTTATTCTCGCAATAAACCACTAAACAACTTTTTTCATAACCAACGTCAAAAAAGAATTTGTTCTCGTATTTATCAAAATAATCTTTAATACAGTATGATTTTATGTAACTTGTACAATAAATTTTTTTTATTGAAAGAAAGTTACTTTTGAAATTTTCTGATAGTTGATTAACTATATCACTTGGTAAACAAATGAATTTAACTTCAATAATTAATTCTTCACAATTAATATTATCTGGAAAATTATTAATTTCCTTTTTATCAATAACTATTCTTGTTATTATAAAATGTATAATTTTATATTTTGAGTAATGATTTTTTATTAAGGAATTTAATATATTTAATAAATTTTTAATATCTTTTGATTTTACCAATCTATTATTAAAAATTTTTTTAAGTGCTATATCAATACAAAAAAAATTTTTGGTATCAATCATAAGATTAATGTCATTTAGATAACTATTAGATTTTTTTTCAGCTTTTTTAATCAATTCATAAATTTTTTGATCATAATTTTCAAAATTGAATTCATCAATGTTGGACTCATCAATGATTTTTTGGTCTAAAAAAAATTTGTTTTTAGGAAAATTTTTATCAATTATTCCTATCCTTAATTTTGATGACCCATAATCTAAAACTGTTTCAAATTTTTCTTTACTCATTTGAAAAAATTATCTGGTTTGGCACTCTTAAATCAACCACTTTATTTTGTTTTCTGACATTTTCTTTTAAAACTTTGTTAAGAATATTTATTGAATTATTAATATTTTCTATAGGTAATTTAACTAAAATTTCATTATTCAATTTAATATCCCATCTTTTGCTTGGAAAATAATAATATTCTTTAATTTTATTTATATCAAATTCAGACCCACTAATAATGTGTCTTAACTTAAAAAATTCATTATTAGAAAAATTTCCAAAAATTATTGGCAATGTATCGCCTGGTTTTTTTTGGGGTAAAAAAATTATTTTTTTATTCGATCCAACGTAAAGTAATTTATTATCTCTATAAGTAATTGCTATTAATTTAGTTTTTTTTAATTTAATAGTTATCTTTGAAGGAAAAGATCTAGAAACTGTATAGTTGTGAATATAGTCAATATTATTTAATTTATTTTCTATATCTCTGTTGTTTAATAAAAAAATATTTTTTCCTATTATATATTCTAATTTTTTCTTTATTATCGTATTTAGATCATTATCTAACCCACTCACCTCAATTTTATTTACTTGCAATAATGAACTTGCCCTATGATTTAATGAAATATTACTTGTTGTTGATAAAAAAAATAAAATTAAAATATAAAAAAATATGCTTCTTTTTTTATCTATTGATTGAAGCATCATTTATGATCCACTCGATTAATTCTATAAAGTTCAAATTTTTATATTTTGCAATTTCTGGCACTAATGAAAGTGATGTCATTCCTGGTTGAGTGTTTAATTCTAAAAGATAGAATTTATTTTTATAAAATCTAAAATCTGACCTTGTAACACCTTTGCACCCTAAAACATTGTGGGCTTTAAAAGCTATGTTCATGAGTTTGTTATAGTTTTCAAGACTTAAATCAACTGGAATTATATGCTCTGTCTTTGCCTTTGGATTATATTTTGCCTCATAATCATAAAATTTTCTTTTTGGTTTTAATTCAATGGCGCCCAGCTTAACTTTTCCCAAAATTGCAGCTTGAATTTCTCTTCCTGGAATATATTTTTCAATCATAATTTCTTTATAAATTTTTAGTTTTTCCATTTTTTTTATTATATTTGATGCGTTGCAAATGTGCACATTTACACTTGATCCTTCATTCAAAGGTTTAATTACTGCCGGAAATCCAATCTTTTTTTTAATATAATTTAATAAAATGTTTTTATTGAATCTATTTTTAAATTTAAATTTAATATATTTTGGTGTCAAAATATTATTTTTAATAAATATTTTTTTTGAAATATCTTTATCAATAGCTAAAGATGAGGCAAGAACACCTGAATGAGTATATTTAATTTTTTCACTTTCTATTATTGCTTGTATATAACCATCTTCACCATAGCGACCATGTAATGCATTAAAAATTACTTTAGGTTTAAATTTTCTAATTTTTTTTACCAAATCTCCTTTTGGATCAATTATTTTGGTAATATATTTACCACTATCCTTTAATGCTTTTTGAACACTTCTTGAAGTTATTAAACTAATTTCTCTTTCTTTTGAAAAGCCACCAGCAAGTATTAATATTTTTTTTTTCATTTATTCAACTAATATAATTTCTAAGCTAAGTCTAACGCCTGTTGAAGCAAACACTTTTTCCTTAACAAAATTTATAAGCTTTTTCATGTCTCTACAGGTTGCTTTGTTTTTATTTATAAAAAAATTACAATGTTTTTCAGAAATGGTAGCATCACCAAATCTTGTATCTAGTGGTACTGATGATTTAATGAGTTCCCAAACTTTTTTATTTGTCTGATCAACAGGATTTTTAAAAGTACTGCCTCCAGTTTTGATTTTAGTTGGTTGAGTTTTTTCCTTTTTGGACTTTAGTGATATCATTTTTTGAGATATTAATTTTTTATCATTTTTGTAACCTTTAAATGATGCGCTTAAAAAAATTAAATCATTATTTAAATTACACTCTCTATAATTAAATCTAATCTTATCCCTGGGAATTGTAATCACGTTGCCTAAAGAATCGATTGTCTGAACTGATAAAATAATATCTTTAAATTCAGAGTCAAAACATCCAGAATTCATTCTGATGCCACCTCCAACTGTTCCTGGAATGCAAGAAAGAAATTCAAATCCGCTAAGACTATTTTCGCATGCAAATTCTGAAAGTTTTTTATCTTGTGTTCCACTTCCCGCTATAACAATTTTATCATTTAATATTGATAATTTAGAAAAATTTTTACCTAATTTTATTACAACTCCATCAAAACATGAGTCTTGAAACAATACATTTGATCCAGCTCCTAAAACAAATATTTTACCTCGTTTATTAAATAGTTTTAAAAAATCAACTAAATCAGTTAAATTTTCTGGTTTAAAATAAATTTTAGTTTTTCCTCCAATATTAAACCAGTTACTTTTATTAAGATTGTAGTCAAATAATAATTTTCCAGGTATTTTTTTGGAAAAATCTTCTAAATCTTTTAAATTCATTATAAATGTTTTGGCAGATCTTTCATCCAATTAGAAATTGATCCTGCCCCCATTCCTATTACAACTTTTTGTCCATAAATATTTTGTTTAGTAAACTTTGCAAGTTGATATTGATCATTCACAAATACTAATTTAACTTTAGATTCATTTATTATTTCTTTTGCAAATTTTTCATAGGAAAAACCAAGTAAAATGTTTTCTCCTGCTTTATAAATCGGGCATAGTAAAACTGTATCAGCATTTTCAAAAGCACTCGCAAATTTTTTTCTCAAATTTGTTAATCGAGAAATTCTATGAGGCTGAAATACACATATAATTTTTCTATTTTTATAAACTTCTTTCGCTCCTTTTAAGACTTCTCTAATTTCTGTAGGGTGATGAGCATAGTCATCAAAAAATATTGCTTCTTGAAATGTAAATAGTTTATTAAATCTTCTTTGTACGCCCTCATAATTATTTAGCCCTTTTTTTATTGTTACATCTGAAATACCAATACTGCTTGAAACAGCTAATGCGGCTGTAGCATTTCTGATATTGTGAATTCCAATAATTGGGATTTTTATATTTTTAATTATTTTTAATTTTTTTCCTGGCAAAGATATTTTTAAATCAAATGTAGAGAATTCTATTTTTTTACGGATATTAAATATTCTATAATTAGAACTTTTATCAACGCCATATGTATAAAAATTTTTATGATTTAAGTTTTTAACAATCGTTTTAACATTGATATCATCAATACATATAAATGATTTACCAAATGATGGAGTATTATCAATAAAAGAAACAAATTTATTTTTAAGATTTTTTATATTTTTATAATAGTCCATATGTTCCTGATCAATGTTTGTAACTATCGAATATGTGGCAGGCAAATGTAAAAAACTCCCATCAGACTCATCGGATTCTAAAATACACCAATCACTCTTTCCTAGTCTTGCTGAGTTACCAAGCGAATTTAAGACACCACCATTTATTATAGTTGGATCAAGTTTTGCATTTGCAAATATACCTGAAATTAATGAAGTTGTAGTAGTTTTGCCATGTGATCCTGCAACCACAATATTTTTCATCAGGGAAACTATATGTCCTAATACCTCTCCTCTTTTATAAATTGGAATCTTGTTTCTTTTAGCTTCTTTAAGTTCAGGATTATTTTTTTTTATCGCTGAAGAAATAACTAATAAAGTAGATTTTTTAATATTTTTTTTTTTTTGATTTAAAAATATTTTTATATTTTTTTTTTTTAACCTTTCTATGTTTTTGTTATTAGCAATATCACTACCTTGAACTTTAAATCCTAAACCTTTCATTATTAGAGCGAGACCACTCATTCCTATTCCACCAATACCTACAAAATGTATAATTTCTTCTTTGGCTAATTTAATATTCATTTATTGTATTTATTATTTTTTGATTTATTTTTTTCCAATTGTTCTTTGAGCTAATTTTTTCTATATTTTTTTTTTTGTTTAAATAATCATCTTTATCATTAATTATTTTTAATAACAGGTCTAAAATTTTATTAGTATCAATTTTATTTTGATCTAATAGCCAACAACAATTTAAATCAAAAAAATACTTTCCGTTATAATATTGATGATTGTCCTTTGCATGAGGAAATGGAATTCCTATAAATGGAATATTATAATATACAAGATCTGAAAGAGTAGAAGCTCCACATCTTGTTATTGCAATATCAACATCTTGCATTTTTTTATACAAATTTTCATCAAAACTAAATAATTCATAATTTATTCTTAATAAATCATAAGTTTTTTTAATTTCCTCTTTCTTTTCTTCATTAGATACCTGTTGAAGTATAAAAGTTTTTTGTTTAATTGAAAATTCACTAATTACTTGTTTGATTGAATTATCAAAAAAAGATGCTCCTTGGCTTCCTCCAACTATTAGTATCTTGAAATAAGATGATCTTTCTTTTTTAATATTATTAGATGTAAAAATCTTTTTTTTTAATAAACGTTCAATAACTATAATTTTATTTTTAAATTTATTAGGAAAATTAATTATATTTTCATGATAACAAAATATTTTTTTTGAAAACCTTAATATAAGATTATTCGATCTACCTATAACCATGTTTGGTTCAAATAAGAATATATTTAAGTTTAATAATTTTGCTGCTATGCAAAAAGGGAGGGACATATATCCGCCTGTGCTTATTAAATAATGAATATTATTTTGTTTTAGGAATTTAAAAGATTTGATTATTGAAGTAATAAATAATATTAAAAATAAGGGAGCAAAAAAAATATTTTTTGAAATTTTAGGCGCATCAATTACGCTGAATTTGTAAAAATTTTTATCTATAAATTTTGAACCTCTATAATCAGATACAATTTGAACATCATAACTTGAACTAAGATGTTCGTATAATATAGTTGCGGGAACAACGTGTCCTCCAGAACCACCTGTTGAAATCAATATTTTTTTCACAATTTTAAACTTTTCTCCTAGTTAAATTTAATATTATTCCAGCCAAAATAGAATTGCTTATTATTGATGAACCACCATAACTTAAAAATGGAAGCGTCATTCCTGTAGTAGGAAGAATTCTAATATTGACACCTACATGTACAAATGTTTGAAGAATTAGCAAAGAAATCAATCCCATAAGAATAAGTTTAATTTTATTTTCCTTTTCTATAGAGATTTTTTTTACTACTTGAAAAGCAAAAAATATAAAAATTAGTATTATTGCAATAACAATCATGATTCCAAATTCTTCAGAAATTACAGATACTATATAATCAGTATGTGCTTCTGGAATTCTGTTATTAAGAGTGCCTTCTCCAACGCCTTTACCAAAGAAACCTCCTCCAATTATTGCTTCGGAAGCCTTTTCTGATTGATAACTATTTCCGCTAGATGGATCTAAAAATGAAAATATTCTTGATTTTATATATTCAAATTTTGGAATAAAAAAAATTAAATATGAAGTTGATCCAACCAGAATGAAAAAGAATGAAAAAAAAATAAACAAATTAATTCCTGAAATAAATATCAAGATTAACCAAGTTAATAAAATTAAAATAGATTGTCCAATATCAGGTTGCATTACTAAAAATAATATTACTGGAAATATAACAAAGAGACTTAAAATATAACTTAAATACTTGTTTCTATGTTCTCCAAGAGTTAGTGCCAAAGATATTACTATTATAAGAAATGGCTTTAATAGCTCTATAGGTTGAATACGAGGCAGAAACAAAATATCAATCCATCTTTTTGATCCTTTTACTTCAACACCAAAAAATGGAATCAGAATTAATAATAGAAAAAAAATAAAAAATAAAATTTTTGATAAATTATATAATTGTTTATGATTTAAGATAGAAAAGCTGAAAAGACAGCAGAGCCCAATTATAACAAAAATAAAATGTTTTATAAAAAAGTAATAACTATTTGTTTGTAACTTATCTGATGCAATTAATGATGTTGAAACCAATGAAAAAAATAAACCTAGAAAAAAAAGGCTTAAAACAATAAACAAAATTGATTTATCAATGTTTTTCCACCATCCATAAAAATAATTAAAGTATTCTTCCTTATTTTGCATTTACATTTTTAATGAAATTTAATTTTTTTATTAAATAATTAAAATACATTCCTCTTTCTTCGAAGTTTTTAAACGAGTCAAATGAGGCCGCGGATGGACTAAACAAAATTTCTCTTTTATTTTTGTTAAGGTTACCATATCGAATATCATTAATAATTTCTTTTAAAACTTCTTTAATATCTCTAAATACTTTGTATTTTACTTTATTTTTAAACTGATTAATAAAATTATTTCTATTTTTTCCGTATATATAAACTTTTATAAATTTATGATATTTTTTATTTAAATTAAAATTATCCCCTTTTTTGTATAACCCGCCAACTATCCAGTAAATATTATTATACGATTTGAGCAGATTAACACTAGATGAAAAACTGGTTGATTTAGAGTCGTTAATAATAGATAGATTTTTATTATCATAAATTATTTGTTGCCTAAATTTTAGTCCACGAAAAGAATTTAACGATTTCAAAATTTTTTCTTTTTTTAATCCAAGTTTTTTTGATATTTCCATGATGAAAGATAAATTTTGTAAATTATTAATTTTTTTAAAGTATGGATTTATAATACTATTTTTTATATTTTTAATATTTCTAAAATTTACAAAAATTATTTTTGGCTTTTTCTTCATATTTAATAATATTTTTTTTAGATATTTATTATCTTGTGCAATATATGCATAACCACTTTTTTTTTGATTTTTGATTAATTTGAACTTTGCTTTTACATAGTTTTCCATTGTTCCATGTCTTTCAAGATGATCAGGGCTAATATTCAGTATCATTGAATAATCTGTTTTGTAATATTTACTATATTCAATCTGATACGAGGATGCCTCTACTACAAAAATAGTTCTAGAATTTTTTGCCTTTTGATCAAGAACAGGCTTGCCTATATTTCCAATTATTTTCACATTTTTTTTATGTCTTTTTAAAACTTCATATAAAAGTTTTGAAGTTGTAGATTTGCCGTTTGTTCCTGTAATGGTTATTTTTGTATTTTTAATATTTTTAAAATAGAATAAATCTAAATCAGTGATTATTTTACTTTTATTACTAGAAAGAAAAGATTTTAAATTGCATTTATTAATATCTATACCTGGACTAATAACTATATATTCATAGAAATTGTTCTTAATATTATTTTTTTTTAAAAAATAGTAATTTTTAATTTTTTTAGGTATACTTTTATGATTGTCATCATAAATTGTTATTTCATTATTTTTTTTTAAAAAATTAAAACAGGATCTGCCTGTTTTGCCAAAACCATAGATTAATATTTTTTTATTCTTTAACTTATCTTTAAAATTAAGCATTATCTCAATTTAAGTGTAGCAAGACCTATCATTGCAAGTATAATCGAAATAATCCAAAATCTTATAACAACTGTAGATTCGGCCCATCCTTTTTTTTCAAAATGGTGATGGATTGGTGCCATCATAAAAACCCTTTTTCCAGTTAATTTAAATGACACTACCTGCACAATTACTGATATTGCTTCAAGCACAAATAAACCTCCGGTTATTGCAAGAACTATTTCATGTTTAGTGAGAATGCTGACTGCACCCAAAGATCCTCCTAAAGATAAAGATCCTGTATCTCCCATAAAAATTTTTGCTGGAGGTGCATTAAACCACAAGAAACCTAAACAGGCGCCAATTATTGATCCACAGAAAATTGAAATTTCACCCACTCCTTCTATATAAGGTATATGCAGATATTCTGAAAAAACTATATTTCCCGTTACATAACTAATAAATGCAAAACATGATGCCACAAGAATTACTGGTACTGTTGCCAATCCATCTAATCCATCAGTTAAATTAACAGCGTTTGAAGCGCCCACAATTATAAACATATAAAAAGGGATATAAAACAATCCTAAATTTATAACTAAACTTTTAAAAAATGGAAAATATAAATTATTTATTTCTGGTGACTCTGTATAAAAAGTTAAAAAAAGAATTGCAAATAAAGACAAAAGTATTTGAATTAATAATTTTATTTTTAAAGATATGCCTGTTGAATTATTATTTTTAATTTTTTTATAATCATCACATGCTCCTAATATGCCAAATGATCCTACTACAAAAATTAAAAACCAAATATATGGATTTAGTAAATCACACCATAAAAATATACCTGAGAATAAGCCTGTAAGAATTAACAATCCTCCCATTGTTGGTGTGCCAATTTTTTTAACAATATGTTCAGATGGACCGTCGTTTCTAATTGGGTTATGAATTTTTTTTGATTTAAAAAAATTTATAAAAGGTGTTCCAATAAAAAATACTACAAAAAAAGAAGTGAACATAGCTAGTCCAGTTCTTACAGTCAAATATTTAAAAATATTAAGGAAGGAATAACTCTCAACTAAGCTTGCGAATAAACTATAAAGCATTATGCTGCCCCAATTTAATTTTTGATATTATAGTATTTAAACCTGTAGCATTCGATCCTTTTATCATTATAAAATCTCGAGAATTTAAATTTTTTTTTATCAAATCAAATATTTCGGTTTTGTTTTTTAATATCTTCCCTTTTTTTTGTGTTGTAATTTTGTTAAAAGTTTCTTTTACCATTTTTCCACATACAAAAACCTTATTTATATTGGACTTATTAATATCTTTTGCTGCCTCTTTGTGAAGTTTCTTGGCGTATTTACCTAGTTCAAGCATATCACCAAGTAAAAGATTTTTTCTTTTATTATTTATATTCAAACTATTAAACTTATTAATAGCAAATTTAAGTGACAAAGGATTTGAATTATAACTTTCATCAATAATATTTATTTCTTTATTCTTTAATTTTAACTTTATTAAATCACCTCTTCCAACAGGTATCATAAAATTATAAAATATATTTTCTTTAATTTTTTCAATATCAAAATAAATTGAAATTACTGCCACTGTAGCCAAAATATTATCTAAATATGGTAATAGTTTATATTTTATTACAAATTTTTTTATCTTATTTTTTGCTTTTATTACCAATATACAATTAGATTTTTTTCTTATAGTTTTAATATGCATAACATCTGCATTAAAATTTTTTGCAAATGAGATTATTTTTAAATTTTTTTTTATCGATTTTTTTTTAAAAAAACTGAAATATTTATCTTGTCTATTTAAAATTATTGTACCACCTTTATTTATATTATTTATAATTTCAGATTTTGCAGATGCTATTTCTGATAAGTTTCTAAAATTTTTTGCATGTGCATAAGAAATATTAGTGATTATGCCTAGGTCAGGTTTTATAAGCTTTGTTAATTTATCTATTTCTCCTTTTCTATCCATTCCAGCCTCAAAGATTCCAAAAATATTTTTTTTATTAATGTTAAACAAGCTGATTGGAACACCATACTTATTGTTGTATGATTTTTTTGAATAATAGGTAGAGCATAAGCTATTCAAAGACTGCCCTAGTAGTTCTTTTAGTGAAGTTTTGCCACTGCTTCCAGTGATTGATATAGCATGAATATCAGAAACTTTTCTAACATTGCTACCGAGTTTAGATAAAAATTTAAGAACATTTTTGACTTTAATTTTATTATTATTTTTAGATCCATAATTTTTATCAACTATTGATAAAGCAGCACCCTTTTTAATTGCTTCATTTGCGAATTTATTGCCGTCTATATTTTTTCCTTTTATTCCAAAAAAAATATCATTTTTTTTTATTTTTTTAGAATCTATTGAAGCAAAATTTATTTTTTTCAATTTTATCTTAGATATTTTTTCTTTTAATATATTTACTTTCCAATCTTTGAATAGTTGTTTATTTTTTAATTTAATATTTCTTAAAATATGTTTTTTATCTGAAAAAAAATTTTTATTTAAGTATTCTTGGTAATTTTCATGTCCTTTTCCTGCCACAACAAGGACGCTGTCGGAATTAAGATTTTGAACAGCTTTTTCTATTGCTTTTGATCTTGATGCAATTTCAATTACTTTGGAATTATTGATTTTCTTTTTAATCTGAGATCTAATTTTTTTTGGATTTTCTCCTCTTGGATTATCATCTGTCAAATAAATTTTGTCAGCTAGTTCATTTGCAATCATTCCCATGATTTTTCTTTTAGGCTTATCTCTTTCTCCTCCACACCCGAACACAAGAGATATTTTTTTGAATTTAAATTGTTTTTTTATATTTTCTAAACAAACTTTTAGTGCTTGAGGAGTATGTGCAAAATCGAGTATTACTATTGAATTATTTTTTAAGTTTCCTATTTTTTCAAATCTTCCATTTACAGATTTAATTTTAGATAGTGATTTAATAATTTTTTTCATAGATAATATTTTATTTGCTGCAAGGACTGCAAATAATAAATTTTTTATTTGTATTGATCCAATTAGATTGCTCTCAAAACTGTATTTTTGATTTTTAAATACAAAGGATATTTTTTGTTTTTTTCCTAAAAATGAGTGTTCTGTTACTTTAAGGTCAGATTTTTTCTTACCTAAACAATAGTATTTTAGTTTTTTCCTCTTTATAATTTTTTCAATTTTTTTTGATTCTAAAATATCTCTATCGTAAATTACATGTGAGTTTTTTTTCATTAATTTATTAAATAAAATCATTTTGGAATCAAAATAATCTTTAAAAGACTTGTGGTAATCCAAATGATCTCTTGAAAAATTTGTAAACAATCCGATATCAAATTTTATTCCATCAAGCCTATGCTGTTTTAATCCATGGCTTGAAGCTTCTAAAATTATATTTTTTATTCCTTTTCTTGTTAAATTTTCCAATATTTTATTAAGACTTAGTGGATCTAACGTGGTGTTGATTAATGGAATATTTATATCCATTGAGTTTACTCCTAAAGTTCCAATCGAGGCTGCAGTTTTATTACATCGATTTAATATCTGAATAAAAAAATTCGCTACTGATGATTTTCCATTGGTTCCCGTAATTGAAATTAAGTTTTTTGGCTTTCTTTTATAAATTATTGATGCGGTTTCTGCTAATAATTTTCTTGGATTCTGGCAACTTAAATATAATATATCTTTTTCAAATCCTTCTTTTTTTAAATTTGAAACAATGGTTTTTGCTCCATTATTAATGGCATCTTTTATAAATTTGTTTCCATTTTTTTTTGTTCCCCTGATTGCAAAAAAAATATCTCCTTTTTTACATTTCTGACTATCAAATTTAAGTTCTGAAAATTTGTGAATTTTAAACTTTTTATTTATTTTTTTAAAAATCTTTCCTATTTGCATTGTATCAAAAACAAAATCCTAGTATTTTGTGGCTAAAATTGGCCCAATTTTTTCAATTATCTTGCCTGCTATCTCTACAGTAGTCCAACCAGCAGTATTAAAAGGGGTACCTTTGTAGGATCCTTTTTTATTTCTGTATTTATAAACATAATCTTTGGAAATTTTGGGCTCATCTAACAATGCAACTAAAACGAATTTTGGTTTTGAAATGGGAAAAATTGCTACAAATGTATTTATTTTTTCTTTTGAATAAGCACCTTCAAATGATTTTTGTGCTGTACCTGTTTTTCCACCAACTTCGTATCCTGACACATTTGCTTGTCCTGCGGTACCTTCCTCGGATGATACTATTTTTCTTAAAGCAATATTTACTTTTTTTGACAATTCTTGTTTTAATATTCTTTTTTTTTTGACATCATTATTTAAATTAATTTTTATCAAAGTTGGATTAATTTCAAAACCCCCATTAGATATAATGGAATAACCTTTGGCAAGTTGCAAAGGAGTTGTGGTTATACCATGACCGTATGAAGCAGTTGCAAGCTTACACTTCCCCCATTTAAGCTGCAAAGGTGTGCCCACTTCCTCAATATCAAAATTTATTTTATTTAACACACCTATTTGATCTAAAAAATATTTTAGTTTTTCTATTCCAATTTTTTGTCCTATTCTAACTGATCCGATATTCCCTGACCTTATTAATATTTGTTCTGCAGTTAAATCTGATGGAATTTTATCATCGTATTCTTTTATAGTGTTTTTTCCGCATCGAATACTTTTTTCTAAATTTTTGAACTCTGTTCCAGGTTCAATAACTTCTTCTTTTAGACCTGCGGCAAAAGTAAATGTTTTAAAAACTGATCCAAGCTCATACACGCCCTTGGTAGCTCTGTTAATATAATTTAGATCTTTTATTTCTTTTCTTTCGTTTAAATCAAAATCAGGCAGAGAAACCATTGATAGCACTTCACCACTATTTACATTCATTAAAATAGCTGCACTTCCTATATTTTTAAAAATTTCTTGTGCATTAATAAGTTCATTTCTAATTAAATATTGTAAATCTGTATCGATACTTAATTCTAATGGATTTTTTGAAGAACGAAGTTCATAGTCGAAATATTTTTCAATTCCAGATATCCCATTATTATTATCATCTATTTGACCAAGAATATGGCTATAAAGTTCACCATGTGGATAAATTCTAGAAATTTTTTCTTCAGTAATTATTGATTTGTCACCTATAAGCATAATTTTTTCTAATTTTTCCTGATTAATTTGTTTTTCTACATAAAAAAATTTCTCTTTATAAATTTTTTTATTAAAGTTTTTATTAGGAAAAATTAATTTTAAATTTAATAATAGTTTTTTTTTATCTATTACAAGCTTAGGATTTATTCCAACATTAATTGTATTAACGGTTTTTGCTATAATATTTCCATTTCTATCAAGGATACTCGATCGATAGTCTTTGCTTGGGACATATGTTTTTTTTATATTTTCTTTTTTAAAACCAAAATAAGATGCTTTTATTGAAAAAATTATGCCCAGTACTACAAAAACAAAAAAAATAAATGCTATTCTGTTAAATGATATATTTATTTTATTTTTAAGATCCTTATATAAAAATTTTTCATCATAATCTTCAACGAAAAGTTCATTTTTTATTTTATTTTTCATCTTTATTTGAAAATTTTTCAATTATTGTAAAGCCATCTTCAAAATGAATTTTTTTAATTTTTTCTATATTGATTGGAATTAGATAGTTATCAAAATATTTTTCTTGGTATTCAGATAATTTTTTAGGGGAACTTAAATAGTTATAGTCTAATAAAACTAATTCATATCTATCTCTAAGCAATCTAATATTTTCTTTGGACTCGAAAATTTTTTGATCTATATTTTTTGTCGAGTTTTTAACTAAAGTAGTGCAAATAATTAACCCTATTAACAAAAATCCATAAAAATATTTTTTCATATTTTTTTTGATAAATTTTCAATATCTAATAAATATTTAAACTGCTGTATAAATGCATCAAAATTTTCTGAGTTATTAATTTTTATTGCATATCTTAACTTTGCAGATCTTGATGGTGGGTTATTTTTTATTTCTTTTTCAGATGGAAATATTGGTTTGTTATTTTTAAGTTCAAACAATTTTTTTTCTTTTCTTTGTTCAGGAAGATACCTCGATAAATTTTTTGACTGAGAATAATTTTTAAAAAAAAATTTCACTATTTTGTCTTCTATTGAATGAAATGAAACTACAACAATAGCTCCTCCAACAGGTAAAGTATTAAATGCATTGATTAAACCATAAATTAATTCGCTAATTTCTTTATTAACAAAAATTCTTAAAGCTTGAAATATTTTTGTTGATTTGTGTATTTTTAAATTTTTCTTTAATTTTGTTTTATTTATCAAATTTACTAGATCCTCAGTATTAATTTTGTTTTTTTTTCTTGTTTCACAGATTTTTCTTGAAATGACTTTTGAATACTTTTCTTCACCAAAATATTTAAAAATTTTTTCTAGGTCCTTTTGTTCTAAATGGTTAATAACTTGATGAGCTGAAAAGTTATTTAGCCCCATTTGCATATTTAATTTTCCTCTACTATTAAATGATAATCCTTTTTCAGGATCTTGAATTTGGTTTGAGGAGTATCCTAAATCAAAGATAATTGCTTTAACATCTTTGCTATCAATATTTATGCTTTTAATTTCTCTAAATTTAATATTTTTAAAATAAAATTTATCTTTAAACTTTTCTTTTAGATTTGCTGCGTTTAATGTAGTCTTTTTATCTCTATCAATCGCAATAACTTTATTCCCTGGATGTTTAAGTATAGCCTTCGAATATTCACCCTGGCCAAAAGTACAGTCTATAAATGTGCCACTGTAAAGAGGGGAAATAATGCTTATTAATTCATTTAGCATTACTGGAAAATGTTTTTTTCCAGTTTTTACAGTGGCATTCATTTATTTTTTCGAAGAACATTAATTTTTTTGTCTTCTCAAAAATGCAGGAATTTCTAAATCATCTTCTTCTGAATTTTCACTTTTTTCAAAAGAAGTAAATTCTTCTTCCAAATCTTTTTGAGCATCAGAGTCAAATAAATTTGGAGCTTCTTCATCAATGGTAAAATTTTCTAGACCATTTGATGGCGCATCATTAATTTCACTATCTTTGCTTTCTTCAGTATTGTTGTTTTCTATTTCAGTCTCAGTAACATTTGTTTCTACAGTATCGTAAGATGTAGTGTCACTAATAAGATTTTCTTCTAATACTTCGTTTTCAAGTTTTAATGCAGTTGCACCTTCTGTTGCCAAATTTGTATTAGCATTGGAAAAGGTTGAAGGATGTGGTGCTGCTAAATTTGAAAAATCAGAGTACCCTGGATTTCTATTGTGAATTCTATGTACCATATTAATTACTGATTTAGATTCGGGTTGTTGTCCATCTAATGCTGTGGCAACTATTGAAACTCTCATTTTTCCATCTAATTGTGGATCCGTAATTGCACCAATAATTAACTCAGCTTCTGGGTCCACTTCAGACCTAACTTTATTTACAGCTTCATCAACTTCAAAAAGTTTTAAATCTTTTCCTCCTGTTATGTTTACAAGCAGCCCTTTAGCACCTTTTAAAGTATAGTCGTCTATTAAAGGATTGTTTATCGCCATCTCTGCAGCTTTTACCGCTCTACCTTCGCCTTCTGCCTCTCCAGTGCCCATCATAGCTTTGCCCATTGAACTCATAACCGTTTCTACATCAGCAAAATCCAAATTTATTAATCCTGGTCTTACCATTAAATCAGTAATGCTTTGAACTCCATGCAACAAAACATCATTGGACAAATCAAATGATTCTTCAAATGTAGTTTGTTCGCTAGCAATTTTAAATAAGTTTTGATTTGGAACTACTATAATTGTATCAACATGTTTTCTCAGCTCTTCCAATCCTTGTTGAGCTCTTCTCATTCTAGAAGGACCTTCGTATAAAAATGGCAACGTAACAACTCCAACTGTTAGAATATTTAATTCTTTCGCAGCCCTTGCAATAACATGAGCAGCACCTGTACCTGTTCCACCACCCATTCCTGCGGTTATAAATACCATATTAGCACCTTGCAAAATATTAATTATATCATTTAAAGATTCATCTGCAGCAGCTTGACCAATATCTAATTTTGATCCAGCACCCAGACCTTTTGTTAAATTCAAACCCATCTGAATTTTTCCTTTAGCTTTGCTATGTTTTAAATCTTGAGCGTCAGTATTCACTGCAACAAATTCAACTCCCTCTAGTCCAGCTTCTATCATTCCATTAATTGCATTACCTCCGGCCCCGCCTACTCCTAGTACTAAAATTCTAGGTCTTAATTCTCTTATATCTGGTGTTTTAAAGTTAATTGTCATTTTTCCCCCTCTTATTTTTTTTAGTTATTAAATTGTTTTTCCCATTTAAGGTTTGCTCGATATAAATTTGATTTTTTTCCAGCTTTTACCCTAAATTTTTCAAATATTGTTGGTTCCCAAATTTGAAAAGTTTTACCCTGACCAACAAATAACATGCTGTTTTTTATTTTTGCATGTTTTAATAATTTTGATGAAAGTGAAATTCTTCCTTCACTATCAAATTGTAGATTTATACTTTCTGATAAAATTGATGTTGCAAAATAGTCTTTTTTTTCTTCAAATGGATTTAATGAGTCGATTGCATTAGAAATTTTTTCTATTCTATCTTGGGGCCAAGCTTCTATGCATTGGTTGTTAAACGAAGGATAACAAATAACGCCATTGTATCCTATATTTGAAAGATATGATCTAAATGAAGCAGGCACTGATACCCTTCCCTTTTTGTCCAGTTTGTTCTCGTAAGTCGATAAAAACATAATTCATAAATTACCCAATTTGGGATTTTATGGGAATATATGGGTTTTATATTCAACCGTCAATACATATAATTTATGACTTTTTTCTATTATGTGGAACAAATCTGAAACAAATACCTTTTTGAAATTGATGTCTTTATTGAAGTTTTGCCAGATAAGCTATAAGCCGGGTTCTGTCTTTTAAACTTACCATTTATCTAGACCTAGAATTGCTCCTAGGTTCAAGCAACTAACCCTGATGACTAGCCAAAGACTGCTTTTAGTTATTTCTAACAATGTCATCTCTACTCAGTCTTGCTCTCGGTGAGGTTTTCCATGCGTTAGCTGTTACCATCTAACCGGTGTGCTCTTACCACACCTTTTCACCCTTGCCTTGTTGAGGCGGTCTATTCTCTGTGGCACTCTCTCTGGGGTTGCCCCCGCCAGCCATTAACTGG
>CACCYQ010000008.1 GCA_902550285.1 uncultured Pelagibacteraceae bacterium | reverse complement strand
CATGAAATAATTATATCAAATTCTTTATTTATTTTATTTTTAAAAATAAATTTACTTACTGGTGTAAGGGCTGGTGGAATCAAGTTCCAAAAATTATTTAATTCAACTTTTTCGTGAAAATAATCTAGTTCCAAAGCTTTAGCCAATCCCTCAACTTGGCTGATCATGCCATGCAATCCTTCTGTTAACAATAACCCTTTTAATTTACCCATTAATTACTATATAGCTTTGATATGAATCAAAATCCAACTAAACACACAAAAGTGTTAATAATTGGATCCGGACCTGCCGGATATACTGCTGCAGTTTATGCTGCTAGAGCAATGCTCAATCCAATAATGGTTTCTGGAATGGAGCCAGGTGGTCAATTAACTACTACAACTGATGTTGAAAATTATCCTGGTTTTGCAAAAGTGATTCAAGGGCCATGGCTGATGGAACAAATGCGAGATCAAGCCAAAGCTGTTGGTACAGAAATGATTGAAGATCACATCTCTTCAGTAAATTTAAAATCTAAACCATTTGAAGCTATTGGTGATGGTGGACAAAAATACACTGCAGATTCAATTATAATTTCAACTGGAGCTCAAGCACGATGGTTAAATATTGAGTCTGAAAAAAAATTTAGAGGATTTGGTGTATCAGCTTGTGCAACATGTGATGGGTTTTTCTTTAAAGATAAAAAAGTTGCAGTTGTTGGTGGTGGAAATGCTGCAGTTGAAGAAGCAATGTTTCTTACAAAATTTGCATCAAAAGTTCAATTAATTCATAGAAGAGATTCTTTAAGAGCTGAAAAAATGCTTCAAAGTAAATTAATGGCTAACAAAAAAATTGAAATTATTTGGGACAGTGTTGTTGAAGAAGTTATTGGAGATAATGATCCTAAAAATGTTAAGGGATTAAAAATTAAAAATGTAAAAACGAATAAAATTGATGAATTAAAAATTGATGGTTTATTTGTTGCAATTGGACACGATCCAGCAACTCAACTATTTAAAGATCAACTGGATATGGATAAAGAAGGCTATTTAACAACAAAACCCGAATCTACAGAAACAAATATACCCGGTGTTTTTGCTGCAGGCGATGTTAAAGACAAAATATTTAGACAAGCTGTAACCGCTGCAGGAATGGGATGTATGGCTGCTCTAGAAGCCGAAAAATTTTTATCTCACTAAATTATGTGCCCCGTATGTTGGATAAGTGGATTTATAGCTGCATTATTCGGGGGCTCCTTTATAGCTGTTGCAAATCACCCGATATCTTGGATTTTAAGTATAATTTTAATTTCTTACGCTGGTTATAAATTTTATGAAGCTAAGAAAAGAGGAAAAAAAATGAGCAAAGAAACAAAAGATAGAAATAAAAAAACAATATTTAGATTTATTCAAGGTGTAGTTGTCGGTTCAATTATTACAATAATTATTTTTTATAGCTTAACATATAAAGAACATCAAAGAATGCATGAGCTTTTAGAAAAACATGGTATTGAAAAGCACGAACATTAAATTAATAACTTGCTTCAACAATTTCATTGGATTCAAAAATTGTTTGCTTATAATCTTTTTGAGCCACATTTATAATGGCGTGCGCAACTTTTTCAGATTGAATTGGTTTCATTTTTTTCAAAGGTCCTAAAAATAAAGGTGAAAGCAATTTAAATAAAAATATACCTATTTTCTCTCCAAATCTTTTTTCTTTTCTGTTACCCATTAAAAATGAAGGTCTCATTATCCCAAGTTTTTTGAAATCTAATCTTTTTAGTTCCTCTTCAACTTCGCCTTTGTATCTCAAATAAGCTCCTGAATTTTTTGGATCTGCAAACCCCGATGAAACATAGACAAAACAATTAACTGAATTTGTTTTTGCAATCTTGGCAATTTCCACAGGCATATCTCTCTCAATTCTTTTATACTCATTTTTATCAGGTGAATTTTGTTTTGTAGTACCTATGCAAAAAAAACAATCATCACCTTTAATATCTTCAATGTGTTTCTTTAAATTATTAAAATCTGTTTTTATTATTTCTATTTTTGAATCTATGGTTTCTGGTTCTGAACGAACGAATATCTTAATCTTATTGTAATCATTATTTTGAATTAATATGTTAAGTAGATGCCCGCCGATTAATCCAGATGAGCCAAATAATAAGGCTGTTTTCATTAATTAATTCAAACTTTCACAGAAAGATTTTATTCTTTCCATGGCTTTTTTTAAATTTTTCATTGAAGTTGCGTAAGATATTCTAAAGTATCCCTCTAACCCAAAAGCAGAGCCTTGCACTACAGCTACATTTGCTTTTTCAAGTAGCTTTTGAACAAAATCAGTATCTTTTTTTAATTTAGTTTTTTTATTCAAAAGTTCTTTACAGCTTGGAAATACATAAAATGCTCCATTGGGTGTTAAACATTTAATTCCTTTAATTTTGTTTAAGCAATTAACAACAAAATCTCTTCTCTTTTTAAATTCCTTAGATCTGATTTTTATAAATTTCTGTGTTCCATTTAAAGCTTCAACAGCAGCCGCTTGGCTTACAGAAGAAGGATTTGATGTTGATTGAGATTGAACTTTACGGATAGCTTTAATAATTTCTTTTGGGCCACCAGCATAACCAATTCTCCATCCTGTCATAGCATAAGATTTGCTTACACCGTTCATTGTAAGAGTTCTATTTTTTAAACTGGATATTTGTGCAATTGTAAAAAACTTGGCTCTGTCATATGTGATGTGTTCATAAATATCATCACTTAAAATTTGAATTTTTTTGTGTTTAATTAACACTTGAGACAATTTTTTTATCTCTGTTTTTGTATAACTTGCGCCAGTAGGATTTGATGGTGAGTTTAATATTAACCACTTTGTTCTTTTAGAAATAGCTTTACTTAATTTTTTTGGTGTTAATTTAAAATTATCTGATTCATTGCATTTAATAATTTTTGGTTTGCCGCCTGCTAACAAAACCATATCAGGATAAGAAACCCAAAAAGGTGCTGGAATAATTACTTCGTCTCCTCTATTTAGGGTTGCCATGAATGCATTGTAAAGAACTTGTTTACCACCTGTTCCTACAGTTATTTCTTCGTTAGAGTACTTTAAATTATTTTCTTTTTTAAATTTTTTAATTATTGCTTTTTTTAAAGCTGGTGTTCCATCAACTGCTGTATATTTGGTATCGCCTCCTCTAATTGCTTTTATGGCTGCATTCTTAATATTATTTGGTGTATCAAAATCTGGCTCACCTGCTCCTAGTCCAATCACATCTTTCCCTGCTGCTCTTAATTCTCTGGCTTTTTGAGTAACAGCTATAGTCGGTGATGGTTTAATCCTTTTTAAGCTATCTGATATTATGCTCATTGAAATATAAAATTATTCTAATACCTTGTTTAATATATGGAAAATACTTATCAAGATTTAATTACAGATATTCAGAGTAAAAATCCAAAAATTAGTGGAAAACTTGAAGGTGGTAAAAAATTTAAAATTAAATCTGATTTTAAACCTGCTGGAGACCAGCCAGAGGCTATAAAAAAATTGGTCCAAAGCGCCAATAAAGGAGAATTCAATCAAGTTCTTCTTGGAGTAACAGGATCAGGAAAAACCTTTACTATGGCCAAAGTGATTGAGGCAACTAACAGACCGGCTTTAATTTTAGCTCCAAACAAAACACTTGCAGCTCAGCTTTACGGTGAAATGAAAAGTTTTTTTCCTGAAAATGCTGTTGAATATTTTGTCTCTTATTATGATTATTATACGCCTGAAGCATATGTGCCTAGATCTGACACTTATATCGAAAAAGAAGCTTCAATTAATGAACAAATAGATAGAATGAGACATTCAGCTACGAGATCTCTTTTAGAAAGAGATGATGTTTTAATTGTTGCTAGTGTATCTTGTATTTATGGTCTTGGATCGGTTGAAGCATATAGCAAGATGACTTTAACGTTACAAAAAAACTATGATTATAACAGAGAACAAATAATTAAATCTTTAGTTGCTCTTCAATATAAAAGAAATGATCAAAATTTTTATAGAGGTACCTTTAGGGCTAGAGGTGAATATCTTGAAATTTTTCCTTCACACCTTGAAGATAGAGCATGGAGATTAAGTTTATTTGGAGATAAGCTTGAAAAAATTGAAGAGTTTGATCCATTAACCGGGGATCAGGTCAGAGAATTAAGCTTAATAAAAATTTATGCAAATAGCCACTACATAACGCCTAAACCAACTGTAGAACAGGCAATTATAAATATTAAGAAAGAATTAGAAGTAACTTTAAAAAAACATAAGGCTGAAAATAAGTTGCTTGAAGCACAAAGGTTAGAAGAAAGAACCAAATTTGATTTAGAAATGATAGAAGCAACAGGCTCCTGTGCTGGAATTGAAAATTACTCAAGATTTTTATCTGGAAGAAAACCAGGTGAACCACCTCCTACCCTTTTTGAATACTTTCCAGATAACACTTTGGTATTTGTAGATGAGTGTCATGTAACAGTCCCTCAGCTAAATGGAATGTTTAAAGGGGATAGATCAAGAAAAAGTACTCTTGCAGAATATGGATTTAGACTTCCATCATGCATGGATAATAGGCCTCTTAAATTTGAAGAATGGGATATGATGAGAACTCAAACTGTTTTTGTTTCTGCCACCCCTGGACCTTGGGAGTTAGAACAAACAAAAGGTAAATTTATTGACCAGGTAATAAGACCTACCGGTCTTATAGATCCAAATGTAGAAATTAGACCTGCAAAAAACCAGGTTGATGATTTAATGCATGAATGTAAACAAGTTGTTGAGAAGAATTTCAGAGTATTAGTAACAACATTAACAAAAAAAATGGCAGAAGATTTGACTGAGTATCTTCACGAAAATGGAATAAAAGTAAGATATTTACACTCAGACATTGATACTCTTGAAAGAATTGAAATCATGAGAGATTTAAGAATGGGAGTATTTGATGTTTTGGTTGGAATAAACCTACTAAGAGAAGGACTAGACATACCAGAATGTGCTTTGGTTGGTATATTGGATGCTGATAAAGAAGGTTTCTTAAGATCTGAAACTTCACTTATCCAAACTATCGGTAGAGCCGCAAGAAATGTTGAAGGAAAAGTTATTCTATATGCTGACAAAGAAACCAAGAGCATAAAAAAAGCAATCAAAGAAACGGATAGGAGAAGACAAATACAGCTTAATTATAATAAAAAAAATAATATTGATGCAAAGACAGTAAAAAAAGAAATTAGTGATATTTTAGAAAGTGTTTATGAAAAAGATTATGTAAAAGTTAGTGAAGGTTCAAATATAGGTGGAAATCTAAAAAAACACTTAAAAGCATTAAACAAAAAAATGAAAGACTCTGCATCTAATTTAGAATTTGAAGAAGCAGCAAAAATTAGAGATGAAATAAGAAAATTAGAAAGTACTGAGCTAGAAATTACTTTAAATCCAAAAATAAGACAGTACGATGTGAAAAATAAACTCTATCCTAAGGGAAGATCAACGATGGGAATGCCTGGAACTAGAGCGCAAAAAGGAAAGAAAAAATGGAAGCAAATAAAATAATAATTACTGGAGGTGCTACTCGTATTGGAGCTGCAATTGCTAAAAGCCTTTCAGGCCCAGGAGTAGAAATTGTTATACATTTTAACAAATCTAAATTTAAAGCTGAAAAGCTAAAAAAAGAATTATCAAAAAATCAAACCAAAGTTTATCTTGTTAAGGGCGACTTAAGCAAAGAAACAGATGTAAACAAAATCTTAAAATTTGCTAAATTTAAATTGAAATATTTTGATTGTTTAATTAATAATGCATCTTTATTTGAAAATGATAAACTTGAAAATTTTACTACTGATAGCTGGGGACGCCATTTAAGAACTAATTTAAGAACACCAGCACTTTTATCAAAAGAATTTGCCAAAAATATCAAAGGCAAAAATAACAACATAATTAATATAATTGATCAAAGAGTTTTTAAATTAACTCCGTATTTCTTTTCTTATACAATAAGCAAAACTGGCCTTTATACACTTACAAAAACCAGCGCAATGAGTTTAGCGCCTCGTATAAGAGTAAATGGCATAGCACCAGGTCCAACTTTAAAAAATAAACGACAATCAGAAAAACACTTTAAAAAGCAATACATGGCAACCCCTCTAAAAAGACAAGTAGACGTTGAACAAATCTGTAGTGCAGTTGACTTTTTTATTAAAAATAGATCTATTACAGGACAAGTAATTTCAGTTGATAGTGGTCAAAGCTTAAACTGGCAAACGCCTGATATATTAGGATTGAAAGAATGAAAAAAAATAATCTTAAAATTATAAAAATAGATAAAAATAAAAGATTATTTAATTATGAGAAGAAGGTTCTAATTAATAATTTAATATTAGACCTTAAACTTGGATATTACGATTTTGAAAAAGAAAATCCCCAAAAAGTAAAATTTACTCTTGAAGTTAACTATGAAGATAAAAAGCCATCAAATGATAAAGATCTTAAATCAATTGTTAATTATGCAAAAATTGTAAAATTAATCAAAAAACTAGTTAAAAATAAACATTATAACTTTCTTGAAACATTGGCTGAAGATGTTTTTGATGAGCTATTTAAGGATAGAAGAATTGATAAAATAACTCTTCAGATTGAAAAATTAGAAATAATGAAAGATTGTTCATCAGTAGGAATTCAAATTTCTAAAAAAAGAAGTCATGATTAGTTCTGATGTAGGAAAAGAAGCAATTAAAAAAGAGCTCCCATTAATACCTAAGCTTCCTGGTGTCTATAGGATGCTAAACTCAAAAAACGAAATATTATACGTTGGAAAAGCAAAAAATCTTCCAAATAGATTAAAAAGTTATATTGCAGAAAAAAATCATATAATAAGAACAGAAAGAATGTTGTCTCAAACAAAAAAAATTGAGATAACAACTACATCTAATGAAAGTGAAGCCTTACTTCTAGAAGCAAACTTAATAAAAAAATATAAACCAAAATTTAATATCCTTTTAAGGGATGATAAATCTTTCCCATTTATTTTTATTGGAAATAAAGATAAATGGCCACAAATAAAAAGACATAGAGGCAAAAAAACTAAAGAAGGATTTTATTTTGGACCGTTTGCATCTGCAGGCTCTGCCAATTGGACAATCAAAATGATCCAAAAAATTTTTCGCTTAAGAGTTTGTGACGATACTGTTTTTAAAAATAGAGAACGACCATGTATTTTATATCAAATAAAAAGATGTTCTGGACCATGCGTTGGCTACATTAAAGAAGAAGAATACAAAAGATCTGTTAATGATGCTATTGAGTTTGTCTCAGGCAAATCAAGAAGAATACAAAAAAATCTTTCAAATCAAATGGAAAAAGCTAGTGAAGATTTAGATTTTGAGAAAGCTGTAATATTACGAGATAGAATTAAAGCTTTAAATATTATTCAGTCATCACAAAAAATTAACGAGGCAAATTTAGTAGAGGCAGATGTAATTGCTGGATACAAAGAGTCGGGCAAAACGTGCATACAAGTATTTTTTTACAGATCTAAACAGAATTGGGGTAATCAAGCTTTTTTTCCCAAACATGATCCAGATGAAAAATTAAGCAATATTTTAAATTCATTTGTTTCTCAGTTTTATGAAAATAAAAATGTACCATCTTCAATAATACTTTCAGAAGATATTGAAGAAAAAAATTTAATTGAAAAAACACTTACCAACAAAGAGAGTAAGCAAATTAATATCTCTGTTGCAAAAAAAGGATCAAAATTAAAAGTTATTAATCAGGCAATTAAAAATGCAAAAGATAGTTTAAACAGGAAACTTTATGAAAGCCAGAATAATAAAGAACTGTTTGATTCTGTTTCTAAAAAGTTTAATCTTGAAACAACTATAGGTCTTATTGAAGTTTATGATAATAGCCATATTCAAGGAACTAATAGCGTTGGAGCTTTAATTGCTTTTGGAGATGAAGGGTTTATTAAAAAAAGATACAGAAAATTCAATATAAAGAAAAAAAATAACGAACAAGATGACTATGGAATGATGAGAGAAGTCCTAAATAGAAGGTTTAAAAGAGCTATTCAAGAGAAAGATAATTATCTATCATTTCCTGATTTGGTAATGATAGACGGGGGCAAAGGTCAATACTCCTCAGCTAGAGAAACTATGAACGAGCTAGGTTTACATGACATACCAGTAATAGCTATTGCTAAAGGTAAATACAGAAATAGTGGAAATGAAACTTTTTTTCATAACGGCAAAGATTTTAAGTTTGAAAAAAATGATCCTACCCTATTCTTTCTCCAAAGAATAAGAGACGAATCCCATAGATTTGCAATAAGCGCACACAGAGCAAAAAGAAAAAAAGGAATAACTAGGTCACTTCTAGATCAAATACAAGGTATCGGATCTATGAGAAAAAGGGCGTTATTAAATCATTTTGGGTCAGCAAGAGCAGTCGAATCCGCAAGCTTAGAAGAAATAAAAACAGTAGAAGGAGTTGAAGAAAAAGTTGCAAAAAAAATATATAACTTTTTCCACGAATGAAATTTAAAATCCCAAATTATTTAACGATAGGCAGGATAATAATTGTTCCTTTTTTTGTTATAACTTTTTATCTTCCAGGATTTTACGGAGATATCATTCCATTTACACTTTTTTTAATAGCATCGTTTACAGATATTTTAGATGGTTTACTGGCAAGAATGTTTAAAGAAGAATCTCAACTTGGAGAACTTTTAGATCCAATAGCAGATAAAATTATTGTCGCAACTGCACTTATACTTTTAGTAATGGATGGTACTATTAAAAATTATGAGGTAATTGCTGCAATAATAATTTTAACAAGAGAAATATTAATTTCAGGTTTAAGAGAATTTCTTGCTAAAGGGAAAATAAAACTTCCAGTTTCAAACTTGGCAAAAGCTAAAACTTTCTTACAAATGTTTTCTATATCAATTTTATTAACTGGTGATACAGGAAACAAAATTGTAAATTTTCAAGATTATAATGCCCAGACTATAGGTATAATATTACTTTGGCTTTCTTCTTTTTTAACTTTGTATACTGGGTATGACTATTTAAGAAAAGGTATTGATCATGCAATATCAGAAGATCAAAAAGATTAGGCTGCTTTCTTTGCTCTTACCAATTTTTCATAACTTGCAGATAGATCTAAAATAACATTACATACTTTATAACTTTGATCTGCAATTTTTGATACAGGCGTAATTTCGGCAGCTGTGCCTGTTAAAAAACATCCTTCAAAATTTGAAAGTTCATTTGGAGATATTTTTCTTTCGTTAATTTTTATATTTTTAGATTTTGCTATTTCAATAACTGTTCTTCTTGTTATTCCATCTAAAAAAGAATCTGGAATTGGAGTATGTAGTTCACCGTTACTATCTTTAAAAAATATATTCGCCCCAGTAGCCTCAGCGACATTGCCTTCATGATCCATCATTAATGAGTCTGTATATCCTTGTTTTTCAGCTTCATGTTTTGATAAAGTACAAATCATATATAAGCCCGATGCTTTTGTATCCCATGGTATTGTGTCTGGAGCTGGTCTTTTCCATTTTGAAATATTTAATTTTATTCCTTCGGTTTTTAATTTTGAATCAAAATAAGTTCCCCACTCCCATGTTGCGATTGCTACATGTATTTTTGTATTTTGAGCTGAAACCGCCATCATTTCACTTCCTCTCCAAACAAAAGGTCTAATATACCCATTTTTAACATTTTGAACTGAAACTATTTTTTTTGTAGCATTATTAATTTCATCTTTTGAATAAGGAATTTTAATATCCATTCTTTTAGCTGAATGGTAGAGCCTGTCAGTATGCTCCTCTAGTTTGAAGATTGTTCCATCATACACTCTTAAACCCTCAAAAACACAACTTCCATAATGTAAGCCATGGCTTAAAACATGAAATTTAACATCTCCCCAATCTACAAGGTCATTGTTATACCAAATTTTTCCAGATCTTTTATCGAAAGGAACCATAATTTTTTTTTATAAAAAAATATCTTTGTATATATAATATGTCAATATAACTTACCCTTTATGAAAGAACTTTTATATTTAAAAGATGATCAATTGAAAGAGTTTATTGAAAAAATATTTATGAGTTATAGGGATACTTTTTCTGATGCAAAAAAAATACTCAATAAGTACAAAATTGGTGTAGCTCACCACAAAGTAATTCACCTTATATCTTTGCATAAAGGTATAACGATTTCTGCACTTTTAAGTAAATTAAAAGTAACAAAACAAAGTCTTAACAGAGTTATTAAAGATTTATTAACTATCAAAGCAATATATTTTGAGAAAGATGATAAAGATACAAGACTAAAACATATCTATCTAAGTGAAAAAGGTTTAAACATTTTTAATGAAATTTTCTCGGTCCAAAAAAAAAGGATTTATAACGCATTGATAGATTCAGATTCTAAGGAAGTAATTAACTTTAATAAGGTGCTAAATAGATTAATTGATGAATAAATTTAAAGAACATATATTAATTGTTGATGATGATGATGGTATCCGAAGTTTAGTCCAACAGTATTTAAAAGATAATAATTTTCTAGTAACTACTGCAAATAGTGCAGAAGATGCAAAACGCAAGACTGATATAATAAAATTTGATTTAATTGTCTTAGATATAATGATGCCAGGCAAAAGTGGGTTAGATTTTACTAAAGAAAATAAAAAAAAAATAAATACTCCAATAATTTTATTAACTGCCAAAGGAGAAGCTTCGGAAAGAGTGGAAGGTCTAGAAATTGGTGCAGATGATTATTTGCCAAAGCCCTTTGAGCCAAAAGAATTAATTTTAAGAATAAAAAATATTTTACAAAAAACAACAAATTTAAATCAGAAAAGAGTCATAGAATTTGGTCTTGTCAAGATAGATTTAAATAAACTTTTAATTCTTAATAATAGTAAGGAGTATAAAATTAATAACACAGAAAAAACAATATTAGAAAGAATGATTAATTCACCAGGTCAAATTTATTCAAGAGATGAAATTGCTGACATAATTGGCTTAGGAAAAGAGAGATCAATAGATGTAATAATAACTAGATTAAGAAAAAAAATTGAGGAGAATCCTAAAAATCCAAGATATCTTCAAACAGTTAGAGGAGAAGGTTATGTTTTATGGATTGAATAAATTTGTAAAAAATATTTTACCAAAACAATTATTTTATAGAGCTTTAATAATCGTAGCTGCTCCATTAATATTATTGCAAATTACAATTTCTATAGTTTTCTTTGATAGTTTATGGATAAAAACTAATAAAGGAATGACTAGAGCTTTAGTTAATGAAATAAAATTTTTTATCAGTGCATATGAAAATGAGCAATACAACAAAGACTCTTTAACTAAACTTTTTTCAGAAAACCACGATGTAAAAGTCATTTATGTTCCTAATAAAGTTTTACCGAAAGGTGAACAAGAAAGATGGTTTAGCCCAATGGATAGAACATTAAGAAGAGAACTTAAATCAAAACTGTTTACTTATTGGTTTGATACAACAAAATTTACAGATTCTATTGATTTAAAAATAAAACATTTAAATGGTTATTTTCAGTTTTTAATTCCTAAAAATAGAGTTACAAGTACTTCAGCAAGAATTTTTGCATTGTGGATTACTCTTCCTGCAATACTGATAATTGCCATAGCTATTATATTTTTGAAAAACCAAACTAGACCAATAATCAAGTTGGCAGAAGCATCTGAAAGATTTGGAAAAGGAGAAGATGTTGAAGATTATAGTCCATCAGGGGCATTAGAAATAAGAAAAGCTGGTTTTGAGTTTGAGAGAATGAGAAAAAGAATTTTAAGGCATTTAAACCAGAGATCTGAAATGCTATCTGGAATTAGTCATGACCTAAGAACACCTTTGACTCGAATAAAACTTCAATTAGAATTTATAAAAGATAAACAAATATCTAATAAATTATCTGATGATGTTGATGAGATGGAAAAAATGCTTAGCGAATATCTTCATTTCGCAAGTTCAACTGCACAAGAAAAAAATGAAAATTTTAATTTATCTTCAATGGTACATATGACAATAAATAAATATAATAATTCCAATATATCAGCAAATATTATGCCTGATATTTTATTTACTGGAAGGAAAAACCTATTACAAAGATGCATTAATAACCTTGTAAATAATTCAATTAAATATGCTAATAAAATCGAGATAAAAGTTGAAAAACTTAAAAAAAATATTTTTATTTATGTTGATGATGATGGACCAGGAATTCCAAAATCAGAATATGAAAGTGTATTTAGACCATTTTATAAAATTGACAAAGGGAGAGGAGAAACAAAATCAAGTGTTGGTTTGGGACTTTCAATTTCTTCTGATATTGTTAGATCTCATGGAGGAAATATAGAATTGGGCGAATCTAGCTTAGGAGGTTTAAGCGCTAAGATCTCTTTGCCTTCTTAACTTTTTTATTATTTTTTTTTTCAATTTTAGAAATTTTTTTTTCTAAATTATCTAATCTTTTAATAATAATATCAGTTTCCTCTTTCCCAGTAATTTTCATTTTGAAAATTAATTCATCTCTTTTGGATTTTAAAATATTAAAAATTTCATTGCTTAAATCTCTATAATTAACAATGCCTTGTTCAAATAATTTTGCTATTTTATCAATTACAAATTTTGAATTTGACATATAATAAAGTTTTAAAAATGATATAATTTATTTTTTTTTAAATGTTTATCAACAATTTAGACCCTGTAGCAATAAGTTTATTTTCATTTGAAATTAAATGGTACTCACTTTCTTACATTTTTGGAATTGTTTTTGGATGGATATATTGCAAAAGAAAGTTGCTTTATAATAATCAATATATTTCAAAATATTTTGATGATTTATTAACATATATAATACTGGGTGTAGTAATAGGAGGTAGGCTTGGGTATATAATATTTTATAACCCTTTATATTTTTTACAATATCCTTTAGAGATTTTTATGATCTGGAATGGAGGAATGTCATTTCATGGTGGACTAGTTGGTGTAGTGGTTGCGACATATCTATTTTCAAAAACAAAATTGATTGATCAGTTTTTATTTCTTGATGTGATATCTATGGCATCACCAATAGGTTTGTTTTTAGGTAGAATTGCTAATTTTATAAATTCTGAATTATATGGAAGATCTAGTGATATTTTGTGGTCCGTTAAATTTATAAAAATTGACAGTTTATCCAGACACCCCTCGCAAATCTATGAGGCTATATTTGAAGGTATTGTATTATTTATTTTATTAAACTTTACATTTAAAAAATTTTACTTAAAAGGCCCCGGTCTTATTTCGGCATTGTTTCTAATTTTTTATTCCTTTTTTAGATTTTTTATTGAGTTTACAAGGGAGCCTGATCCTCAAATTGGATTTATTATATTAAACCTTTCCTTAGGTCAAATTTTGAGTATGGTATTATTTTTATTGGGTATAATTTTGTTTTACAAAAAAAATGAAATCTACAAATAAAAAACTCATAACACTAGATAAATTTATCGATAACGCCCTTTATAATAAAAACTCTGGTTTTTATATGAATAAAAATCCTATTGGAAAAAATGGAGATTTTATTACATCTCCGAATATTTCTATTTTATTTTCTGAAATGATAGCAATATGGGTTATTTCTTTTTGGGAACATTTAAAGTACCCAAAAAAAATAAATATAGTAGAAATGGGTGGTGGAAGTGGAGAAATGATTTTTCAGTTATTAAAAACTTTTGAAAACTTCCCAATGTTCAAAAATTCTTACAAAACTTATATATTTGAAAGAAGTCCTTTTTTAATAAAATTACAAAAAAAAAAATTAAAAGGATTTAAAGTAAAATGGTTAAAAAAATTAAAAAATGTTGAAAAATGTCCAACTATTTATTTGGCTAATGAATTTTTTGATTCATTATCAATTAAACAATTTTTTAAAAAAAAAAATTCATGGTTTGAGAGATATGTAAAAATAAAAAATAACAAATATCAATATCTCAATGTACAATGTGATATAAAAAAATTGGAAAGTAAAATTGGTATTAAAATTTCAAAAAATCAAAAATTTATTGAATTTTCTCCTTTACAACTTCAATATCTCGAAGAAATTTCTCAAATAATAAATTTACATAATGGTGGTTTATTGCTGATAGATTATGGTTATAAAAAAAGTTTAATGAAAAACTCAATTCAATCAGTATATAAGCATAAAAAAAACGAGATTTTCAATAATATTGGAAAATCAGATATAACTCATCATATTAGTTTTGATTTAATAAGCAAAATCGCTAAAAAATTTAAACTTAAATGCTCTAATATTGTAACGCAAAGTGATTTTTTAGTTAATCTTGGAATTCTCGAAAGAGCAGAAATTATATCGCGAAATCTACCATTTACAAAAAAGGCAAATATTTTTTTCAGATTAAAAAGATTAATTGGTAAAAATCAAATGGGAAAATTATTTAAAGTAATTTTCATAGCTAATAATAATTCATTTTTCAATAGAGGATTTAAATCTGATTAAATCAAAAAAATTAAGAAAATTTAAAAATATAAGACACGGTTTTTTTAAAAAAATTGGAGGAAATTCTACAGGAATTTATAAAAGTTTAAATTGTGGATTAGGGTCGAGGGATAAAAAAGCTAATGTTTTCAAAAATTTAAAAATAATTCAAAATAAAATTGGATGTAAAAAAAACAATCTTATAATGTTACATCAAATTCATAGTAATAAATTTTACTATATTAATAAAACTCCTAAAAGAAAACTAGTTGGTGATGGATTGATTACAAAAAAGAATGGATTTGCTCTATCAATATTAACTGCAGACTGTGCTCCAGTTCTAATTTACGATAAAAAAACAAAAATGATTGGAGCTATTCATGCTGGCTGGAAAGGAGCCTATAAAAAAATTGTTATTAAAATGTTAAAGTATTTTTTAAAAAAAAAAAGCAGGAAAGAAAATATTATTGTTGTTATTGGGCCGTGTATAGCACAAAAAAACTATGAGATAAAAAGTGATTTTTACAGAAAATTTATAAATCAAGATAGAAATAATAGAATTTATTTTAGAAAATTTAAAAAAAAAACATTTTTTAGCCTTAAAGATTATTTAAAAGGACAGATAAAAGCCTTTGGAATCAAAAATATTGAGAAAATTAATATGGATACATATGAATTAAAAAACAATTTTTTTAGTTCGAGAAGGTCTTTACATAATAACTATAATGATTATGGTAGAAATATTACAACAATTATGATTAAATAAATCTTTCAAAAAAATGAAGCTTCTTACAGGAAACAGTAATAAAAGCCTCAGTCAAAAAATATCAAAACATTTAAAAACAAAATTAGTTCATTCTAGTATTAGAAAATTTGCTGATGGTGAAATTTATATAGAAATTAATGAAAATATCAGAGGTAATAGTATATTCTTAATTCAATCTAGTTCAGCTCCAGCTAATGATAATTTAATGGAACTTTTATTATGCATTGATGCTCTTAAAAGATCTTCTGCAAAAAATATTACCGCGGTAATACCTTATTTTGGATATGCGAGACAAGACCGTAAAGTTGCTCCAAGAACATCTATATCTGCAAAACTAGTTTCTAATTTAATAACTAAAGCTGGAGCAGATAGAATAGTAACTGTTGATTTGCACGCAGGTCAGATACAGGGGTTTTTTGATATTCCTGTTGATAACCTTTTTGCAACTCCAATTTTTGCAAGACATATAAAAAAACGTCTAAATAAAAAAAAACTAATATGCGTAGCTCCTGATGTTGGTGGAGTTGAAAGAACAAGAGCTCTTGCAAGAAAATTAGATATTGGCATAGCTATAATAGATAAAAGAAGACCCACTCCAGGAAAATCGCAAGTAATGAACGTTATAGGTAACGTTAATGGAAAAACTTGTGTGATTGTCGATGACATAATTGACTCTGGAGGAACAATAGTAAATGCAGCACAAGCATTATTAAATAGAGGAGCAAAAGAAGTGCACGTTTACATAACTCATGGAGTTTTGAGTGGCGAGGCAGTCGAAAAAATTAAAAAATCTAAAATAAAAAAATTGGTTATTACTGATACTATAGATAATTCAAATAAGATTAAAAAAGCTAGAAATATTGAGGTGTTAACAATATCCAACCTATTAAGCGAGGCTATTAAAAGAATTTCTAACTCGACTTCAGTTTCAGACTTATTCAAATAATTTTCTTGTAAAATTTAAGATCTTAAGTTAAAAACGCTGACTTTATGAATTCTTTAGCGGCAACCATCAGAGAAACAAGCACAAAGGGCCAAGTAAAACAAGTAAGATTAAAAGGTGAAGTGCCATGTATTATATATGGTGGAAAAGAAGAAAATCAAAAAATAAAAATATCAAAAAAAGAAATAATAAGCTTAATAGAAAAAGAAAATTTTTTATCGAATGTACTAACTCTTAATATTGACGGAAAATCTATAAATGTTCTTCCAAGAGAAATTTCTTTTGACGTGCTATCAGATCAACCTATTCATGTTGATTTTTTAAGAATAGTTAAAGGAGGATCAGTTATTCTTGAAATACCAGTTAAATTTATTAACAAAGAAAGTTCACCAGGATTAAAAAGAGGCGGTGTATTAAATATAGTTAGAAGAAACGTACAATTAAAGTGTCCAACAGAAAATATCCCGAAAGAAATAATTGTAGATTTGGATGGGCTAGATATTGGCTCAAGTATAAAAATATCATCTGTAAAACTGCCAGAAAGTGTAACTCCAACTATTCAGGACAGAGACTTTGTAATAGCAACCGTGGCAGCTCCTACAATAATTAAAGAGCCAGAAAAACCAGCAGAAGATGCTGCTACAGCCGAAGGTGCTGAAGGAGAAGCGGCAACAACAGAAGGTGCAACGGCTGAGGCTGCTACAAACAAAGATCCCGAAGGTGAAGGAGACAAAAAAGATGAAAAAAAAGCCCCATCTGAAAAAAAAGCTCCCGCAGATAAAAAATAATTAAAAGTGAATAAATCGAAAATATAAATTTTATGTTACTATTCGTAGGTCTTGGCAATCCAACACCAGGAAGTGATAATAATCGACACAATATTGGATTTAAAATAATTGATTCAATTAATAAAAATTTTAATCTATCGAAACAAAAGCCAAAATTTAAAGGCCTTTTAACAACAGGAAATATTGGAACAAAAAAAATTTACGCAATTAAACCTTTAACATTTATGAACAATTCTGGAATATGCATACGAGAACTATTAGAATATTTTAAAATTGATTCTAAAAATGTATTTGTTTTTCATGATGATCTTGACATTGACGTAGGAAAAATAAAAGCAAAATTTGGGGGATCCGATGCTGGCCATAATGGAGTAGCATCAATTGACAAATTTATTGGTAAAGACTACTCAAGAATAAGAATAGGAATTGGAAAACCGGAAACAAAAATAGCAGTATCAGATTATGTTCTAAAAGATTTTAGTGAAGATGAGCAAGAAAAAATGGAAGAAATTACGAACAAGATGATTGAGTATCTAAACATATTAGTTGATAAAAAACTTGATTTGTTTTCTAGCACTGTAAACAATAAATAATCAATGGGTTTTAAGTGTGGTATAGTAGGATTACCTAATGTTGGAAAATCTACTCTCTTTAATGCACTAACCAATTCAAGCAAGGCCCAGGCAGCAAACTTTCCATTCTGCACTATAGACCCTAATGTTGGCTTGGTTCCAGTTCCTGATAAAAGATTAGATGAACTATTTAAAATCTCTAAGTCAAAAAAAAAAATTAATACTACTATATCTTTTGTAGATATTGCTGGTTTAGTTAAAGGTGCTTCAAAGGGTGAGGGTTTGGGAAATAAATTTTTGTCTCATATAAGAGAGGTGGATGCAATAATTCATATGATAAGATGTTTTGACTCAGACAACATCCAAAATGTTAATAAAACAGTTGATCCAATAAGAGATATGGAAATCATTGATACCGAAATTAAGCTTGCAGATCTAGATTCAATTCAAAAAAGATTGGAGAAAAAAAATAGAAAAAAAGTAGACAGTGATCATTTGAAAATTTTAGAAACAGCTTTAAAATGTATCAATGAGGACAAAAATTTGGAAATCATTTTGCATGAATTTGAAAAAAGCATTATAAATCAATGTGGATTACTATCTCTGAAACCAAAGCTTTTCGTATGTAATGTTGATGAAAAAAGTATAAAAAATGGAAATAAATATACTGAAGAATTTACTAGTAAATTTGGAAAAGAAAACACAATAATTATTTCAGCAGATATAGAGAATCAAATTAATCAGTTAGATTCAAATGAAAAAAAAAACTATATGAAAATGATAAGTTTAGAAGAAAATGGACTAAATTCTTTGATAAAAAAAGGATACAATTTACTACAATTAGAAACCTTTTTTACTTCTGGCCCTGAAGAAACAAGGGCTTGGACAATTCCTAAAAATTCTACCGCCCCTAGAGCCGCAGGTATTATTCATTCAGATTTTGAAAAAGGATTTATAAGGTCAGAAACAGTTTCTTATGAAGACTTTATAAATAATAATGGTTGGCTTAACTCAAAAACAAACGGAAAAATGCGTTTAGAAGGCAAAGATTATATTGTCAATGATGGAGATGTTTTAAACTTTCGTTTCAACACGTGACCATATTTTTTTCATACTAAAGTAGACCAAAATAGTAATTATAAATAAGTACAGAATAGCTTTGAAGCCCATCTTGTGCCTTGCCTCTAGATGAGGTTCAGCTGCCCAAGCGAGAAAAGTTACAACATCTTTAGCCATTTGTTCTTCTGTAGAGGCAGTACCATCAATGTATTCAACTATATTTTCTGATAAAGGATTTGCCATTTTAATTTTATTACCACTCATATATACATTATAGTAAACTCCATCATCTAGTGATACTGATACAGGTGGATCTTCGTAACCAAGTAAAAGAGAATATATATAATTAGCTCCATCTTTTCTTGCTTTAACTAAAACTGACATATCAGGAGGATATGCTCCTCCATTAGCAGCTTTCGCGGCTTCATCGTTGGGGTACGGACTAACAAATTTATCTGAAAGTCTTGCTGGTCTTGTAAACATATCTCCATCACTATTAGGTCCATCTTCAACCTCAAACTGTGAAGCAATGATTTTGGCCTGTTCAACTGTAAATTCTGGGCCACCACTTTCTGCTAAATTTCTATAATTTAAATATTTCATTGAATGACATGCTGCACATACCTCAGTATAAACTTGATAACCTCTTTGTAACGAAGCTCTATCAAATTTTCCAAAATAACCTTTAAAACTCCATCCTGGATTTAATAATTTTTTTGAATTTTCAGCAGCCATAGATACTGAAACAAATGTAAAAAATGTAATTATAAATAAAAAAATTTTTGTAAATTTCATATATTTTTCTTTTGACTTTTTGTAAAAGATGGATTTGTTGAACCTCCTAAAACAGGTTCCATTATGCTCAAAGGTACTTCTAAGGTTTTTTCCTTATATCCTAATAATGGAAGTATTATTAAAAAATGAATAAAGTAATAACCTGTTGCTACTCTAGCAATCAATAAATACGTGCCCTCAGCAGGCATTGCACCCATGTAGCCCAAGATTAATACATCGGCAACTAGAAACCAATAAAACTGTTTATATAAAGGTCTAAAAATGGCAGATCTTACTTTGGAAGTATCTAGCCAAGGTAAAATTACTAATACAAAAATTGCTGCAAACATTGCTATCACTCCAAGAAGTTTATCTGGCACTGATCTTAAAATTGCATAAAAAGGCAGCAGATACCATTCGGGCACAATGTGTGCTGGTGTAACTACTGGATTGGCTTCAATATAGTTGTCTGCGTGCCCTAAAATATTTGGTGAATAAAAAACAAAAAAAGCAAATATTATTAAAAATAATAGTAAGGCGAATAAATCTTTAATTACAATATACGGATGAAAAGGTACGGTATCTTTTGAAGGTTTTTTTAATTCAATTCCTATTGGATTGTTGTTTCCTGGTACATGAAGTGCCCAAATGTGAAGGACCACAAGTCCTAAAATTAAAAATGGAAGTAAATAATGCAAGCTAAAAAATCTCGTAAGTGTAGGATTTCCAACTGAATAACCTCCCCATAACCAAGTTGTAATACTTTCTCCAATTAAAGGTATGGCACTAAACAAATTTGTTATAACTGTAGCGCCCCAAAAACTCATCTGGCCCCATGGAAGAACATAGCCCATAAATGCTGTCATCATCATTAATAAATAAATTATCATTCCTAATATCCAGATTATTTCTCTCGGTGACTTATATGAACCGTAATATAAAGATCTAAAAATATGAATATAAACTGCTAAAAAAAACATAGATGCACCATTTGCATGAACATATCTAATTAGCCAACCATAATTCACATTTCTCATAATGTGTTCAACACTTTCAAATGCCATATCTGCATGAGCCACATAATGCATTGCTAAAATTAAACCAGTTACTATCTGTGTCATTAAACAAAAAGTTAATATTCCGCCAAAAGTCCACCAATAATTTAAATTTTTAGGTGTTGGGTAATCTTGCAAATGTTTGCTTAAAGTTAACAAAGGTAAACGATCGTTAAACCATTTGCCTAGTTTTGAGTCTGGTGTGTAGTTATTGTCGCTCATAAATTATTTACTAACCTATTTTTATTGTGCTATCGCTAATAAATTCATATTTGGGTATTTCTAAATTTGTCGGTGCAGGACCTTTTCTTATTCTTCCAGATGTATCATAGTGTGAACCATGGCAAGGACAAAACCATCCATCATATTCACCCTTGTTTCCCAGAGGAACACATCCTAAGTGTGTACACATGCCCAACATCACCAACCATTCGGGATTCTTTGCTCTATCTTCATCTTTTTCTGGATCGGGTAATTCTTTAAGGTCAACTTTTCTAGCCTTCTTTATTTCTTCTTCCGTTCTTCTTTTTATAAAAACAGGCTTTCCTCTCCATAAAACTGTAATTGATTGGCCTCTTTCAATTCCACTAATGTCAACTTCAGTGCTAGCTAAAGCTCTTTCTGATGCATCGGGATTCATTTGATCAATTAGTGGCCATGCTGCAGCACCTACCCCAACTGCCCCAAGCGCATAAGATGCCGTAAATATAAAATCTCTTCTTTTTACTTTTTTATCTTCTGACATTGATAATTTAATTCATTTATTATGCTTAAATATATGATTTAATATTAGTTAAAAAGTTTTTTTTCTATGGCAACAATGACACAGAAACAATGAATATTGGGCTTAAAATAGCACTATATGAGCCGGATATACCTCAAAACACGGCTTCAATTATTAGGACATGTTCCTGTCTAGGTGTAAATTTAGAAATAATCGAACCATGTGGGTTTTTGCTCTCTGACAAAAGATTTAAAAGAGTTGTTATGGACTATATGGAAAAAGATAAAATAAATTTTTATAAGAGTTCAAAAGATTTTTTTAATTCTAAAAAAAAACAAAGAATAATTTTGATTACAACTAAAGCAAAAAAATCATATACTGATTTTAAATTTAAAACTAACGATACTATTCTTTTTGGTAGAGAAAGTTCAGGTGTTCCAGAAAATGTACATAAAATAGTAAATAAAAGATTAATAATACCTATGGTAAATAATAAACGATCCTTAAACCTTTCGACTTCAGTAGCAATGATTCTTTCTGAAAGTTTAAAACAAATAAAAATAAATGGAAATTGAAATAAAAAAATCACTAGTAAAAAATTGGTTTAAAGTTTTGCAAGATGTTATCTGTAATGAAATAGAAGATATTGAGTATAATTCAATAAAGTTTATCTCAAAAGAATGGAAAAGAAATAAAAAAAAAGATGAAGGCGGAGGTGAATACAGAGTATTAGAAAATGGAAAAATTTTCGATAAAGCTGGTGTTAATTTTTCAGAGGTTTATGGTAAATTTTCAAAAGAATTTAGAAAAAAGGTCCCAGGTGCAAACAAAAATCCAAATTTTTGGGCTACCGGAATATCAGTTGTATTGCATATGAAAAATCCATATGTACCAGCAATGCATTTTAATACAAGATATATTCAAACATCTTATGGATGGTTTGGAGGTGGAATGGACTCAACGCCATGCTTTAAAGATGCTAAATACAAAAATTGGTTTCATAATGAATTAAAATTAACTTGTAACAAACACAACAAATCATTTTATAAAAAATATAGTAAATGGTGTGATAAATATTTTTTTTTACCTCATAGAAAAGAGCCAAGAGGTATAGGAGGAATATTTTTTGATTATAAAAAAGCTAATTGGGAAAAAGATTTTGCATTTGTAATGGATATAGGGTTAACATTTAAAAGATTGTTTAGAGAAACAATTGAAAAAAAAAATAAAAAAAAATGGTCTTTAAAAGATAAAGAAATACAATATTTAAAAAGAGGAAGATATGTTGAGTTTAATCTTCTTCATGATAGAGGAACAAAATTTGGATTACAGACTGGCGGAAATGTTGAGGCAATATTTATGTCTCTTCCTCCTTTGGCAAAATGGAAATAAGTTATGGAAAAAGAACCACTAACAATCCAAGGACTGGAAAATCTTAAAAAAGAATTAATTTTTCTTAAAGAAAAAAAAAGACCAGAAATTGTGTCAGCGATTGCCGAAGCAAGATCTCATGGAGATCTAAAAGAAAATGCCGAATATCACGCTGCCAAAGAACAACAATCTCATAATGAAGGAAGAATTCAAGAATTGGAAAATACGATTGCTATAGCAAATGTTATTGATGTAACAAAAATAAATAATGAAGGAAAAGTAATATTTGGCTCGACAGTGTTTCTACAAAATTTAGATACTAATGAGAAAATTGAATATAAAATTGTAGGAAAGGATGAGGCAAATTTAAAAAATAAGTTAATTTATTTTAAATCTCCAATTGGAAAAGGATTAATTGGAAAAAATAAAAATGATTTAGTGGAAATTAAAACTCCAGCAGGAGTAAAAAATTTTGAGATTATAGACGTTAAATACATTTAGGTAGTAACAATTTTTTCAATATCCTTTTGTTGTATTTTGAAATCATTTTCAATCCAAAGATTCTCAATCTGCCTAAGTTTCTGACCCAATTCTCTACCTTCTTTTAAATTATATTTACCTATTAATTCTCTAGCTTTAATTGGAAAAATAGGAGGAGACTGATTATTAAAAAAATCTTTTAATTTAATCAATTTTTTGTCATCATCTTTTTTTGATCTTAGAATTGAAAAATTGATTAAATCCATTAAAGATTTTTTACCATCGTTGTAAAGCACTTTCCAAAGATTTTTCTCAGAGAGAAAAAATTTTTCGAGGGGTTTAGAGTAAAAATTTTTAATAAACATTATTCTTTTTTTATCTTCATTTGATATTTTAAATTTATAAAGGAAATATTCACAGTTATCTGTATCGTCTATTATTAAAATTGCTATCAACAAAATAAAATCTTTTTGAAAATTATGATTTTCAACATATCTATTTAATTTTTTTAAAATATTTATATTTTTTAGTTGAGGAAATATAATCTGAATAATTTCTAAAGAAAATTTATCAGAATGTAATTTTAAAATACCATTTGAATTAAATATTTTCTTAAGCTCACTTAATAATCTTTCTGAAGAAATTTTTGATATACCACTAATATTTTGTTTAATTATCTTTTTTACAGAATCTTGATGAGTCAAATTACTATAATTTAGAGAAAATCTTATATATCGTAATATTCTTAGATAGTCTTCTTTAATTCTTTTTTCTGCATCTCCGATAAATTTTATTATTTTTTTTTCTAAATCTACTTTGCCATTAAATGGATCATATAAATTGCCATCTAAATCTGAATATATTGAGTTTATAGTGAAATCTCTTCGGCAAGCGTCTTCGTGCCAGCTTTCAGAAAACTCAACATTTGCATGCCTTCCATCTGTTGAAACATCCTTTCTCAAAGAAGTAATTTCAAAATCTTTTCCGTTAATATTTGCTGTTATTGTTCCGTGATCTATTCCAGTTTCGTAATAATTAATCTGATTATTTTTTAAAGCATTTATTATTTCATCTGGTTTTAGATTGGTTGCAAGATCTATATCGTCAACTTCTTCATTATTTAATATTTTTCTTATACATCCCCCAACATAACGTACTTCGCTTTTTTCAGAATATTCAGATATAGCTGAAAAAATCTTTCCTACGTCAGTATTAAAATTAATTTTTTTAATATTAATAGCTGTTTTATTATTAATATTTTTTTGTCCAAGAATATTTTTAAAAAAATTCATAATAACTGGCTGGGGCTCTAGGATTCGAACCTAGGATGGCGGTACCAAAAACCGCTGCCTTACCACTTGGCTAAGCCCCAAAATAAGTTTTCTATAACACAAAAAAAAAGCTTTATATAGTTTTAGATATAGCGGTCCAGTAATTATTTGATTTGCTTTTAAATACTTTTGACGCATTAATTGCAGCATTTTTAGAAATAAAATATGCTACAAATGCTGAACCAGATCCTGTCATTCTAACAAAATTTATATTTGGCAAATAATTTAATGTTTTTTTTAACTTTAGTAGTGGTGGATATTTTTTAATAGCTACAATTTCTAAATCATTTCTTAGTATTTTAAGATTTTTGATTCTAAAATTATTTTTTTCTCTAAAGCTTAAATTTGAATAATTCTTTAAACTATTATAAATAACTTTAGTGGAACAACCAAAATTTGGTTTTGCAATTAAAACATGTAATTTTTTATATTGTTTTGTTCTTTGAACTTTTCCATTAGCACTTAATATTAGGCTTCTATTTTCAAGTCCTAGCTTAACATCTGATCCAATGAAATCAGCAACTTTTTCTACTTCATTTTTTTTAAGTTTTATTATTTTTTTCTTCAAAAAATATTTTAATATTGATGCTGCGTTCATTGACCCTCCTCCCATGCCAGATTTTTGTGGAATATTCTTCTTTATGAATAATGAATACTTTTGCTCCTTAAGTAATTTTTTGTTATCAAGAAATTTTAATAAATTCGATATAGAGTTATTTTTTGGAATACCTTTGGAAAATTTTCCGTAGAACTTAATGGAATGAAATTTTCTATTTGATTTTTTTATAGTTATTTCGTCATGTAAATCAATAAATGTTATTAAACTTTCTATTTTGTGTAATTTTGATTTAAGTTTACCTAAAACATAAAGTGATAAATTTATTTTAGCATGAGATTTAATTTTACTCTCATTCATAAGTTACAGGTTGCTTATTCCATTTAAAAGTTTTTCTTGTATTTTTTTTTTCATTTCTTTTTCAATTTCTTTCTGTTTTAAAGCATTATTCCAAAAATATCTGGCTTGAATTTTTTTATCTAGCATCCATAAAATATCCCCGTAGTGGTCATTAACTATTGGATCGTTTGGCATTAACTCTAAAGCTCTTAATAAATATTTTTCTGCTTTTTGAAAATCTTTAATTAAATAATTTGCCCAACCAATTGAATCAATAATATAGGGATCATTTTTTTTCTGTTCATATGCTTCTTTAAGCATATTTAATGCTTCATCAATTTTGTGATTTCTCTCTAGCCAGCTATACGCTAAATAATTTGTAACGTAAGGATCATTAGGAACTATTTTTAGAGAGTTAATTAAATCAATATCGGATTGTTTATATTTTTTAATTCTTTCATAACTCCCACCTCTTCTATAAAGGATGTCTGCATATGATGCTGACATTTCATCCAATTGTTCCATTGCCTTGGTATAAAACTCAATCGCTTTTTCATATTTTTTCGATCTTTTATAAATGTTAGCCATATCAAAAATAATTTTAGATGAAGGATTTTTTATTTTATTAAACTTTGATTCAACAAACCTTAATGATCTAGTTTCATTTTCTTGTATATAAAGAATTTTTGAAATATTTTTTATTTTGTACCAATTGTACATATCGTCACGATTTCCAAATTTATTTAGTATTTTTCTAGAAGCATCATAATTTTCGATTATAAAATAATTCTCAAATAATAATGTAAGGTTATAATAAAAATTAGAATTTAAATAATTTGAAATATTTAAATAAAAATTCGAATAATTATATTCTTCATCTGATGAATATAAATTTGCGATTAGAAAAAAAAATTCTGATAATAAATGTTTTTCATTTTCGCAAGAAAATATTTTATTAAATTTTTCGAAATCTAAATTATCAACCCAATACTTTGTCTGCAAAACTAGAAGGCCATTTGCTATCGGATCTATAGTTGAAGAAATTTGTTTTGCTGTTTCATATTCTTTTTCTTTTATTTTTTTTGCTAAATAAAAAAATAGATATCTAGAATAATCTCCATCAGGTGAATTTATTAAATTTAAGAATAATGAGTTAGTTTTTTTCGAGTCTAAATAGCAATTTTGAAAAGCATTTGTAATAATTGACAATCTTCCAAAATTATATTCACTTTCATTATCAAGTTTTTTTTTGTCAAAAAGGTCAAAATAACTTTTCAATGTTTCATAAATTACAGTTTCATAAGTATTAGTATTTTTTAAATCCTTTAGATTAGATAAAATTATTTTACTTTTTTCAAAATCTTTTCTGTTTAGTTCATCAACTAGTAGTAAAATATCCATTTCAAAAAAATCTGGATCTTTATTATTTTTCCAAAATTTAATTTGCTTAATTGCTTGATTGATTTGTCCATCATTAACCAGGGAAAATAAATATTTTTTCATATAAGTCTGATTTTTTGACTCTAATGTTTTTGATAAATTAAAATATTTCAAAGCTTTTTGATTATTTTGATTATCGTATGAAATTAGTGCTGAAAAATAATTAGATAAAAACTTATGGTTGAATTCACTTTTATCATTTGTTTTAGAATATGCTGTGGATTGATAAAAACAAATTATTACAAAAAAAAATATCTTTATTAAAATTATTCGCATATATCTATTTTATGATCATAAACAATAAAAATCAAAATGACATAATTAGCTCAGAGCTTATTAATTCTTATGATATTGAATATGTTTTTAACAATAAGCCAAAAAATAGATTTCAGACTAAACCTGGAATAGAAAATAGACCTTTAATGTTAGAAAGATTGAGAGAAAACATATCGAATATTGAAAATTGCGAATTAAAAAAAAATGCATCAAAATTGGTATTTAGTGACGGAAGCCATTCAAGTCCTATTATGATTGTTGGAGAAGGCCCAGGACAAAAAGAAGATCAGGAAGGCAAGCCTTTTGTAGGAGATGCTGGTTTGCTGCTAAACAAAATGCTTAAATCTATAAATATTGAAAGACAAAGCGTTTATATCACCAACGTTGTGAATTATAGACCCCCAGAAAATAGAAAACCTGAACCTTCTGAAATTTCGAGATATACAAATTATCTAAAGCAACATATTTCCATAATTGATCCAAAAATTTTAATTTTAATGGGAAGTACAGCAATGGAATCCTTACTTGGCTCTAGTATAAAAATTTCAAAAGCAAGAGGTATTTGGAAAGAAATAATTATCAATCAAAAAACTTATCTTACAATGGTAACTTTTCATCCAGCATACCTTTTAAGACAAGCTGATCAAAAAAAATATTCTTGGGCAGATTTGAAGGAAATAAGAAAAAAAATAGATGAATTGAAAATACAAATTTAATTTAGATATGATTGAACTTCACAAAAAATATATAAATTGGTTTAAACAAAAACTTAATCTGTCAGATTATGCTATATTGTGGATTACTTTTGTTAAGGGTCTAATTATAGGTTTATTAATTTATCATTTTTTTGTTCTTTAATGAAAAAAATTGTTGCAGGAGTTGATGAAGTTGGAAGAGGAAGTTTAATTGGGCCTGTCTATGCAGCTGCAATTATATTTAAAAAAAATATTAAAGATAAAGAAATAATTGATTCAAAAAAAATTAAAAAAACCAAAAGAGAAATAATATCAAAATATATTAAAAAAAATTCAATATGGGCCATAGGTTCAGCTTCCTTAAAAGAAATAGAAAATTTTAATATTTTAAATGCGAGCTTACTTGCAATGAAAAGAGCTATTGAAAAACTTAAAATTAAACCAAATTTAATTCTTATTGATGGCAACAAATCTCCTAAAATAAAAAATTGTCTAGTCAAAACTGTAATAAAAGGTGATCAAAAAATAAAAGAAATCTCTGCAGCTTCTATAATTGCTAAGGTTTCGAGAGATAAATTAATGAATAAGATGTCTAAAAAATTTAAAAAATACAAATGGGATTTAAATGCTGGTTATGGAACAAAAGATCATATTAAAGCTATTAAGAAATATGGAATAACAAAATTCCATCGAAAAACATTCAAGCCAGTACACAAGATGTTGAGTCTCAAAAAAAGTTAGTCACAAATAGACTCAAATTAATACAATCACAGGTTGACGTAGACTCAACTCTGGAGTCTAATCTCTAATTATAAAATGAATAAGCTTAACTTTAAAAACAAAATTATTAATGGAGACAGTCTTAAGGAGTTAAAAAAAATTCCTAGCGAAACATTTGATCTTATTTTTGCTGATCCTCCGTACAACCTTCAATTAAAAAATGAATTAAGCAGACCAGATAGATCAAGAGTAAAAGCTGTGGATGATAAATGGGATAAATTTGAAAGTTTTAAAAGCTACGATGAGTTTACTATAGACTGGTTAACCGAATGTAGAAGAATTTTAAAAAAAAATGGAGCTATCTGGATAATTGGGAGTTATCACAATATTTTTAGAGTTGGTTATATAGTTCAAGATTTAGGTTTTTGGATACTAAACGATGTTATTTGGAATAAAAATAATCCGATGCCAAATTTTAGAGGTACGAGGTTTACCAATGCACATGAAACATTAATTTGGGCTTCAAAAAGTGAAAAATCAAAATACACATTTAACTATCAATCCCTCAAGTGCTTAAATGACGATCTGCAAATGCGATCTACTTGGAATCTTCCTATCTGTAGTGGCAAAGAAAGACTTAAAAGTAATGGCGTAAAAATACATTCTACACAAAAACCTGAGTCATTATTACATAGAATTGTTTTAGCATCTTCAAATAAGGATGATTTTATTTTAGATCCATTTTTAGGGTCTGGAACTACAGCGGTTGTTTCTAAAAAACTTGGTAGGAATTATTTTGGAATTGAAAAAGAAAAAAATTATTTTGATGCTGCAAATAAAAGATTAAAAAATACAAAGATCATAGAAAATGAATATTTAGATACTTTAGAAAACAATAGAACAAAACCAAGAATTCCATTTGGCTCATTGGTAGAAATGGGTTTAATTAGACCTGGTACTAAAATTTATGATCAAAAGAAAAAAATTAATGCAAAAATTATGGTTGATGGAAGTATTAAATATCATCAATCAGAAGGATCAATTCACAAAGTAGCAGCTCAAATTATTGGGGCAGAAAGTTGTAATGGATGGACATATTGGCATTATGAATCTGGAAATTCGCTTAAACCAATTGATCATTTAAGACAAAGATTGAGACCAATAAATTAATTTCTATAGATTTTTCCTAAATAATTCTCAAGAAACTTTTTATTTTTTGATAGATATTTCAAAATTATATTTCTTATAAAAATATTAATTGGGTTTGATAAATGAAATACAAAATTATTAATTTTTGATCTCAAATTTATTGAATAAATTTTCCTAAATCTATTTTTATATGAATGGTCTGATTTACTAATAATACAATCAAATATGTCTTGCGCTGTTTCAATACTTTGTGAAGCTCCTTGTGCAAAAGAGGGTGAAAAAGCAAATAGAGCGTCACCAGAGAAAAAAATATTTTTTTGATTTATATTTGGAAAATTCTTGCTTACAAAAACTGGAAAGGCCTTAATTTCAGTTAAATTTTCAAATTTTATTATTGAATTTTTATTCAAAATTTTTTTTAAGAGATACTTGAATTCATTAGGGGAGTTTTTATTATAATCTAAATCACTTGTTGTTAATTTTTTTTTTAAAATTGCTACAAAATTATATTCATTATTTTGATTTATTGGATAAGTTACATAGTGAAAATTTGATCCCATAAATATTGAAATATTTTCAAAATTATATCCTTTAAGATTTGCCCTTATAGCAATGCTATTATTATATTTTGGACTAAAACTTTTATTTAAAATTATTGATTTTGATTGTGAAAAAATACCATCTGCTATTATCAAATAATCGAAATTTTCTTGTGAATTATCTGAAAAATAGACTTTAGTATTTTCGCCTTCTTCCACATGTGTCAAAGTTGTTTTAAATCTTATTTTTTCTTTAGGGATATTTTTTAATAAGAATTTTAATAGTGTGGATCTTTTTGTTGTTGTATATCTGTTTTGATCATCATTAAATTGGGATAAATTAATATCACAAATTTTTTTTGAATTATTTGAATTAAAAAAATTTACCTTAGTTGGAAAACAAACTTCAGAAGCAGATAAATTATTAAAATTTAATTTGTTCAATAATTTAATACTATTTACTGATAATTGAATTCCATAGCCTTCTAAAAAATTAAAATTACTTTTTCTTTCAAAAACTTTATAGTCAAAATTAGAATTATTGTTAAGAATATTTGCCAGATATAATCCAGAAATACCACCACCTATAATTCCGATTTTTTTCATTATATTTTTTTTACAGTATTTAATATTTTTTTTGTAAAAGAAGGCAAAGTCCAACTACTCAGCTCGTTAGATCCGATTAAAAGACCATTTTTTTTCAAAGGACAATTTTTTACATTTTTAATTGCAATTTTCATATCCATGTTTGACATTTTTATATTTATTTTTTTTCCAACATGGTTTCTAAATTTTACTTTAGATATTTCGCTCATAGGAAATATTGGCATTCCTTTTAAAAAATTAAATTTTTGGTTTTTTAAAAGATAATATTTTTTATAATTATTTTGAAAAATATTTACCTCAAAAAATTTCTTTTTATTTAACTTATTAATTGAAACTATTTCAAAATCTTTTTTTTTAAATGATTTACAATTTTCTGAGATTGGACACTGATAGCATAAAGGAGTTGATGGTTTGCAAATTAATGCTCCAATTTCCATAATTGCTTGGGCATAATCACTAGATCTATTTGCTTCTCCAAAAAACGTTTTTTTTTTATGCAAATTCTCTTTAGATATTTCATTAACCTTTTTCAAATTAAAAACTCTTTTTAAAACTCTTTCAACATTTCCGTCCAAAGGAATTACTTTTTTATTATATGCTATGGCCATTATTGCTCGAGCAGTATATTCTCCTATTCCAGGTAAAGATTTTAGATCATCTTCATTGCTAGGAAGCTGACCATTAAATACATTTATAATTTTTATTGCAGTTTTTTTCAAATTTCTTGCCCTTGAATAATACCCAAGACCTTCCCAACACTTCAATAATTTTTGGTCTTTAACTTTGGATAAACTTTTTAAATTAGGTATCTTTAAAACAAAGTTATTAAAATATGGAATTACTGTTTTAACTTGGGTTTGCTGAAGCATTATTTCACTGACTAGTGTAAAATATTTTTTTTGTTTTATTGAGGTATACCTTCTCCATGGCAATTGCCTTTTATTATTATCATACCAATGAAGAATATTTTTTGATATATTTTGTTTTTTCATATGAGATCAAAATATAATACTAGAAATAGAAAGAAATCAATTCAAGGATTAAGATCTTTTAAAGATAGCTTGCCAAAAAAAATTAGAAATAAAATTTTAAAAAAGGGTGACACCTACTCCAAAATTATTTCTAATTGGGAAAATATAGTTGGAAAAAAACTCTTTTTGGCCTGTTTTCCTAAATCTTACAATAATTTTAAAGGCTTGGGTATTAAAAGATTAATTATCTCTGTTAAAAAAGGTCACGAAATTGATGTAGAAT
>CACCYQ010000007.1 GCA_902550285.1 uncultured Pelagibacteraceae bacterium | reverse complement strand
AAAAAATAAAACCTAATATTAAATTTATCAAAAACCTCGATAATCAAATAGGTGATGTTGATTTAGTTATTATTTGTACTCACATGAATGAATACAAAAAAATAATTTATAAACTAAATAAAAACTTAAAATCAAAATGTTTAATAACCGATGTTGGGTCAACTAAAATAAATGTAATTAAACTAAAAAACAAACTTTTAAGTAAAAGGCTATGTTGGATATCAAGTCATCCAATAGCAGGATCTGAAGTAAGCGGTCCTGAGTTTGGTAGTAAAAATTTATTTTTAAATAAATGGTGTGTAATTATTAAAGAAAAAAAAAATAATTCAAAAAAAATTAATTTACTAAAGAAATTTTGGAAAAAACTTGGTTCAAAAGTCATTTTGATGGATGCAAATAATCATGACAAAATTTTTTCAATAACTAGTCATTTGCCTCACTTAATTGCATATAATTTAATTAAAACAGCTCAAGATTCACAAAAAATTCAAAGAAAAAATCTTGTCAAATACAGTGCTGGAGGATTAAGGGATTTTTCAAGAATAGCCGCATCAAATGAGATTATGTGGAGGGATATATTTTTTAGTAATAATAGTATTATTCAAGCCATAAATTTATTTACTAAAAACTTAAATTCATTTAAAAAAAATATTCAAAGTAAAAATAATAAGAAACTTTTATCAAAGTTAATTAATTCTAAAAAAGTAAGAAAACAAATTGTTCTATTAAAACAAGATGTTGCAAAACCAGATTTTGGAAGAGAATAATTTATATTTTGTAAACTTTTCTAACTTTTAGATTTGCCGTTTTTTCTATTCTGCTTATTGTTTCTTTGATAGGCATTATAATAACTTTTTTTTCTGGTCCATAGGCATGAATTAATTTTTTTGAATTAACACATAGAGCTACATGGCCTTTCCAGTATATAATATCACCTCTTTTGTATTTCTTTTTTTTATTAATTTCTTTTTTAAATTTAATTTGATCAATAGTATCTCTTGGAAAAAATTTATTATTAAATTTGTAAAATATTTGAATTAAAGCAGAACAATCAATTCCTTTAAAAGTTTTCCCTCCCCATTTATATTTACAATTATTAAATAAATTCAAAATTTTAACAAAATTTATTTCTTTTTTATTTATATGGGTTATATCCCTTTTTTTTATCCATTTATTTTCTTCAAACATTACGTAATTTTTTTTTTTTTTTAAAATTTGAATCTCGCTAGAAAATGGCAAAAAATTATTTGACTCATAAATTCTAGTTTTTAAAACTTTTACTTTGTGTGTAAGATTAATTTTGTTAATAAATTTTTTATTCTTAATATAACCATGGTATCTATCGTAAGAAGTTTTTATTTTTAAAAAACTTTTTACTTTTTTTAAAACTTTAAATTTTTCACCATAGATAATTTGTGAACTAATTTTAGAATTAATTGATGGACGTTCGTATATATTTATACAGGGATATATGCAGAAATAATTATTTTGCACCAACTTTTAACTTATCTTTAATAATCCACAAACAAATTAGTGAAGGAATTACCATTATTGTTGTTAATATGAAAAATGTTCCCCAATCTCCATTCAACCAATCAACAAGAGCCCCTGATGACGATGCAAGAGTAGTTCTTCCCGCAGTTCCTATAGAAGCAAGTAATGCGTATTGTGTTGCTGTATAGGTTCTATCAACTAATAAAGAAATAAATGCAACAAAAGCTACTGTAGCAAAAGCAGCCGAAATATCATCAGCTATTACAGCTACAGCAAATAGCCACTCAGATTTACCTGTCCAAGCGAGCGCAGCAAATAAAAGATTTGTAATTGCCATAAATCCTCCAGCAACAAACATAGTTTTGACTGTTCCAGATCTCATCGCAAATATTCCACCTAACAATGTAAAGACAACAGTTGTTATCCATCCTAAAGTTTTTGAGTAAATTGCGATTTGTCCTTTAGAAAAACCAATTTCTTTATAAAAAACAATCGACATTCTTCCTAAAAAGGCTTCACCAATTTTAAACAAGAAAACAAATCCTAAAATTCCTATTGCAATATTAAATCCATTTTTTTTAAAGAAACTAATTATTGGCCCACCTATTGTACCTGTGATATATGCAACAAAATTAGTTATGATATTGTTTGATCCAAGTTTACCCTTAATCATTTGATCAGTTTCTCTTTGTTTTGCTTCTCTATCTGTTTCAATTGGTTCATGAACAAACATTAAACCTATATTCATTAAAATTATTACGACTCCCAAAACTAAAAAAGTAGCTTGCCAATAATCAGCAATTCCTATGTTTTCAAAATACTCTGCAGTAAATAAAGCAATAACTCCTCCAAGTTTATAACCTGTCCACCAGCCAACAACCGCCATAGCTGCACCAGCTGCCATAGATTTTCCTTCGTTAACATTGATTTGTTCAATTCTTAAAGCGTCTACGGTTATGTCTTGAGTGGCAGATGCTATTGCAATAACTAATCCTACTGTAATCAATAAAGCTAAATTTTGTGTTGGATTAATTACACTCCAGACTATTAAGCTAAGTAAAATTATAATTTGCATTAGAACTATCCAGCCCCTTCTATGGCCTAGTTTTTTTGTTAAAAATGGTATTTGAATTCTATCTATTATTGGTGCCCATAAATAATTGAAAGCATAAACACCAAAAATTAAACCTGCCCATCCAATTGTTGATCTACTAAGTCCTTCTTCTTTTAGCCAAAGGCTTAAACTGCTTGCAATTAAGACCCAAGGAAAACCACTTATCGCCCCTAGAAGCAATATTCGAACCATTCTTATGTCTCTATAAACTAAAAAAGAGTCAACCCAGTTTTGTTTTTTTTCTTCCATTAATATTTTCTCCAAAAAGATGGTATAAATAATACTAATATAGCAAACAATTCCAGTCTACCTAAAATCATCGATATACTTAAAACCCATTTCGAAATATCAGATAATTTAGAAAAATTTCCATTTGGTCCAATTATTTCCCCTAAACCAGGCCCCACATTTGATATTGAAGTGGCAGCAGCGGATATAGAAGTTATAAAATCAAGGCCAGTCAAAGACAATAAAGCTGTAATAATAAAGAAAATAACTATGTATAAATATATAAAAGAAATTACTGAAGACATAAATTTTTCATCAATATTATTATTATCATATTTAATTATAAATATACCACGGGGATAAATTATTTTTTTTAATTCATTAACTATAAAACGATATAGTAATTGAACTCTAAATATTTTTATTCCACATGCAGTTGATCCTGCACAACCACCAATAAACATTAATATTAAAAAAAATACTAGTGGAAAGTTTCCCCATTGACTAAAGTCTTTAGTAACGTATCCCGTTCCAGTTAGAATTGATATAACATTAAATGAAATAGATCTTAAACTAATTTCAAATATACTTTTATTTACAATACTTAAATAAATAAACATAAAAATTACTGAAAATGCAATTATTTTAAAAAAGGCAACTATCTGGCTATCTAAAAAAAAAATTTTTTTATCACCACTCAAATATTTTATATATGCAATGAATGGTATGCTTCCCAAAATTACAAATATCATTGAAGTAATTTCAATAGAGGCGCTATTAAAGTGTCCAATCGAATTATTATAGTTTGAAAAGCCTCCTGTAGCCAAAGTGGTCATAGAATGAGTGACACTGTCAAAAAAACTCATTCCAAAAATATTATAAAGTAAACAACATAAAATAGTAAAAAATAAATAAATAGTAATTAATCTAATAGTAACTTGCTTTGATCTTGGTAAAATTTTTTCAGCTGTATCATTATTTGAAGTTTTAAATAACTGCATACCGCCAACATTCATAATTGGCATTAAAGTGATTGCCATTACAATTATTCCTATTCCACCAAGCCATTGTAATATAGCTCTCCATAGAAGAATTGATTTTGGAACAGCCTCCAAGTTTGTAATTATCGTTGAACCAGTAGTTGTTATTCCAGACATACTTTCAAAAAAAGAATCTGTTATAGATAAATTTAAACTTGAAAATATAAATGGCAATGATCCAAACACTGCAATGCTGACCCAAGACAAAGCAGTCAATAGAAAGGCTTGAGGTAAGTTTAATTTTTTTTCGTGATCTAGATTTGAAAGAAAAAAAAGTACTCCAAAAATTATGCATATTATTGCCGAGCTAATAAAAGAAGAATCAAATTCATTAAAAATAAACTGAATAATAATCGGTATACTCATAGATACACCGAGTATTATTTGCAAAACTCCTAAAGTGAAAAAAACAGTTTTATAATTGGACATTTTGAAAGAACATTATTTTATGGTAAATAAAATTCAACTCTATAAGAATATTTATATAGACTAATTTTATAAGTAATTTGTAATTAAGTTGTGATAAATAAAGCTAACATAGATAAAACTAACGCATGGCCATTTATTGAGGCTAAAAAAATCTTAAAGGAACGAAAAAAATATATTGAAAAAAAAGGTAAAATAATTTTGCAAACGGGGTATGGACCAAGCGGCTTGCCACACATAGGAACATTTGGTGAAGTTGCCAGAACCTCAATGGTAGTTAATGCATTAAATTATCTTACAGACACACCGAAAGAGATAATAACTTTTTCAGATGACATGGATGGATTAAGAAAAATTCCTGATAATGTTCCCAATCAAAAAATATTAGAAAAAAACTTACACAAACCTCTTACAAATGTACCTGATCCTTTCGAAAAATATAATAGCTTTGGAGAACATAACAACAATATGTTAAAAAAATTTTTAGATCAGTTTAATTTTAATTATGTTTTCAAGAGTTCGACAGAACTCTATAAGTCAGGATATTTTAATGAAACACTTAAATTAATATTAAAAAATTATAATGGAATTATGGATATAATTATTCCAACATTAGGCAAAGAAAGACAAAAAACTTATTCCCCTTTTCTACCTATCTGTTCGGATACAGGCATTGTACTAGAGATTCCTGTTTTAGAGATAAATGAAAAAAATTCTAAAATTATTTTTGATAATAATGGAAAGAAAATTGAAAAAAGTATTTTGGACGGAAACTGTAAACTTCAATGGAAAGTAGACTGGGCAATGAGATGGTATGCCATAGATGTTGATTTTGAAATGTATGGCAAGGATTTAATTGAAAGCGCAATTCTTTCTTCAAAAATAATTAAGCTTCTTGGTAAATCAAACCCATCTGGTTTTGCTTATGAATTGTTTCTTGATGAAAAAGGTGAAAAAATTTCAAAGTCTAAAGGAAATGGAATAACTATTGATGAATGGTTGAATTATGCCTCTCCGGAAAGTTTATCTTTATTTATGTATCAAAACCCCAAAAGAGCAAAAAAATTGTATAAAGAAATAGTTCCAAAGGCTGTTGATGAATATTTAGATTTTATTGAAAAAGGAAAAAATCAAGAAGAACTACAACTATTACTAAATCCAGTTTGGCACGTTCATAGTGGCACAATACCAAACGAGAAATATATCATGACTTTCTCAATGCTTTTAAACTTAGTTGAAACAAGTAATGCAAATTCAAGAGATCTTTTATGGAAGTTTGTTAAAAAATATAAAAAAAATATCTCCGAAAAAGATCATCCTATTTTTGACAAATTAATCAGTTATGCAATTAAATATTTTAATGATGTTATAAAAAAAAATAAGAAATATAAAATACCAAGCACAGAAGAAAAGAAAGCTCTCGAGAAATTAATACAAGCTTTAGATAAATGTAATGACGAAATGAAACCAGAAGACATTCAAACACAAATTTATTCCGTTGGAAAAGATAGCGGTTATAAAGAGAATTTAAGAGATTGGTTTAAATTAATTTATCAAGTTATTTTTGGTGATGAAAATGGCCCAAGAATGGGTTTCTTTATTAGCTTTTTTGGAGTTAATGAAACAAAACAACTAATTAAAGATAAAATTAAATAATGTATTCTGTATTAAGATCCCTAATATTTAAATTAGATCCAGAATTGTCTCACAATCTGGCAATTAAATCATTAAAGTTCAATTATAGTCCAGTAAAAAATATTATAATAGATAGTTCTATTGAAACAAATTTTTTTGGAAAAAAAATTAACAACCCCATAGGTATAGCAGCAGGATTTGATAAAAATGCAGAGGTTTATAATCCTTTATATAAACTTGGTTTTAGTTTTGTTGAAGTTGGAACAGTCACTCCTAAAAAACAATATGGCAACCCCAAACCAAGAGTTTTTAGATTAGAAGAAGATGAGGCATTAATTAATAGGTTAGGGTTTAATAATTCTGGATCAGATTCAATTGGTTCTAGAATTAATTCCTACCCTCCCAAGGGTGTGTTAGGAATAAATATTGGACCAAATATGAGTACCACAAATAAATTAGATGATTATTTAATTTGTTTGAGAAAGTTTCATAAACTTTGTGATTATTTGACAATAAATATTTCTTCACCAAATACAGAAAACCTTAGAAATTTTCACAATAAGTCTGAATTAGATCAATTGTTAAAAATTATTCAAGAAGAAAAAAAAATATTAAAATCCAATGTACTAATAGCCTTAAAGATATCTCCTGATATTGAAGAAAAAAATATATCTAATATTTCAGAATTACTTTTAAAATATGAAGTAGATATTATTATAATTTCCAATTCTACTGATCAAAACAGAAACAATTTAAAAAATATTAATAAATTAGAAAAAGGAGGTTTGTCCGGAAAGCCCTTAGAAAAAAAATCAAATATATTGATAAATAAATTTTACAAAATTTTAAGCAATAGAGTTAAAATAATTGGAGTAGGAGGAGTCGATTCTGGCAGAAGTGCCTATGAAAAAATTATTAATGGAGCTACTTTAGTACAATTATACACAGGTATGGTTTATAAAGGACCAAATATCGCTAGAAATATCAGTGAGGAATTAATTAATATTTTAAAAAGTGAAGGGATAAAAAATATATCTGAAGCAATAGGTATTAAAAATTAATCTTGACTGCCAAGTTTAGAGCACCTATACAATCATAAAATTTATGACTAAAAAATGTGAACTTACCGGAAAAAAACCTTTAAAAGGTCATAAAGTTAGCCACGCTAACAATAAAACCAAAAGAAGATTTTTACCAAATCTTAAAAAAGTAAAATTCAAAAGTGAAATACTAAACAAAAGTTTAAGAATTACAGTATCAAACTCAGGTATAAGGTCAGTTGACAAAAAAGGTGGATTTGATGCTTTTATAAAATCAGCTAAAGCGAAAAACTTATCAATAAGATTAAAAAAGTTAAAAAAATCTCTATTAATTAAAACTGCATAATGAGCTTATCATTCATAACCCTCTCATTTTTGATGGGAGGAGTAGTAATAATTTCAAATTACCTAGTTCAGTTTCCTGTAAATCATTATGGATTGCAGGATATATTAACTTATGGTGCTTTTACTTATCCAATAGCTTTTCTCATAACTGATTTATCAAATAAGTTTTATGGTAAAATTGTAGCTAGGAATATTGTTTATATAGGTTTTTTTATAGGTGTTTCTTTTTCACTTTTTTTTTCAACTAATTTTTCTAATCTAATTTCAGTTAGAATAGCTATAGGATCTGGAACAGCTTTTATTATTGCTCAACTATTAGATGTACAAATATTTGATAAACTTAGAAATAAGAAATGGTTTGTTGCTCCTCTAGCATCATCTTTCATTGGTTCTGCTGTTGATACATTTTTATTTTTTTCAATTTCATTTTATGGAACAGGAGTTCCTTGGATAACTTTATCTCTAGGAGATTTAGTTATAAAAATACTTGTTACTTTAATAATGTTAATACCCTTCAGATTATTAATTAGAAATACTAAGATAGTTGGTTATTAAAATAGAAATTTATAAGACAGTATTTTATACGCTAATTTAGCAACTAGAAAATTATATGAGTTAAATCCTCTAATTGGAGCTAGTTCATTTATATCAGCACCTACAATATTTGAATTTTTTGCTGCTATTTTAATTATATTTAATGTTTCATCCCAGAATAGCCCTCCAGGCTCAGGAGTTCCAGTTGCTGGCATAATACTAGAGTCAAAACCATCAACATCAAATGTTAAGTAGACATTTTTATTTTTAATAATATTTTTAAACTTATTTAAATTCCATCTGTTTTTATCTTTTGCCCAGTAAATTTTAATTCTTTTTGAATTTTTTTTTAAAAATGGGATTTCGCTTTGTGAAATATTTCTTATACCAAAAGATACAACAGATACATTTTTATGATCAAGACATCTTCTAATTGCTGAGGCATGTGAAAATTTTTCTCCATTATAGCTTTGTCTTAAATCTGCATGTGCATCGAAATGCAATAATAATATTTTTTTATATTTTTTAGCAAAAGGAATAATACATCCTGGTGTAATAGAATGTTCACCACCTAAAGTAAGAGGAAAAAGTTTTTTATTTAAAATTTTTTCATTAGTTTCAGATATTTTTTTTATGGCTTTAATAATATTTTTATCTATTTTAAAAGGTTTCAGGGTTTTAATTCCTATTTTTTTGAAAGGTTCACAATTTAACTCTTCATCATATAATTCAACTTGATGTGATGCTTTGATAATTTCTTTTGGACCATTTTTAGTTCCGCCTCCATAACTAACTGTTTTTTCTAAACCAAAAGGAATTACAATAGCTTTTTCTTTGAAATTAAATTTATTGTCAATTCCAAGAAACCCTTTTTTGTTTGATAGATAGTTCAATTTTTATCCAAAGATTTCTGAAAAATTTTTTCTACTTCTTTTCTTCCAATTACCATTATGGTAAACATCACTAGCTATTAAAGGTAAAACACTTGTTGCTTCAGCAAAGACCATTTGTTCTTTAGTTATATCAACTTTACCCCACGAACTCGCCTCCTTTAATGTGGAACTACTGCAAGCCCCATCTCTTGAGTCCGCAACTGTTATTTGCACGGCATATTTATGCATATCTACATTTTTACCTAAAAGTTCTGCACAAATTACTGTGTCTTGTATAAAATTTTTTGGGACACCTCCTCCAATCATAAACAGTCCTGAGCCTTTAGATCTGATTTTAATTTCTGTTAATTCTCTAAACTCTCTTATTGAATCTATTGTAATATGTTTTTTAGGATTTTTTTCTTGGTGCATTACCAAACCAAATCCTGCACTAGAATCTGTAAAGGCAGGACAAAATATCGGAACTTTATTGTCATATGCAGTTTCAATTAAAGAATTTTTTTTTTTTGCATTAGATTTTAAATATTTGCCAATTTCATAAATAAATTCCCTTGAAGTGTAACTTCTTGGTTCTAATTTATTTGCTATTTCACATATAGTTTTGTCACACATTTGCAATTCATCTTCATCGATATAGGTATCATAAATCCTGTCTATGTAATTTTTTCTTAATTCTTTATCATCTTGAAATTGTGAACCTTGATAATGTTTAAAGCCAAGCGCTTCAAAAAAATCCATATCAATAATTGAAGCACCAGTTGCCACAATTGCATCAACCATATTGTATTTTATCATATCTCTATAGATATGCATGCATCCAGCTGCAGAGGTAGATCCTGCTAAAGTTAGAAAAATTGTACAATCTTTGTCATCAATCATTTGATTGAATATGTTTGCTGCGTTAGCAGTTTCTCTTGAAACAAAAGACATTTTTTTCATTGAAGAAATTATTTTTCTTGCATCAAATGAAGTTATGTCAATATGCTCTACTGGCTTCTTAAGAATTTCTTTTTTACTATTATGACCTACGGATTTTTTTTTAGACATTTAAGCAACAAGAAAAGATTTCTTATTTTCTTTGTCATACATGGTCATGATTGGATTGTCTTCCACTTCATAAATTTCATCAGAATAAAAACCATTAAATTTAGTTCTGAAAGTCAAACCATATGCACCTAGCTGACCTAATTCAATATAATCATTTTCTTTTATATTGTTTGGAAGTATAAATGGCCCTTTCATATAGTCCATGCTATCACATGTTGGTCCATAAAAATCAAAAGCTGTCATTTTTTTTGATATTATTCTTCCATTGGTTATTAACCTTGAAGGGTAAACAATATTAGGAACCCCTCCATCAAAAAGCGTTCCATAAGTTCCATCATTTATATAAAGTTTTTGTTTCTTTCTCAAAATAACTTTTACAATCGTAGATCCACTTTCAGCTACTATTGCTCTTCCTGGTTCACAAAATAATTCTGGTTCTTTTTCTAGTTTTAAATCACAGATATTTTTTTTAATTTCTTCAAAGTAATTTTCTAAAGGCTGAGGAATTAAATCTGGATAAATTGTTGGAAAGCCTCCACCTATATTAATGTAATCTGGAATAATCTTTGTTTTTTTTATTATGCTGCTTATTTCTGATATACCTTTTGCATATGAAATTGGATGCATACACTGAGATCCTACATGAAAACTTAAACCAATTTTCTTTGCATATTGACTAGTTAATCTAAATAAGCCATTCACCTCAGAACTTAAAGCTCCAAATTTTTTTGACAAGTCTATTTCTGCATGTTCATTTGAAACTGATATTCTAACAAATAATTCTAAATCTTTAGCATGATTTGTACTTTCAATAATTTTAATTAATTCATCTTTAGTGTCTAATGAAAAAACTTTAACTCCATAATTAAAATAGGCCTCTTTTATACTTTCTCGAGTTTTTACAGTATTCATATAGTAGCATTCTGCTTTAGGATTTATACTTTTTACACTTTTTATTTCTGGTATTGATGCAATATCAAAATTATTTATTCCGCTATCCATCACAGTTTTTAATATTTCATGATTAGGGTTAGTTTTAACTGCATATAAAATTCTACCGGAAAAATTCTTTTGAAAAAAACTAGATGCTTTACGAATAGACTCTCTTCTTACACAGTAAACAGGGTTTACTGGTTTAAGTTGATTTATTAAATCATCAACAGACTTAAATTTTTTCATTTAGCCCCTCGTTAAAAAAAATTTATAAAAAAAAATTTGTATAATAAATTACAAATTTCTTATAAATTCAGCGTTTAAGGGATATATTTCTTAATGTAAAGTAAATAATTGCTCTTGAATTAACAACTTATGAACATATATGTAAAACGATATAATGACAGTAAATCGTAGTAATTTTGCAGATTTAAAAGGGAAATCACTACTCATAGTTGATGATGATAATCCCTTTAGAGATAGATTGGCTAGAGCCATGGAGAAAAAAGGATTTACAGTTTTTCAGGCAGAAAGTGTAAAAAAAGGTATTGATTTTGCAATTTCCAGCAAACCAGAGTTTGGAGTAGTTGATTTAAGATTAAATGATGGAAATGGAATTGAGGTTGTAAGAGAAATTCAAAAAACCAATCCAAATAGCAGAGTTATAATGCTAACAGGGTATGGAAATATACCAACTGCAGTATCAGCGATAAAGCAAGGAGCTATTGATTACCTTTCTAAGCCTGCAGATGCCGATGATGTTGAAAGAGCGCTTTTAGCAGATCCAAACAAAAAAGCTGAACCACCAGAAAATCCAATGTCTGCTGATAGGGTAAAGTGGGAGCATATTCATCGTGTTTTTGAACTATGTAACAGAAATGTTTCTGAAACTGCAAGAAGACTTAAAATGCATAGAAGAACTTTGCAAAGAATTCTATCTAAAAGATCTCCTAAATAAAATTTCTAAATAAAATAATTTTTTTTGCAATCAGTGTTAAAATTAATATTTTAAATAATTCTGCTAATAAAAATGGTTTAGCACCTAATTCAAAAATAGGTTTATCCCATCCAATAATTGTACCCAACCAAATAATTCCAAGTAAATAAATTACTGAAACACTTAAAATTAGTTTAGAGAATATTAAAAAAATATTTTTTTTAAAATCAAAATATCCACTTAAAAATGCTGCAAATAAAAAACCTATTAAATAACCCATTGTTGGTCCTGTAAAATAAACTAAACCAACGCCCTTTTCCGGGGAATTAGAAAATACGGGCAATCCTAAAATTCCTTCTATTAGATATAAACCTACTGTAGTCAAAGCAATTTTGTATCCTAAACTGACTCCCAAAAATAATACTACGAAAGTTTGCATAGTCATTGGAACTGGATAAAAAGGTATTTTTATTTTTGCTGATATTGCTAATATTATTGAACCAATTACAATTATGCTTATTTTTTTTATAATTTTTTGATTATTTATTGATTTTACTATTTCCATTTAATTTATTTTACATTTATTAATAAAATTAATCTAGTTTTTTGTTAGTTTAATAAATACATCTTCTAAATCCCCATCATCAGTAGTTATATCGTTGATTTTGACATTCTGACTACCCAAAAAACTTATAATTTTTTCTATTTCTAATTTATTTTTTTCATACGAAACAACGAGCTCATTACTATTACTTGAAATAATTTTTAAGGAATTTAATGAATTATCTTTTATGTTTACTTTAGAATTTAAAACAAATCTTACAGTTTTTCTTTGTATTTTATCGAGGAGATTTTTTGTTGTGTCTAAAGCTACTAATTGACCTTTATTTAAAATTCCTATTTGATCACACATTTGTTCAGCTTCATGAATATAATGTGTGGTCAGTATAATAGTCACTCCCTGTTCATTTAGTAACTTAAGGTTTTCCCACAAGTTTTTTCTTAATTCTACATCTACTCCAGCCGTTGGTTCATCTAGTATGACTATTGGCGGCTGATGTACTAATGCTTTAGCTATTAAAAGCCTTCTTTTCATTCCTCCTGATAAATTTCTAGAATAACTACCTGCTTGATTTTCTAAAGACACAAGTTTTAAAATAGTTTCAGTAATTCTTTCATTTTTTTTTACTCCATAGAAACCCGCATGCAATTCTAACAATTTTTTTGGATTGAAAAATGGATCTAGATTAACTTCTTGAGGAACTATACCTAATGATGCTTTTACCTGCCGTGGATTTTTATCTAAATCAAACCCCCAAACATTTACTTCTCCAGACGTTTTATTAACTAGACCTGATAAAATATTTATAAAAGTACTCTTTCCAGCACCATTGGGCCCCAAAAGACCAAATATTTCATTTTCTTTCACCTCTAAGTTTAAATTACTTAAAGCATGAATGGATTTACTGCTATTTTTAGAATAAATTTTATTTAAATTTTTAACATATAAAACATTTTTTTTACTCATACGGATTTTACATTTATAACATTCATTCAGATTAAGATATTGAATTAATATGAATAAAATAAAAAAAAAAGATCACTATTACTTAATAGATGGATCAGGTTATATTTTTAGAGCATATTATGCGTTGCCACCTCTAACGAGAAAAAGCGATGGATTACCTACTGGTGCAGTAAGTGGGTTTTGCAATATGCTATTTAAATTATTACAAGATGCCACATCAGAACGAAATGAAAGTAAACCAACTCACTTTGCAGTAATTTTTGACTCTGCAAGAAAAAATTTTAGAAATCAAATTTATCCAAGCTATAAAGCAAACAGATCTGATGCACCTGATGATTTGATTCCTCAGTTTGAATATATAAGAAAATCTGTAAATGCATTCAATCTTCCATCAATAGAACTTTTAAATTATGAAGCAGATGATTTAATAGCTACCTACTCAGAACAAATATTAAAAGAAGGTGCGGAAGTTACAATTATTTCATCAGATAAAGATTTAATGCAACTTTATAAAAAAAATGTTCGTATATTTGATCCAATGAAAAGTAAATTTATAAATAAAGATGATATTTATAATAAATTTGGAGTTAAACCTGAACAGGTTATAGACGTGCAATCATTAGCTGGCGATAGTAGCGACAATGTTCCTGGTGTTCCAGGGATTGGAATAAAGACTGCAGCAGAATTAATTAATACATATGGAGATTTAGAAAACTTATTAAAAAATACTAGCCAGATTAAACAAAATAAAAGACGCGAAACATTAATTGAAAATAAAAAAAAAGCTCTAATAAGTAAAGAACTTGTAACTTTAAAAAAAGATGTTCCAGTAAAAAATAATATAAAAGAATTTAAGTTAAAGGAAGTCAATAGAGAGAAACTTTATAATTTTTTAAGAGAAATGGAATTTAATAGATTATTGAGTTCTGTGATATCAGCTTATGGTGAAGTCTCATTTTCAGAAGAAAAAAATACTATAAAAGAAGAAATCAATGAAAAAATTTCAAAAAAAAATTATGAAATAATAAAATCAGAAAATGGAATTGAAAAATGGTTAATCGAGGCAGAAGAGTTTGGTGAGTTAGCGATTGATACAGAAACATCTTCTTTAGATCCTCATCAGGCAAAACTGGTTGGTATATCCTTATCTACAAAAATAGGTAAAGCTGTCTATATTCCTATAGGACATAAAAAAGGAGAAAATCTAGATGAAAAAAAAGTATTACAAAAACTAAAACCAATATTAGAAGACAAAAGTATTAAAAAAATAGGTCAAAACATTAAATTTGATTATATTATTTTTTTTCACAGAGGAATAGATATTGCACCCATGGAAGATACTATGCTTATGTCATATGTTTTAGATGCAGGAAAAAATAGGCATAACATGGATACATTATCTGTTCTACATTTAGGTCATAAACCTATTGCTTTTAAAGAATTAGTTGGAACTGGAAAAAAAGAAATTAATTTTAGTGAAGTAAATATAATCGATGCAAAAGACTACGCAGCAGAAGATGCTGATATTACTTTTAGGTTATATAAAATTTTTCTAAAAAATTTAAAAATTGAGAAATTAATTAATATTTATGAAATTTTTGAAAAACCTCTAATTAAAATTTTAGCGATGATGGAAATTAGTGGAGTTAAACTTGACACATCTTCATTAAAAAAACTATCAATAAAATTTGACAGAAAGATAAAGTCCTTAGAAAGTGAAATTTTTAAATTATCTAAAAAAGAATTTAATATTGCATCTACCAAGCAGCTTGGTGAAATAATTTATAATGAATTGAAAATTTCAGCTCAAAAAAAAACAAAAAAAGGTAGTTTTGCTACAAGTGCATCTGTATTAGAAGATTTAGCATTTAAAGGACACACATTTCCAAAATTAGTTTTAGATTGGAGACAATTAACCAAACTTAAAAACACGTATTCTGATTCATTGCCTGAATACATTAATCCTGAAACTAATAGAATTCATACTTCCTTTTTGCTTGCAGCAACAACAACCGGCCGTCTTGCATCCAGCGATCCAAATTTACAAAATATTCCAATAAAAACTGAGAATGGAAAAGATATTAGAAAATCATTTATAGCTGAAAAAAGTCATACATTAATTTCTGCAGACTATAACCAAATAGAAATGAGAATACTTGCAGATCTTGCAGATGTAAAAGAATTAAAAAAAGCAATCAGAAACAATGAAGATATTCATTCTTTGACAGCAAGTCAGGTATTTAATTTAGATATAAAAAAAATAAATTCTGATATGAGGCGAAAAGCAAAAGCAATTAATTTTGGAATAATATATGGTATCTCACAATATGGTCTAGCAAAACAAATAGGAGTTTCAAACTCAGAGGCTGAAGATTTTTTAAATTCATATTTTTTGAAGTTTCCAGAAATTAAAGCATATATGAATTCAACTATTAGTTTTTGTAGAAAAACTGGGTATGTAAATAATATATTTGGACGAAGAACACACCTTAAAGGAATTAATGATAAAAATTTTAATGTAAGAAATTTTCAAGAAAGAGCTGCAATCAATGCCCCAATACAAGGCTCGGCATCAGAAATTATGAGACTTGCAATGATAAGAATCAATAACAGGTTTCAAAAAGAAAAAATATCTAATTGTAAAATGTTGTTACAAATTCATGATGAATTAATTTTTGAAGTTTTAAAAGATAATGCAGACAAAATGGCTAAAATCATTAGAGATGAAATGGTCAGTGTTAAGGACAGTGAAATCCATTCTTTCTCAATTCCTTTACTAGTTGATGTAAATATTGGAGATAATTGGGGTCTTCTTCATTAAACTGAAAGTCATCTATTGCCGAAATTAAAACAATTTAGTATTTTCAATCTGGTACATGAAAGAAACCATTGCATTAATTGATGATGACAGAAATATTCTTACTAGCATAAGCATAGCATTGGAAAAAGAGGGTTTTAAAGTTCAAACTTATGTGGATGGAGAGAGTGCATTAGTAGGATTAACGAGAATGCCACCTGACTTGGCAATTATAGATATTAAAATGCCAAAGATGGATGGGGAAGAACTTTTAAAAAAACTACGAAAAAAAACTTCTATGCCAGTCATTTTTTTAACATCAAAAGATGAAGAAGTAGATGAGTTGTTAGGTCTAAAATTAGGTGCTGATGACTTCGTAAAAAAATCGGGTGGCTTTTCTATAAAAGTATTAATAGAGAGAATAAGGGTTCAATTAAGAAAAAAAGATTTAAAAAACAATATCGAAGAATCAAAAAATATTATTTCACATGGAAAATTAAGATTGGATCCTTCGCAGTTAGAGTGTGAATGGGATGGTAAAGCTCTGCCAGACAAGCTTACTACTACTGAATTTTTAATAGTACAGGAATTAGCTAAAAGACCAGGAATTATAAAGGAAAGATCACAATTAATGGATATAGCATACAGAGAAGACACAGATATTGAAGATCGAACTATTGATAGTCATGTAAAAAGAATAAGAAAAAAATTTAAAAAAGTAGATAATAATTTTTCTGCGATTGAAACAAGATATGGTAGTGGCTATCGTTGGAATATTAGTTAATGTTAAATAAATTAATAAAAGATCTATCAATATTAAAAAAATTTTTGTTCATCAATTTAATTATCTTTTCAATTATTGGTCTTATTACAATCTTTTATCTTAAATCAATTCAACCAAGCTTAATAAATAAAAAAACTTCTAATCATATTCAAATTATGGAAAATACCATCGATCATATAAAAAGATTAAAAGTGAAATTTAATGAAAACGATATAAGAAAGTTTTTATTTTCTACCAAATTTCTTTTTCAAAGCATAGACAGAGTTTTGATATTTGATAGCCAATTAAATTTAATTGGAGATACAAATACTTTAGATTTAGATCCAAGATCGTTTAATCAGAGATTAGAAATAATTGAAATGAACGCACTAAGTGAGAATTTGGATGATGATAAAAATAATGAAGCTGAAAGCATTAATAAAATAGATGATAAATCTTTGGAAGATATTTTAAATAATTATGTAAATTCTACAAACTTTGGAAAACCATATACTTTTACCCAAGATAATTATAATCAATTTTTGCTTACAACAATTAAAAGTGTTTTTGATAAAAAAGAAAATATTGGATTTTTGGCTATAACTGAAAATGCAAATGATATTAAAGCTGCAATTGATGAAAGAAAAATATTTATTATTAGAACTGCATTTTTTGTAGCGATTGTAATTTTAATTTTTTCTTTTGTTTTAAATAGATATTTTTTAAAACCTATAAGAAATTTAGTTAGTTATACAGAGTTAATGAAAGGTAAGAAAAAAAATAATGTAAATATTAACATAAGTAAAAATAGAAATGACGAAATTGGCATTTTATCTAGCTCTTTAGAAGAAATGACAAGTGAGCTACATAAAAGAATTAACAAAACTAAAAATTTTTCCACCGATTTAGTCCATGAAATTAGAAATCCCTTAGCATCATTAAAGAGTGCATCTGAAATAATTTCAGAAACTGGAAATCAAGAACAAAGAGAAAAATTAGTTAAAATATTATCTCACGATGTTGAAAGAATAGAAAGATTGATAACTGATTATTCTCAAATTTTAAAAGATGAAGCAGCAATGACTTCGGAAAAAATGCAAAAAATTGATTTAAGTTTAATAACAAATTCCGTTGTTGATGATTTTAATAATATTTACAATTCCAAAAGAGGTATCAATATTAAGCTCAATATAAATGGATCAAAAAAATATGAAATTTTAGGAATTGAAAATAGAATAGAGCAAATTATTGCTAATTTGTTAGAAAATTCGATTTCATTTAGCAAAGACAATCAAAGTATAGAAGTTCACGTAAACAAAGACAAGGAAGGAAGAGTAGTATTAAAAGTAATAGATGAAGGAGAAGGATTTAAAGAAAATGAAACAGAAAAAATATTTGAAAGATTCTACAGTAACAGACCTGAAAAATTTGGACAGCATTCAGGGCTAGGCTTGAACATTGTTAAGAACTTAGTTGAGCTACATAATGGAAAAATATATGCCTCAAATAATAAAGATAAAGGGGCAAAAATTGAAATTATATTTCCAAAAAATTAAAAAAAATTTAATTGATTATATTCAATAAAATTGTTAGAAGCACACGCTCATGAGTGATTATAAAGTAAAAGATATAAATCTAGCAGAATTTGGAAGAAAAGAAATCTCTTTAGCTGAGACAGAAATGCCAGGATTAATGGCTTTACGAAAAGAGTACAAAGGTAAACATCCTCTTAAAGGAGCTAGAATTCTTGGATGTTTACATATGACTATTCAAACAGCAGTTTTAATAGAAACTTTAGTTGATTTAGGAGCTGAAGTAAGATGGTCTTCATGCAATATTTTCTCTACACAAGACCATGCTGCAGCAGCAATTGCAAAAGTAGGCATACCCGTGTTTGCATGGAAAGGTGAAACAGAAGAGGAATATTGGTGGTGTGTGAAGCAAACTATTGAGGGTAAAAAGGATTGGAAACCAAATATGATTCTTGATGACGGTGGTGATTTGACCGCACTTATGCACAAAGATTATAAAGATTTACTAAAAGATATTAAGGGGCTATCTGAAGAAACAACAACTGGAGTATTAGCTCTTAAAAAAATGGAAGCTCAGGGAACATTATTAGTTCCAGCAATTAATGTTAACGACTCTGTTACAAAGTCTAAATTTGATAACTTATATGGGTGTAGAGAAAGTTTAGTAGACGGAATTAAAAGAGCAACTGATGTTATGATGTCAGGAAAAGTTGCAATCGTTGCAGGATTTGGTGATGTTGGAAAAGGAAGTGCTGCCTCATTAAGGCAAAGCGGGGCAAGAGTAATGGTTACTGAAACTGACCCAATATGTGCTTTACAAGCTGCAATGGAAGGTTATGAAGTTGTGCTTATGGATGAAATGATTAAAGAAGCAGATATAGTTGTTACGGCAACAGGAAACAAAGACATAGTGACTGCTGATCATATGAGAGAAATGAAAGATAGAGCAATATTATGTAATATTGGTCACTTTGATAATGAAATCCAAGTTGAAGCATTGAAAAATTACAAATGGGATGAAATTAAGCCACAAGTTCACGAAATAACTTTGCCAAGCAAGAAAAGAATAATATTACTTGCTGAAGGAAGGCTGGTTAACTTAGGTTGTGCCACTGGACACCCAAGTTTTGTAATGAGTGCTTCATTTACTAACCAAGTAACTGCTCAGATAGAGTTATGGAATAATTCAGATAAGTATGAAAAAAAAGTTTACGTTTTACCAAAACATCTTGATGAAAAAGTAGCTAGATTGCACCTAGAAAAAGTAGGTGCTAAACTTACAAAAATGTCTAAAGATCAGGCAGATTATATTAGTGTAACACCTGATGGACCTTACAAACCCGATGCATATCGCTACTAAAAGTAGCAAAATTGATATTACATTAGAAAAAGATACAAAATCAATTTCTGAAAAAATTTCAAATTATCTTTCAAAAGGAGACACAGTTTTTTTTTATGGAGAAATAGGAGTAGGCAAAACAACATTTATTAAGCATTTAATTAATTATCTACAATCTAAATTAAATAAAAAAATAACTGAAGTACCAAGTCCAACTTTTAATATAGTATACGAATACAAAATTGATAAATTAATTATTCAGCACTATGATTTGTATAGATTAAAAAACGAGATGGAATTAAACAATATAGGACTATTTGAAAATCAAAAAGATACTATAACATTAATTGAGTGGCCAGAAATAATAAAAAAAAAACCAAAAAATCTAATCGAATTAAATTTTAATTATGAAGAAAATTTAAGCAAAAGAAGTTTGATTATATCAAGCAAATACAAAAAAAAAATTTTTAATGAATTTAAATAATTTGATAAAATTATCAGGAGATGCTTCATTTAGAAAATTTTATAGAAGTCATAAATCTGTTGTAGTTTTTTGTCAAAGAGAAAAAAAAAGTAATTTACTTATTTATGATGCAATAAATAAAATATTAATAAAAAACAAAGTAAAAGCACCAAAACTATTAAATCAAGATTACAAAAAAAACTTAATAGAAATTGAAGACCTAGGAGATATTTCTGTTTATTGCAAGTTAAAAAATAGAAAAACAAATAAATTAAAATATTACAAAAAAATAATTTTATTTTTATCTAAATTACAAAGAATTAAAACTAAAAAAATTAAAACATTTAATAATACAAATTATATTGTTCCAAATTATACACAGGATAAACTTTTTAAAGAGTCAAAACTATTTTTAGATTGGTACATCCCAAAAGTTATAAAGAAAAAAAAACAAAAATTTATAAAAAATAAATTAAAAATTATTATAAAAATTCTGTTAAAAAAAATAAAAAATAAAAACCATGTATTTGTACATAGAGATTTTCATGTATCTAATTTAATGGAGTGTAAAAAGAAAATAGCTATTATTGACAATCAAGACGCTTTGTATGGTAACCATGCATATGATCTTGCATCATTAATTGATGATGTGAGATTAAAAACATCAAATCCTTTAAAGGAAGAAATTTTCAAATATTTTTTAAAGCAAAATAAATCTATAAATAAAAAAAAATTTAAAAATGATTTTGATTTACTGTCTGTATTAAGAAATATAAAAATAATTGGTATATTTACTAGATTATCAACTAGAGATAAAAAACATCAATATTTAAAGCTAATTCCTTATGCGTGGAAATTAATTGAATATAGAATAAATAATAATTTGTTATTTAATGATTTAAAATTTTTTTTAGGAAAGAATTTTTCAATAAAAATGAGAAAAAAAAAATGGAAAAAATAAATACCGCATTAATACTTTGCGCTGGCTACGGAAAAAGATTAAATCCTCTAACATTAAAAGTGCCAAAACCTTTGCTTAAATTAAAAGATATAAGTTTATTAGAAAATACAATTAATTTTATTAATGACCTTGGAGTAAAAAATATTTTGATTAATACATTTTATTTAAAAGAACAAATTAGAGAATTTATTAATAAAAAAAATTTTAATTGTAAAATAAATGTAGTAGATGATGGAAATTCAATTTTGGACACTGGGGGTGGAATTTTAAATTTAATAAAAAAATCAGATAATGATAATTTTTTTGTTTTTAATCCCGATACTATGTGGTGCAAAGAGTATATTGAAGTAATTAGAAAAATGGAAGTTTTTTATATAAAAAATAAAATTCAAAATATTTTATTGGTTGTAAATAAATCTAAAAGTTTTGATAAAAAACTAAAAGGTGATTTTAATTTAAATTCTAAAAATATTTTAAATTATCAAGAAAAAACTTTTATTTACACTGGTTGTCAAATAATTAATAAAAACGTTTTTTCAATAATTGATCAAAATTCCTTTTCAATTATTGAAATATGGAATCAATTAATTGATGAAAATAAACTATATGGATTTGAAAGTTTAAATGATTTTATACATGTTACTGATATAGAAATATTTAATAAACTATCAAAAAACTAGTAAATCCTTAGCTCTTTGTTTGTCCAAATATTTTGCATTTACTAACTTTTTATTTTCGAAATTTAAAGCCAAAGCATTTCCAGTAGGGATTTCTAATTGTGAGATTTTAGAATCATCGATTTTAAATAAATATTTGCATAGTGAACGAATAGAATTTCCGTGAGCAGAAATAATTATATTTTTATTAATTAAAGGGAGTATATTTTTTTCGTAATATGGTACCACTCTTTCATAGGTATCCTTCAGAGACTCAGTATCAGGAATCATATTTTTAGGTATATCTTTATATGCTTCAATATTTAAAGGATGATAAGGATTTTTTTTATTTAGTGGTTTAGGAGCAATATTCCATGATCTTCTAAATTCATGGACTTTTTTTTCACCTAGAGCTTTTTTCATTTCTTCTTTATTTAAACCAGTTAAAGATCCATAATTTCTTTCATTTAATTGCCAAGCTCTTGTTACATTATTGTTTTTTATTCTTAGAGTATTTAAAATTAAGTTTAATGTTTCTATAGCTCTTTTTTGATAAGAACAAAAAAAATGTTCAAAATTTAAATTCAAATTTTTTATTAATTCCCCAGCTTTGCAAGCTTCTAATTTTCCTTGTGAAGTTAACTCAACATCAACCCATCCGGTAAACCTTTTTTGTAAGTTCCACTCGCTTTGACCATGACGAACTAAAATTAAATGACTCATAAATAATTTTTTAATATAAGATAATTATGCAAAAGACAAAAATACTATTTAATATTATTAATACAATTTTTATTGTTTTATATGTATATCCAGGGAGTATTTTGGGCTTTCTAATTTATGGAGATTTTCAAAAACAACCACAAATTACTCAAGATTTTTTATCAATGTCATCAAATCATGTATATGCATTTTTTGTGCTGTCATTAATAGGATTGATTGCTTATTACAAAAGCAATAAAAAACTTATTATTACTTATTTAATATTAAGCTCTATAATTCTCGAGATTTTACATATAGTGATACCAAACAGATCATTTCAATACGAAGACTTGTTTGGTAATATTGGTGGAGTTTTAATGTCAATTTTTTTATTTAGTATATTTAATTTTTGGAGAAAAAGATGAGTACATTTGATGAAAGAGAAAAAAGTTTTGAAAAAAAATTTGCACATGACGAAGAATTACAATTTAAAGTGAGTGCTCGAAGAAACAAATATATTGGTCAATGGGTTTCACAAATTTTAGGCTATAATCCTGACCAAGAGAAAGATTACATTCAAGCAGTTATAAAGGCAGATTTTGCTGAGGCAGGGGATGAAGATGTTTTTAGAAAAGTAAAGGCTGACCTAAAAGATCATAAAATTTCAGACGAAGAAATCAGAAAAAAAATGGATGAGCTTAATGAAAAAGCTAAGTCTGAATTTAAGTAGGTTTATAATTATAATTTTATTTTCTATTTCCTTTTCTTATAGCGATAATAATAATATCACCAAAGGAAAAGCTATTGTTGTGGATGGAGACACTATAAAGATTAAAGATGAAAAAATTCGTTTTGGTGGAATTGATGCTCCAGAAAGTTATTACAGGGGTAAAAAACAAACTTGTATTGAAGATAATAAAAAAGTTTTTTGTGGACAAATCTCTAAAGACAAGTTGATAGAAAAAATAGGAAATAATTCTCTAAATTGTAAAATTGAAAAAAATAAAGACAGATATAAAAGATTAGTAGGTGAGTGTTTTTTAAAAGATGAAAGTTTATCTGTTTTTATGGTAAGAAATGGTTATGCTTTTGATTGGCCTCGTTATTCAAAAGGAAAATTTGCAAACGATCAAGAATATGCAAAAATGAATAAGTTAGGTTTTTGGAACATGAAGTTTGAATATCCATGGATATGGAAAAAAAAAGTTAGAGAAAAAAAATGAAAAAATTATTATTACTTATTTTTTTTTTAATTTCTGCTTGCTCATCTATTCCAAAAAATACAGCAGACGGATGTTCTATATTTTCAGAGAGATATCTTTGGTACAAACATGCAAAGAAAACTGAGCGAAAATGGGGAACACCAATTTATATTCAATTAGCAATTATAAAAATGGAATCAGATTTTGATTGGCTGGCAAAACCCAAAAGACAAAAAATATTTAAAGTAATACCCTACAAAAGACCCTCAAGTTCTTTTGGATATTCACAAGCTGTTAAAGGTACATGGAAACAATATAAGCAAGAAACTGGTAATAAATTCGCTACAAGAACAAGGTTTAAAGATAGTGTTGACTTTATTGGATGGTATACAAATAAAACTGAAAAGTTATTAAAAATTTCCAAGAAGGATGCTTTTAAACAATATATTGCCTATCATGAAGGTTGGGGAAATTATAAAAATTATAAAAGTAATCAAAAGGTAATTTTATTAGCTAAGAAAGTTCAAAATCAATCAAATAAATATAAGAAGCAACTTAATAGATGTAGTAACTCTTTAAACAGAAAAAAATATATTATTTTTTAACGGAGCTGTTTTTTTAACTCAATATCAACAGCATCAATTCTTTTTGTATTTTTTGTAAGTGTTAAATACATTGTTGGAGTTACATATAGTGTGAAGAATGTTGAAATTATCATTCCACCTAATATTGTCGCTCCCACCGCAAGTCTTGATCCTTCACCAGCTCCTGGACCAATATTTCCAATTACCAAAGGCATCATTGCAATCATAGTACTTAGAGATGTCATAATTATAGGCCTAAATCTCAGATCACAAGCTTCTTTCACTGAACTTTCAATACTTTTTCCAGCAGCTCTTAATTGATTAGCGTAGTCAACAATTAAAATACTATTTTTTGTTGAAATTCCAATAAGAATTACAAGAGCTATTTGTGAAAAAATATTTATCGATGTATTTAAAAATAAAATAAATACCAATCCTCCAAATACAGCCAGTGGAACAGTTAGTATAATGACAAAAGGGTGTACAAACGAATTAAATGTTGCTGCCATTACTAGATAGGCTGTTAAAAGAGCTAATGCAAAAATAATATATAGTTCATTACTCGTTTCTTTTAATTCTTCTGATTTTCCTTTCCATGTAATTTGTTTTTCTGGTGCAACTTTAGACATAGTTTGTTCTAAGTATTTAATTGCTTCAGATAATGTATAAGTTTCACTTATATTAGCAGATATTGTAACAGCTCTTTGTCTATTATATCTGGATAATTTGTTTGCAGATCCTTCTTCTTTAAACTCAACTAAGTTTATTAATGAAATTAATTTTCCACTAGTTTCAGATCTTACAAATATTTTTCCAAGGCTTTCTTTATCTTTCCTATCTTCTATATATTGTTGCAGAATAATTGGATATTCTTTTCCTAATTTATTAAATTTTGTTACAGTTTTTCCACCGTAAAGAGTCTCTAATGTTTGCCCAATAGTTTGAGTGGATATTCCTAAATCTTTAGCTTTGTTTTTATTAATAATTAATTTTACCTCTGGTTTATTTCTTGAAAAATCAGATTCTATTCTAGATAAATTTTTATTTTTTCTTAGCATTCTAATTACGTTTTTTTGTACTTCTTCTAATTCTTCATAAGTAGTTCCCAATATAACCATTTGCACCGGTTTATTGTAATTCGAAACTCTTATTGATTGAGGTGATATAGGAAAAGCTACTGTTTGAGGTACAGTTACTATTTTTCCAATTGCTTGCCTCATAATTATTTGAGAATTTTGTTTTCTATTTTTCCAATTATCTAAAAGTGAAATAATTAGAAAACTATTTTCCGAACCAAACCCTGGTACTATCATTAAAAATTTTTTGTAAGGACTGCCTTCAGATTTTAAAAGTGGAACAAGTCTTCTTTCTACATCCTCTGCTCTTTTTTGAGTATACTGAAAGGAACTTCCCTCATCTGTAAAACCAATAACTAAATATGCACCTCTATCTTCAAGTGGCAAAAGTTCTTTCTTAGTAAAATTATATAATAAACCAGATCCTACAATCATTAAAATTATAAACACAATGATTGTTCTCTTTTTATCTAACCAGAATTTAAGTGTGTCCTGGTAAAAATTTGAAAATCCTTTAAAAAATCTATCAAATTTTACTACAATGAAATTTGTCTTTGCTTTTTTATTTAAAAACTTACTTCCCAACATTGGCGATAGAGTAAGAGCAACAAAAGAAGAAATTACAATTGCAAAAGACAAAGCAATAGCTGTCTCTCTAAATAAAGTTCCAGCTATTCCTTCTATAAAAATTAGAGGGAGAAATACTGCAACTAAAATCAAAGTAGTAGCAATAATCGCAAAAGTTATTTGTTTTGAACCTTTGTAAGCAGCGACTAGAGGAGATTCTCCATTTTCAATTCTTCTATATATTGCATCTGTCATTATAACAGAGTCATCTGTTATTATTCCTATTGCCAATATGAAACTTAATAAAACAAATATATTTATAGATAAATCAAACAAATAGATCCCTAAAAAAGTTGCAATCAAACTTACAGGTAAAGCTATTGCTGGAACTATTACTGCTTTAAGATTTCCTAAAAATAGATAGATGATTGCCACAACTAAAATAAAAGCAATAATTAAAGTTTTGTATACTTCGTTAATAGCAGCTCCAATATATGTCGCTCTATTAAAGGCTATTTCTAGATTTAAGCCTTCTGGCAAATTTTTTTTTACTTCTTTTACTTTTTTATTTATTTCCTTTGAAAGTTCTACAGTTGATGCTCCACTTCTAGCATAAATACCGATACCTACTGTTTTCAGATTAAGAGCATTTTTACTTTGTGCTCTAAATAAAGCTTTTTCTGAAACTGGTCCATACTCTATGTTAGCAACATCTGCCAGTCTCACTAGACTGCCTTTGTTTTTTTTTATTGGTAATTGTTTTAACTTTTCCAAATCATCATATGATTTATCTAAATTAATTGTTAAATCGATGTTATTTGATTCAAGTGTTCCAGCAGGCAAACTTATATTTTCGTTTCTAAGTGAACTTTCTACTTCTTGAATAGTTAAATTATTTGCAGCTAGCTTAATTGGATTAATCCAAACTCTTACACTTAATTCTCTTAATCCTCCAACTCTAATTCTTCCAACATTTTTCACACTAGAAAATTGGTCTACAAGATATCTCTCAGCATAATCTCCAAGTTCTAAATCACTCCAAGTAGATGATGATAGAGCTAACCACATTGTAGTAGTGAACCCAGCAGCTTGTTTTAATATTTGTGGTGGATTTGACTCAGATGGCAAATTATCCACTACTCTTGCAACTCTTTCTCTAATATCGTTTGCAGCATCGTCTAAATCTATTTCTGTATCAAATTCTATATTTATAGTACTTTTTCCATTCTCAGATTTTGAGTCGATATTTTTAATTCCTTCTGCTCCGCCAATTACATCTTCAATAACTTGAGTTACTTCCTCATCTATTATGGGCGCTGATGCTGATTTATAGTCCACTTTAACTTGTACAACAGGCGGCTGCAAACCCGAAGGAAGCTCTCTTACGGGTAATTTCCAAAATACAAAAATACCAAAAACAATTAAAATTAGAGAAAAAACCCAAGCAACTACTGGTCTTCTTATACTAACATCGGTTATATACATTTTTTAATTTTTTATAGGTTTGATTTTACCTCTTGGTCTTACTTTTTTTAGACCTTCCGCAACAATTAAATCTCCTTCAACTAAACCTGAAATAACTTCAACCTTGCCTTTATTTCTTAAGCCAAAGTTAATTTCTGTTTTGTTAGCAACATTGTCTTCTGATATTTTATATACATAAGCTTTGTTTCCTTCTAACATTATGCTTGTATCAGGAATACTAAGAGAATTTCTTTGATTATAATTTACTGTTACTTCTAATAGAGATCCTGGGACTAATTCAAAATTTTTGTTTTCAATTTTGATTCTTGTTAGAAGACTTCTAGTCTCTGCATTAATTCTACTTGATACTCCATCCACTTTACCTTTGTAAATTTTATTTTTATATCCTGAAAATTTTGCTTCTATAGGCAAGCCATTTTTTATTACAGAAGCGAAATTTTCTGGTATTTTAAGATCGCAGTAAATTATTGAGCTATTATCTAATGTTATTATTATAGAATTTTCAGATCCTAGGACGTCTTCTGATAAGCCTCTTTTTCCAACTATTCCATCGAAAGGAGCAATTATACTTCTATCTTTTAGCTTAACTATTTCCTCTCCTTTTTTTACAAATTCTTTAAGGTTTAGATCTTCTAAAAGTTCATTTTTTTTTATTCTAAAAGATTGAGTTTTTTTTGGAATAGCAGTTCCAAAACTTTCAATTTTTTCTGAAAATTGACTTTCAATCACTTCAGTAACTATAATTCCAGGAGGAGGTCTTTTCCCAAATTTTTTTTGAAAATGTTGTCCAATCATTGTTCTTGCAATAATGACACTTGCAATAACAAGAAAAAAAATAATTATTATTGTAGTAATTTTAGTTGATCTTTTCATATTTAAATTATCTTACCGTATTCTACCCAAGAACCATCATAAATTTTTGGATCATATTTATTATTAATTAAAGAATAAGCAAGTGCTAAAACTGTTGCTGTAACACCAGAGCCGCACGAGAAGACTATATCTGTAGACATTTTGCCTCCAATTATATTATTGAATTTTTCTAAAATTTCTTCCCTATTTTTAAAAGTGTGGTCTTCATTTATTAATTTTCCAAATGGCAAACATAAAGAATTTGGAATTGAGCCACTTCTTACACCTTTTCTTGGTTCTGGTTCTTTTCCATCAAATCTATTTTTACTTCTAGCATCTACTACTTTGAATTTTTGGTTTAAAATATTTTGATCTATTTGTTTTTTGTTTTTTACTAATTCTTTTCTTTCTTCAGCAATATAGTTTGAAACTTTAACTTGATTTATGGAATTTGTTGTAGGTCTATTTTTTAATTTCCACTTCCTCATGCCACCGTCAAGGACATGAACAAGATCTGGATCATGACCGAAATAAATAAAACTATACCAACACCTACACGAACTTATAACATCTGAATTGTCATAAATGACTATTCTATCGTTATTTGAAATACCCATTGATGATACTATTTTTTCCCAATAATTTTTATTTGGCAACATATGAGGTAGATCAGAATTTTGATCTGAATTTTTATCTAAATCAAAAAAAATTGCATTTTGGATATGTTCACTTACGTATTCATTATATGAATCTCTATTCAAACTAGGCATATGCCATGAACAATCTAAAATTTTTAGATTATTCATATTATTTTCTAACCATTCTGTTGAAACTAGCGACATTAAAATTTTTTTTCTAAATATTTTTGATGATATTCTTCTGCTTTACAATAACTTTTTAATTCAGATATTTTTGTAACTATTTTCCCGTTAAATTTTTTATTGTACTTTTTTAAAATATTTTCGGCAATTAATTTTTGATTATTGTTAGAGTAAAATATTTCGCTTCTGTATTGCGATCCTACATCTGGACCTTGCCTGTCAATTGTGGTCGGGTCATGTATTTCAAAAAAATAATTTAATATATCTTCGTAAGATATTTTTGAGCTATCAAATTCTATTTTTACAACTTCAGCATGATTAGTTTTTCCTGTACATACTTCTTCATAACTTACAATCGCTTTATTGCCCCCGCAGTAACCTACCTCTGTTTTAATTACACCATTTAATTTATTAAACTTAATTTCTGGTCCCCAAAAACATCCAAGTGCTAAAATTGCTATTTCCATTGATTATTGTTTAATTTAATTTAAAGTTATTCTTATGTTATCTAAAAATCAATTGGGTTTTTTGTACATGTTTTTATCAATATGTGCATTTTCTGTAATGGACATAATTGTAAAATGGTCACACAACTATCCTGTAGGGGAAGTTTTATTTTTTAGAGGTTTTTGTGGGATGATTACAATTTTTTTTATTATACCAAGAGACAGATATTTAAATTTTTACAAAACAAATAGACCATTTTTGCATTTAAAAAGATGCGTTTCAGGGTTGATTGCAATAGTTGCAATTTTTATTGCTTTGAGAAAACTTCCATTAGCAACTGTAGTGAGCATTACTTTTGCTGCACCCATCTTTACTACAATTATGTCTATTTTTTTTTTAAGTGAAAAAGTTGGTTTTTATAGGTGGCTGGCTGTGATAGTAGGTTTTATAGGTATACTAATTATTTCAGAACCTGGATTTAATTCACTTAATATTTATTATATATATCCTATAATTTTCTGTTTAGGCCTATCATATGTTGCAATAGCAATAAAACAACTATCGTCAACCGAGCCTGTTTGGTTAATAGGTCTATATTTTTCTTTTTCTATATTAGTGATGAGTTTATTTACCATACCCCAAGGTTGGATATTTCCTAATTTAAAAGATTTATTTCTCTTATCAATGGTAGGAATTTTGGGAGGCCTTGCTAATCTTTGGCTAACGCAATCTTATAAATACTCAGATGTTTCTCTTGTTACGCCTTTAAAGTATTTAGCACTTCTTTTTGCGATATTTTTTGGATATATATTTTGGTCTGAAATACCTAGTTCTAAAACATTGTTCGGGGCAACATTGGTTATCATCTCATCAATAATTATTTTTAGAAGAGAAATTTACCATAAAAAACAAGTATCTATTACACGGCATGAGTAGACCACCAAAATATTGGGAAAAAGCAAAGAAACTATTATCTAGAAAAGATCCAGTATTAAGAAAAATTATTAAGAAATATGGCACAGGATATTTAAAAACTAGAAATGATCCTTTTTTTTCACTGTGTAGAACAATAATAGGTCAACAAATTTCTACAAAGGCAGCTGACTCTATTTGGTTAAAATTTGAAAAAAAATGCAAAAAAAAAATAATACCCAACAAAATCTTAAAGTTAACCCATAGAGATTTGAAAAGTGTAGGCTTATCTCGACAAAAGGTAAGATATATTAAAAATATAGCTGAAGGTTTTAAAAATAAATCTTTCAATATAAAAGATATAAAAAAAATGGATGACGAGTTAGCAATCAATTATATTACAAGATTAAAGGGTCTAGGTGTTTGGAGCGCTCAGATGTTTTTAATGTTTAATCTAAATAGGCCCGATATATTTCCAACCAAGGATATAGGTTTAATAAGGGCAATATCAATAAATTACAAAAAATCATACCCGCCAAGTAAAAAATTTTTAAATAAGATTTCTACTTTACATTTCGGATATAGGAGTGTTTTTACCTGGTATATGTGGAGAAGTATTGATCCAGTTGATGTAGAATATTAATAAACAATTAATCTTCCAGCCAATTTTTAAATTTGGCTTTATTTAAAACAATGTATTCAGGCAAACTATTTAACCCAACCTTTACAAGTTTATCTCCTGTTCCAAATTTTTCTACAACTCTTTGGTCAAGCTTTAAATCATATATTGCCTTTTTACTTTTAATAATTTTTTTTATCTGTTCTACCCCAACTGGATTAAGGTCATATTCTCTATGATGCAAATATGATCTTAGTTTTTTTTCTATTAGTTCTGGAGTTTTTATATAAGAAAAATGCCAACCTCCATTTTCTATAAATTTAATATTTGAATATTTTAGATTTGAAAAATATGAGTCTATTCGCCACCATGAATAATTTCTATCCTTTATATTTCGAAGCCATTGAGGAGAAATTAAATTTTTTTTCCTACAAGCTTTTGACCCAACCCATATGAAATTTTCATATTTAAGATTAAATTTATAATACATCATATGTTGATTAAAAAAGACTAATTTATTTTTTATATTTTTAATTATCAAATTTTCTAAATTTGGTATTTCATCAACATCAGAAATAATCACCCAGTCATTTTCATCTGCATTAGTTAGACCTTGAACAATTTGATTTCTTTGAAAGTTTTCTCTTTTTGCAGCATTTAATATGTATTTTGTTGACTTAATATCTTCACTGTCATTATTATCAATTTCTTCTATACCTTTTGGAATTTTATCGGTTTCGATATAAATTATTTTATTTGAGAATTCTTTAAATTTTTTTTTATCAAATTGAAGTTTTCTCCTTTCGCCTTTGTGATTATATTGACTTTCAACAATTACAAATTTATCTACATATTTAGATAAATAATTTAATCTTAAATCTAAGACTAAATCTTCATCAAAATACATAAAACAATCATAAATTTTCATAAAATATTATTCTTAACAATTAACACAAAAAGTCTATAAACTTATTTTTATTTTCTGTAATAAAAGAAGGCAAGTTTATATTTTTATCTTTAATTAATTTTTGATTAGTGTTTAAAAAATTTATTTCATTTAAAATACATCTTTCTATAAAATCATTGTTCTTTATTGAGTCTTTGTCATATTCTGCGTGAGCGAAAGATTCTAATTTTTTAACTATTTCATTACTTTTTTTTATCCAACCAAAGTGCCATCCACCTTCGTTAATAACTTTAAAATTAAATTCATATGTTGAAGAAAAGTATTTATCAATTCTAAGCCTATTATATTTTTTATGTGTTTTTAGGTTCCTCAGCCATTGTGGAGATTTCAGCTTTTTATAACTACATAATTTTGAACCTATCCAGTCTCGTTCCCTTATTAAATTAAATTTGTACATTGTATGTATTTGCTGGAAAGCAAAAACAAAATTATTAACACTTTCGAAATTAAAATTTTTCAAATTTGGTATTTCATCAGCATCTGATACAATTACAACGTCATCTTTTTTTGCATCATGTAGACCTATATTTATATAGTTTCTTTGAAAGTTTTCTCTTTGCCAAGGACTAAGATTTTTATCAAAACTATCTATATAATAATATCTAACTTTTGATTTGAATTTATTAATTATATCTTCATTAATATTTTTATTTTTTTTTATTCCTCTGTGATTTTGCCCCGCTTCTACAATAACAAAATAATCAACATACTTATTTAATTCATTCAGTCTTATTTCTAAAATTTCATTTTCATCGAAAAATGTGAAACAGTCGTAAATATTCATAATTTTGATTTGAATCTTAGTTTTACACTAAATATGAAAAAATTGATTAAAAATTGTCATTTTTTGTTTTTTTTTCAATTGTAGTAAACTAAAAAAATTATCACCCTTTTTCTATTATATAGCAACACAAATTCACTATTTGAGTTAATGGTCGTTTTATTTAATTGCAAAAAAATGTTAAAATAATTTTTTTCCAAAAAAAAAATAATGACAAAAAATTTAGAAAATTCAAATTATCAGGCAGACTCCATAAAAGTTTTAAAGGGCCTTGAAGCGGTTAGAAAAAGACCAGGAATGTATATTGGAGATACAGATGATGGATCCGGCCTTCATCATATGGTTTATGAAGTAGTTGATAATTCTGTCGATGAAGCTTTGGCAGGATATTGTAAAAACATCAAAATTGAAATTAATTCTGACGGAAGTGTAACTGTGGCTGACGACGGAAGAGGTATACCTGTCGATATCCACAAAGGTGAAAAAAAATCTGCAGCCGAAGTAATAATGACTCAATTGCACGCCGGTGGTAAGTTTGATCATGACTCATACAAAGTTTCGGGTGGTTTGCATGGAGTAGGAGTTTCAGTAGTTAATGCTTTGTCAGAAAAACTTAAATTAACTATAGAGAGAAATGGAAATAAATATTTTATTGAATTTAAAAATGGAGAAGCAGTAAAACCTCTTAAATTAGTTGGAAAATCAAAAAAAACAGGAACCGAAATTACATTTTTACCTTCAAAAAATATTTTTTCTTTTACGGAATTTGATTTTAATATAATTCAAAAGAAAATGAGAGAATTAGCCTTTTTAAACAAAGGTATTAAAATTATTTTAAACGACAATACTTATAAGAAAACTAAATCTTCCGAATTTAAATTTGAAGGAGGGATAACAGAATTTGTTCAATATTTAGACCAAAAAAGAGAAAAACTAAAAAATAAAAGTGATAACGAACTTTTTAAAAAACCAATATATATTGAAGGAAAAAAAGAAAATATTCAAATTGAAAGCTCTTTGCAATGGAATGCTGGTTACAATGAAGAGGTAAATCCTTACACTAATAATATATATCAAAAAGATGGAGGCACACATTTGTTAGGTTTTAGAAGTGCGTTAACAAGAGTTATAAATAAATATGCCAATGAACAAAATTTGCTAAAAAAAAATAAAGTAAGCCTATCTGGAGATGACGTAAAAGAGGGATTGACTTGTATTTTATCAATAAAGGTACCAGATCCTAAATTTTCTTCACAAACAAAAGATAAATTAGTTTCATCAGAGGTTAGAAATATAGTTGAAAATATAATAAATGAAAAACTTTCAATTTGGTTTGATCAAAACCCATCGATTGCAAAAATTGTTTTAGCAAAAATTATTCAGGCTGCAGTTGCTAGAGATTTAGCTAGAAAAGCTAGAGAGAGTGTTAGAAGAAAAGGAGCTCTAGAATTAACTGGGCTACCAGGCAAACTGGCTGATTGTCAAAATCCAAAACAAGAAGGAACAGAATTATTTATAGTTGAGGGGGATTCTGCGGGAGGCTCTGCAAAACAAGGAAGAAACAGAGAAAACCAAGCTGTACTACCACTAAGAGGAAAAATACTGAACACATATACTGATAAAAATGGATCTAAAAAAAATAATAATGGAAATGAATTAAGGAATAAAACTTTATCAAAACTAATTTCTTCAAACGAAATTGTTACTTTAATTAACGCATTAGGTTTAGATCCAAAAAATGAAGA
>CACCYQ010000006.1 GCA_902550285.1 uncultured Pelagibacteraceae bacterium | reverse complement strand
CAGTAAATTACAATGAAGTTTTTCAACAAATACCAAACTTTGTTAATAACAAAATATTATTTCTTGGTATTCAGTTAAATTCTATAGATTTAATTTGTATACTTTTATTCATTGGAGCAATGGGAAAGTCAGCACAAATTTTTTTACACACTTGGCTTCCTGATGCAATGGAGGGACCTACACCAGTTTCTGCTTTAATTCATGCTGCAACAATGGTTACAGCTGGAGTATTTTTAGTTGTTAGGTGTTCTCCAATTTATGAGTATTCTCCACTTGCTCTTACAATGATTACTATTGTTGGAATGTCCACAGCATTGTTTGCTGCAAGTGTAGCTCTTGCACAAAATGATATTAAAAAAATTATTGCTTATTCTACATGTAGTCAACTTGGTTACATGTTCTTTGCAGCAGGTGTTGGAGCTTACAATGTAGCAATTTTTCATTTATTTACACATGCATTTTTTAAAGCTTTGCTATTCTTGGGTGCAGGTTCGGTAATACATTCTTTTAACGAAGAACAAGATATTAATAAAATGGGGGGAGTATGGAAAAGCATTCCTTATACCTATGTATTAATGATTATTGGTACATTAGCTTTAACCGGATTTCCTTTTTTATCTGGTTTTTATTCAAAAGATGCAATTATTGAATATGCGTACTTAAAAGGAAGTGGCTTAGGTTATTGGGCTTCTACTATAGGAATTTTTACAGCTTTTTTAACTTCTATATATTCGTGGAGACTAATTTTTAAAACATTTCATGGTGGATTCAATAACAGAGATACAGATATCAAATCAGTTCACGAATCTCCAATCGTGATGTTGTTACCATTATTTATTTTGGCACTAGGTTCTATAGGAGTTGGTTTTATTTTTAAAGAATTACTAATTGGTAGCGATAGTAGTATCCATTTTTGGAAAGACTCAATAATCTTTCTTGAACCATTAAGTAATGAGCATCCTCCAATATGGTTTTTGTTTTTGACACCTTTTTTAGTAATAATTTCGATACCTATTTCGTACTATTTATTTATAAAAAACAAAAACATTTTAATAGAAATTGTAGATATGAACCGTCCATTTTATAATTTTTTAAAAAATAAATGGTACTTTGATGAAATCTATGATTCCATATTTGTTAAACCGGCAAAAAATTTTGGATTATTTCTCTGGAAAAAAATTGATGTTAATACGATTGATCGTTTAGGACCTGATGGAATATCAAAAATAATAAAATTTTTTTCAATTAAAGCAGTTAAATTTCAAACAGGTTATATATATCAGTATGCTTTTGTTATGCTAATTGGATTTACTTTAATTTTAACATTATTTATTTTAATATGATTAATTTTCCAATCTTATCATCTATAATTTTATTACCATCAATTGGAGCTTTTTTTATATTTTTTGTTAAAGCTAATAAAAGTAAGTATCAAAGTAATAAATATGTAGCATTATTTATTTCTTTAGCCAATTTTTTATTGTCTTTATACCTTTGGTATATATTTGATAAAACATCGACAGATTTTCAATTTGTTGAAAACAGAGAATGGATACCAGGTTTAATTAACTACAAGGTAGGTGTTGATGGTATATCAATCTTATTTATAATACTAACAACTTTTATTACTCCTCTTTGCGTTATTTCTGTTAATTCAACAATTGAAAATAGACTTAAAGATTTCTTAATTGCAATACTTTTAATGGAAACTTTAATGATAGGAGTATTCTGTTCTTTAGATTTAATAATATTTTATCTTTTTTTCGAAGGTGGTTTAATACCTATGTTTTTAATAATTGGTATATGGGGTGGTCAAAGAAGAGTTTATTCAGCTTTCAAATTTTTTTTATATACATTACTTGGATCAGTACTAATGTTAATAGCTATAATTTCTATTTACTGGATGACAGGTACCACTGATGTTGAAAAACTTTATGAGATTGGTTTGGAAACAAAATACCAAAATTTATTATGGTTAGCTTTTTTTAGTTCATTTGCTGTTAAAACACCTATGTGGCCAGTTCATACATGGTTGCCAGATGCACATGTTGAGGCACCTACTGCTGGATCAGTTTTATTGGCGGCCATATTACTGAAAATGGCAGGTTATGGATTTATTAGATTTTCATTAGGTCTATTTCCTAGCGCTTCAGATTATTTTATACCATTAATTTTTTTATTAAGTTTAATTGCGATAATTTACACGTCACTTGTTGCCTTAATGCAAGAGGATATGAAAAAGCTAATCGCATATTCTTCAGTTGCTCATATGGGATTTGTTACTTTAGGAATATTTACGATGACTCAACAAGGAATTTCAGGAAGTATTTTTCAAATGATAAGTCATGGACTTGTATCTGCTGCTCTGTTTTTTTCTGTAGGAGTAATTTATGAAAGAATGCACACACGTTTAATTAATCATTATGGAGGTATAGTTTCAGTTATGCCAAAATATTCAATTGTTCTAATGATATTTGTTTTAGGTGCTATAGGCTTACCTGGTACAAGTGGTTTTATCGGTGAATTTTTAATTTTGCTAAGTGCATTTCAAAAAAGTTTTTTAGTTGCAGCAATAGCAAGTTTTGGTGTTATTTTAGCAGCCGCATATATGCTTTGGTTATATAAAAGAGTAATTTTTGGAAAGCTTATTAATGAAAATTTAAAAAATATTTTAGATCTAAAAAAATCAGAAATAATAATATTATGGTCCTTAGCAATACCAATAATTTTTTTTGGTTTTTATCCTGATCCATTAATATCTACAACTGAAGTATCAATTAATAATCTTTTAAAAATTTACAATTCTAATTTAGAAGTGAATTTGACTAATTCCTCATATGAATAATTTAAATCTTATTTTTCCTGAAATATTTATTAGCTTGTCTTTGATGACACTTCTTATTTTAGGAGTATTTAAAAAAAATAGTGCGGCTTTAGTATACAATTTATCTATTGTTACTTTGTTAATTTTATTAGCATTAATTTTTAACTTAACATCAGCAAACGAATCTTATCTTTTTAATCAAAGTTATAAAATTGATGCACTCTCTACATTTATGAAAATGTTAACTGTAGGATCAGGAATTTTAGTAATGTTTTCGTCATCAAAATACTTAAAATTTATAAAAATTTTTAAAATTGAATATCCAATTTTGATATTAAGTGCAATTTTAGGAATGATGGTCATGATTAGTTCAAATGATTTAATTGTATTTTATTTAGGATTAGAAATACAAGCAATGTCTTTATATGTTTTAACATCATTTAACAGGGAAAATATTTTTTCTACTGAATCAGGAATTAAGTTTTTTGTATTAAGTGCATTATCATCTGGTCTTCTTTTATATGGATGTTCTTTAATTTATGGATTTTCAGGTACAACAAATTTTAACTTAATTTCAGAAAACAATTTATTTGAAGCAAAATATGGCATTACTTTTGGCATAGTTTTTATTCTTGTTGGTCTTTCATTTAAAATTTCAGCTGTTCCATTTCACATGTGGGCTCCTGATGTTTATCAAGGTTCACCAACTTCAGTAACATTGTTTTTCGCTATTCTTCCAAAAATTGCCGCTTTAGCAGTATTTATAAGATTTCTTTATGTTCCATTTGTTAATTTAATTGATCAATGGCAACCAATAATTATTTTTTTATCTATTGCATCAATGGTTTTTGGTTCAGTTGCTGCAATTGGCCAAAAGAATCTTAAAAGATTAGCTGCGTATAGCTCGATAGGTCATATGGGATATGCCTTAGCAGGCCTGGCAGTTGGAACGAATACAGGAATACAAAGTTCTATAGTATATATTACAATTTATGCAGTAATGAATGTAGCTTTGTTTAGCTGCTTGTTAATGATGAGAAGAAATGAATATTATTATGAAAATATTGAAGATTTATCAGGTTTATCAAAAAACCATCCAATATTATCTTTTTCATTATTAATAATTTTGTTTTCACTAGCAGGAATTCCTCCACTGGCAGGTTTTTTTGCAAAATTTTATATTTTTTTAGCAGTAATAGAAAAATCAATGTATTGGTTAGCAATTATCGGTCTTTTATCAACAGTTGTTGCTGCATTTTACTATCTGAGAATAATTAAAGTTATTTATTTCGATCAACTTAAAGAAAAATATGATACAAACCACCAAATAGGATTAAAAGTCACGTTATTAATTTCAACTATATTTATTTTACTATATTTTATTTATCCATCCGTTCTCACTAATATAGTTTTAGGAATAAATATTATTTAATGAATTTAAAAGTATTTCATCTAAAAAATGTAAATAGCACTAATAATTTTGCAATAAGAAAAATTAAACAAGGAAAAATAATGGGTATTGTTATTTCGGACAGTCAAAAAAAAGGCAGAGGAAGATATGGCAATAAATGGATATCCTTAAGCGGAAATTTATTTATGAGTATTTTTTACAGATTAAATAAAAATATTTCTATTAATCAATTAACAAAAAAGAATTGTTTATTGATTAAAAAAACATTAAGTAGCTTTACTAAAGAAAAAATCCTAATCAAACCACCAAACGATCTTCTTATAAAAAAAAAAAAATTTTGTGGAATATTGCAAGAAATTATTACCCATAATGAACAAAATTATGTTATTATTGGCGTAGGTATAAATATTTATAAAAATCCAAATATAAAAAATTATCCCACGACATCTTTGTTAAAATACAATAATAAAATTAATAAAATGATAATTTTTAAAAATATTAAAAAATGCTATGAGAAAGAACTATTATGTATTTAATTGGAGATATAGGTAACACAGAGACAAAGATTTGTTTATTAGATTTAAATTCAAAAATAGTAAATCGAAGCTATATTAAAAGTAACCTTGTCACTAAAAAATATTTATCTAAAAAATTAAAATATTTAAAAAAATATAAAATTAGTAAAATTTTATTTAGCAGTGTTGTTCCTGTTAAATTTAAAATTATCAAAAATTTTATTGAAAAAAAAACAGGGAAAAAATGTTATGAAATAAAACAAATTAATCTAAAGAAGTTTCTTAATATTAAAGTAGATAAAAAACAAGTAGGTTCTGATCGTTTAGCTAATGCAATTGCAGTTATTAATAACAAATCAAATTTTATAATTTTAGATTTTGGTACCGCTACCACGTTTGATGTTGTTGTCAAAAATAATTATTTAGGTGGTGTTATATCTCCTGGAGTTACTCTTTCACTAAATAGTTTAGTTTCAAAAGCTTCATTATTACCTTCTGTAAATTTATCAAAAATTTCTAACGTAATTGGAAAAAATACCAAGAGTGCAATAAGATCTGGTTTTTATTGGGGATATTTAGGCTTAATAAATAATATTATTGATCTTATTTTTAAAAATACTAATAAAAAGTATAATGTTATTCTTACAGGTGGATTGTCACATCTTTTTAAAAATTCAATAAATGTTAAAAGCAATGTTGATAAAAATTTGACAATTAATGGATTATTAAAAGTTATAAAAAAGTTAAATAAATGAGTGAAGAATTATTATTTTGTCCTTTAGGTGGATCTGGTGAAATTGGAATGAATATGAACCTATTTGCTTATGGTAAACCAGGATTACAAAAATGGATAATAGTTGATATTGGCGTAACATTTGCTGATGATACTGTTCCAGGAATAGATTTAATCTATCCAGATCCAGGATTTATTATTGATAAAAAAGATGATTTACTAGGTATTGTTCTTACCCATGCTCATGAAGACCATATAGGAGCTATCGCTTACATTTGGCCAAAACTTCAATGTAAAATTTTTGCCACTCCATTCACAGCTCTTTTAATTTCAGAAAAATTTAAAGAAAAAAAAATTGACATAAAACCATTTTTGAAAATTGTTGAATTGAATGGAACTTTAAAACTAGATCCTTTTAAGATTGAATTCATTACACTAACTCATTCAATAATTGAACCAAACGGATTAAAAATTGAGACACCAGTTGGAAATATTCTTCATACAGGCGATTGGAAATGTGACCCAGATCCTCTTATTGGAAAAACAATTGATTCAAAAAGATTAATTGAAATAGGCAAAGAAGGTGTTCTTGCAATGATATGTGACTCTACTAACGTATTTAGCATAGGAAGAGCTGGCTCTGAATCCGATGTAAGAAAAAGTTTATTGAAAATAATGGAAAATTTAAAAAAAAAAATCCTAGTAACCTCATTTGCATCTAATGTAGCTAGGATGGAAAGTGTATTTTACTGTGCAGAAAAAACTGGAAGACAAATATCTTTAGTAGGTAGATCAATGCACAGAATCTTTAAAGCTGCCAAAAGTTGTGGTTATCTAAAAAACGTTATTGACCCTATTGATCCTAGAGAGGCAAAAAAAATTTCTAGAGAAAAAATAGTATATTTATGTACAGGCAGTCAAGGAGAACCTCTTGGAGCAATGACTCGAATTTCAAAAAATATGCATCCTGATGTTTTTATTGAAAAAGGTGATGCAGTTATATTTTCTTCAAAAATTATTCCTGGAAATGAAAAAAAATTATACAAATTGCACAACAGTCTTGTTAAAGATGAAATTGAGGTAATTTCAGAAGAAAATAATTTTGTTCATGTTTCTGGTCACCCTAATAGGGATGATTTAAAAGATATGTATAACTGGATAAAGCCAAGAACAGTTATACCTGTTCATGGTGAATATAGACATATGGTGGAGCATATAAATTTTGCTAAAGAAATGCAGGTACCTAATTCTGTTAAAGTTGAAAACGGTGACATTGTCAGATTATATCCTGGAAAAAATCCAGAGGTTTATGATAAAGCACCTAGTGGCAGATTATATCTTGATGGCAATGTAAGTGTTGAAGAAGATTCTCAATCAATTAAAGAGAGGAAAACATTGTCAGAAAATGGAATTTTAGATGTAAGTATTGTAATACAAGACAAAAAAACTAATATTAAAACTAAAATATCTTATCGAGGACTTCCCGTAATTGAAAATGAAGAATTTTTAATAGGTTTAGAAGAACAAATAAATAAAACAGCAAGAACATTTTCACTAAATAATAAAAAACAAGAAACTAACATAATTGACTCTATTAAAATAGCTTGCAGAAAATACACTAAGGAAAAGACTGGAAAAAAACCTGTAACCAATATAAATCTTATTAGGACCTAATAAAAATGTACTTTTCTAAATTATTTGTACCTATACTTAAAAATAATCCTTCTGAAGCAAAAATCAAATCTCATAAACTAATGTTAAGAACTGGTATGATAAAACAATCCTCATCAGGTATATATTCATGGCTTCCATTAGGTTTTAAAATTATGAAAAAAATTGAAAAAATAGTTAGAGAAGAACAGAACAGAGTGGGTGCTCAGGAAATTTTAATGCCAACAATTCAATCAAGTGAAATTTGGAAAGAAAGTGGCAGATATGAAGATTATGGTGAAGAAATGTTAAGAATAAAAGATAGGCAAAATAGAGAAATGTTATATGGACCAACAAATGAAGAGTTAATAACAGACATTTTTAGAACAAGTATAAAATCTTATAAGTCTTTACCTCAACTTCTTTATCATATCCAATGGAAATTTAGAGATGAACTAAGACCAAGATTTGGAATTATGAGATGCAGAGAATTTTATATGAAGGACGCATATTCATTTGATGTAAATGATGATGAAGCCTTACTTTCTTACAATAAATTTTTTCTTTCATATTTAAGAACTTTTAAAAGAATGGATCTTTCTGCAATACCAATGGCTGCTGATACAGGACCTATTGGAGGAAATTTATCTCACGAATTCATCATTCTTGCAGATACTGGTGAAAGTAAAATTTACACTGACAAAAGAATATTTGATGTTAACAGTTCAGAGACAACTATTGAAAAAGATTCACTTAAATCTTTAAGAAAAGATTTTGAAAAATATTATGCTGTTACAGATGAAAAGTTTAATCAAAATGAATTTGAAAAACACGTTCCAGAAGAATACAGACTTAAAACCAAAGGTATTGAAGTAGGGCATATTTTTTATTTTGGCGATAAGTATTCTAAACCAATGAATGCCTCTGTAGACTTTCAAGGAAAAAAGATGTTTGTGAAAATGGGATCGTATGGAGTTGGCGTTTCTAGACTTGTCGGTGCCATAATTGAAGCTAAGTATGATGATAAAAATGAATTGATGAAATGGCCTTTATCTGTATCACCTTTTGATTGCGCAATTATTCCAATGATAAATAAAAATGAAAATTCAAATTTAGAAAAAGCAAATAATATTTATAAATATTTTAAAGATAAAAATATTGATACTATAATTGACGATTCTGATGAAAATATATCAACAAAAATTAAGAATTTTAATCTTATAGGAATTCCCTTTCAAATAGTTATTGGAAAAAAAACCGAAGGTGATCTGCTTGAATTCAACGAAATTGGTGAAAAAACTAAAAAAATTAAAATTGCAGAAGCAGCACAAATCATAATTAATAAAAAAAAATAAATTGATATCACAATTAGAAAAAGAAGTTGCTTTAAGATATTTAAAAACAAGAAAAAAAGAAGGTTTTTTAAATATTATTTCTATTTTTTCTTTTATAGGTATAAGCTTAGGTGTTGCGGTTTTGATCATTGTAATGTCAGTAATGAATGGTTTTAGATCAGAACTTGTTGATAAAATAGTAGGTTTTAATGCTCATGCTGTAGTAAAACCTTACGAAAATCCTATTAACAGCAATATATTTTCAAATAAAAAACTGCGTTTAATTTCTAAAAAATTAATTTTAAGTAATAGTGGTGAAGGAGTTATTATTAATAGAGATTATACAAAAGGAATTTTGTTAAGAGGATATGGGCAAAAAAGCTTTAAAAGATTAAAACTAGCTCAAAATAATAAATTTTTAGGAAATAAGGAATTAAGGCGCAAACATATTTCAATTGGAAAAGAACTTAGCTATCTGCTTAATGTAGATATAGGTGATAAAATCTTACTTATGTCACCCGCAGGCGTTAAAACAATTGTTGGATTGCTGCCAAAGCAAGAAGCATACATTGTGGACTCAATATTTGAGTCAGGTCTGACTGATTTTGATCAAAATATTGCTTTTTTAAATATTTTTGATTTAGAAAATTTTTTCAATTTAGATAAAAACGACAGATATTTAGAAGTATATTTGAAAAAACCAGAAAAAATAGACGAAATTAAAATAAAATTATCAAATATTTTTCCTGACGAAAATATATATACATGGGCCGATTTAAATCAGTCTCTTTTTTCTGCATTAAAGGTTGAAAGAAATGTAATGTTTATAATTTTGTCTTTAATAATTATTGTTGCAGCATTTAACATAATATCTGGTTTGACAATTCTAGTAAAAAACAAAACAAGAGATATAGCTATATTAAAGTCAATAGGAGTTAAAAATAATTCTATTATGAAAATTTTTTTTATGATTGGTTTCTTAATTGGATCAATAGCAACATTATTTGGAATTTTTTTAGGAATACTATTTTCTATTTATATAGAAAATATACGAGGATTTATTAGCAAAACTTTTAATGTAAGTTTATTTCCAGAAGAAATTTATTTTTTTAGTAAAATGCCATCAGAAATAGATTTTAATTCAATAATTTTAATTGGAACTTGTTCTATTTTTGCAACTTGTTTAGTCTCTATTTATCCTGCTATTAAAGCATCAAATTTAGATCCAGTAAAAGCATTAAAATATGAATAATATAATATCTCTTAAAAATGTATCTAAATTATACAAATCAAAAAAAAATATAAAGGTATTAAATAATATAAATTTTAATTTTAAAAAAGGAAAAATATATTCATTAGTGGGACCTTCTGGTTCTGGCAAATCAACTCTTTTGAATTTAATTTCTCTAATAGACAGACCTAGCAGTGGTAAAATAAAAATTGAAAATCAAGATACGAGCACTAATAAAAAAACAACAAATGACAATATTAGAGCAAAAAAAATAGGAATTATTTATCAAGAAAAAAATCTTTTATCTGACTTTACAGCAATAGAAAACGTCTATTTAGCGAGATTATCTTTAGATGATAAAAAGGATAAAGCTATTTCAGATTCTATAAAAATTTTAAAAAGCGTAGGTTTATCAAAGAGAATGGATCATTATCCTACTGAATTATCTGGTGGAGAAGCACAAAGAATAGCAATCTCAAGAGCATTAGTAAATTCACCTGCAATAATATTGGCCGATGAACCAACTGGTAGTTTGGATTTTAAAAATTCTAAAGAAATATTTAAAATTTTATTTAAGTTAAAAAACAAAGAAAGAATAATAATTTTTGCAACTCATAATAGATATTTTGCGAATATGGCTGATTGTAAATTACAATTAATTGATGGTAGAATAAAAAACATCAATGAGCGAATCAAATAAAAAAGTATTTAATCATTTAAAGATACATACCCAATATTCTATTTGCGAAGGCGCAGTCCAAATTGATCAACTAAAAGATTATTGTAAAAAAAATAAAATTCAAAGTATAGGCTTATCAGATTCTTTTAATCTTTGTGGAGCTTTAGAATTTTCAGATAAAATATCAAAGGCTGGCACTCAACCAATTATTGGAACACAAATATCATTTAAATATATGAACGAAGTAGGCTCGATGCCTTTAATTGCAAAAAATGAAAATGGTTATAAAAATATTATTGAACTTTCATCAAAATCATATTTAGAAAATGATAAAATGTCAGTACCTCATTGTAATTTTGAAGATTTACTAAATTATTCAAAAGATATTATTATTTTATCTGGTGGTATAGGTGGTTTAATTGGAAAACTTTTTAACAATGATAAGGTCAATTATATTAAAGAGATTTACAAAAAATTAAAATATTCATTTAATAATAATTTTTATATTGAAATTCAAAGGCACGAAGACCAAAACGAAAAAAGTTTTGAAAATATAAATTTAAAATTTTCCAAATTATTTAATATTCCTATTATAGCATCTAATGAAGTTTATTATATAGATCAATCAATGTATGAAGCGCATGATGCGCTTATGTGCATAGGATCTAAAAGTTATGTAAATGACAAAGATAGAACAAAATTAACAAATCAACATTATTTAAAATCAAATGATGAAATGAATAAAATTTTCATTGATTTGCCAGAAGCTCTCGAAAATAACTACAATTTACCACAAAGATGTAGTTATAGACCTGTTACTTCAAAACCAATATTGCCAAATATTACTTCTGAAAAAGGTGTTAAATCTGAAGATCTTTTAATAAATGATTCAAATGTTGGTCTTGTTGAAAAATTTGAAATGATTTTTAAAAAAAATAAAAACCAATTAAAGAGTGATAAAGATTATATTAAATATAAAAATAGATTAGATCATGAAATAAAAATAATAAATGAGATGAATTATTCTAGTTATTTTTTAATTGTCGCTGATTATATTAAGTGGGCAAAAAAAAATAACATTCCCGTAGGTCCAGGCAGAGGCTCAGGTGCTGGATCTTTAGTAGCATGGTGTTTGTCTATTACGGATATAGATCCAATAAAATTTGATCTTATATTTGAAAGGTTTTTGAATCCAGACCGAATTTCAATGCCTGATTTTGATATCGATTTTTGTGAGGAAAAAAGAGATCTAGTTTTTGAGTATTTAAAAAAAAAATACAAAAATAGTGTAGCTCACATTATTACTTTTGGTAAACTTAAAGCTCGTATGGTTATAAGAGATGTTGGTAGAGTTATAGGTTTACCTTATGGATTTGTCGACAGTATATGCAAGATGATACCTTTCGACCCATCAAGACCAATGAACTTAACTGAATGTATTAACCGAGAACCACGATTACAAAAACTAATTGCCGAAGATAAAAGAGTTAAAAGATTAGTTGATTTGTCATTAAATTTGGAAGGCTTAAATAGAAACGTTGCAACACATGCTGCAGGCGTTGTTATAGCAGATAAAAAATTAACAGAGATTGTACCTTTATATAAAGATAATTCTTCAGACTTGCTTTTGCCTTCTACTCAATTTGATATGTATTCAGCAGAAAATGCTGGCCTTATTAAATTTGATTTTTTAGGATTAAAAACTTTAACTGTTATAAACAAAACGAAAGAATTAGTTAATGCAAACGGTATTAACTTTAAAATTGAAGATATAAATTATGAAGATCAAAAAGTTTTTGACTTACTATCAAGTGGCAAAACAGTGGGTTTATTTCAAATTGAGAGCTCAGGAATGAAAGAGGCTTTAATACAAATGAAACCAGATAGATTGGAAGATATTATTGCTCTGGTCGCATTATATAGACCAGGTCCTATGAGTAATATTCCAATATACAATGATTGCAAACATGGAAAAAAAGAACCAGATTATCTTCATCCTAGATTAAAAGAAATTTTAAAACCAACTTATGGAGTTATTATTTATCAAGAGCAGGTAATGCAAATAGCCCAAGCATTATCAGGATTTACAGCTGGAGAAGCTGACATTTTAAGAAAAGCAATGGGTAAAAAAAAAAGAGCAGAATTAGAAAAACAAAAAGAAAGATTTATATTAGGCGCATATAAAAACGGCATAAGCAAAGAAATTGCGGCAGGAATTTTTTTAAAGATTGAACCATTTGCTGAATACGGATTTAACAAAAGTCACGCTGCAGCTTACGCTATAATTTCATATCAAACCGCATATTTAAAAACATATTTTCCACATCAATTTTTTTCAGCTTCAATGACTATGGAAATTTCAAATCAAAAAAAGTTGAGTGAATTTTATGAAGAGCTTAAAAGGCTTGATATAAATATATTGCGTCCTGATATAAATAGCTGTCATGCAAATTTTCACTCTGATGAAAAAAATTTTTGTTACGCTTTAGGAGCAATTAAAAATGTTGGATACGAAGCTGTTTCAAATATAGTTAGAGAAAGAAATGCTAATGGACTTTTTAAATCCATAAATGATTTTATAAATAGAATTAATCCAAAAGATATGAATAAATTGCAACTTGAAGGTTTAGTTAAAGCAGGTGCTTTCGATAGTATAAACATTAATAGGAAATCGATCTACGAATCTATTCCAAAAATTATTTTAAAATCTAAAAATATTTCTGAAAATAAGTTAGCAAATCAAACTGCTCTATTTGAAACAAATGATATTAATAATGATGAAATTATTGAAAGTATCGAAGATTGGTCTATAGATGAAAGGCTATCAAAAGAATTCCAAAGCCTAGGATTTTATATTTCGAATCATCCACTGAATCAATATAAGGATATGTTTAATGATTATGATATTATTGAATTTCTAAAATTTAGTGAAGGTACAAAATATAAAGAATCTAATATTGCATGCACAGTCCTCAAAGTGCAGGAAAAAAAAACACAAAAAGGAAATTCGTATGCTATTGTTAGATTTTCTGACTTAAGTAGTGTATTTGAATTATTTATTTTTTCAGATATCTTTGAGTCGAACAGAAATATATTACAAGAAGGTACTTCTTTGTTGCTGACTTTAACTAAAAATATAAGTGAAGAAGATAATAGATTTAAAAAAATAAATGTAAGAAAAATTACATCTTTAGCAGATGTAACTAATAAACCTATTAATAAAATTGAATTTATAATAAATAATGAAACAGATATAGAAAAATTAAGTAAATTATTTAAAACTAATGGAAAAACTGAAGTTAATCTAAGATTAAAAGATGAAGGTCATAATATTTATTTTAAACTCAAAGATAAACGTCAAGTAGACAGAAAGTTAATAAATATTATTAAAAACCAAGGTATTTCCTTGATAATAAATTAAAAAAATACTTGTTTTCCATATAATTAGTTTATAAATAGCTTCTTAAATTAACACGCACACAATTTGTGGTTTTATACCTCCGGTCCTTAATTGGCAGATATTGTGGTGGCATAACCGGGAATAAATATGACGATACCAAGTATAACAATTCAACAACTATTAGAGGCTGGCGTACATCTTGGACATAAAACACTAAGATGGAATCCAAAAATGAAAAAATATATTTTTGGAAAAAGAGAAAACATTCACATTATAGACTTAACCCAAACATTGGAACTTATTAATGTAGCTTTAGATAAAGTATACAACACTGTTCTTAATAATGGTAAAATTTTATTCATTTCAACAAAAAAGCAGGCGTCTGAAGCTATTTCAGATTTAGCAAAAAGTACTAACCAGTATTATGTCAATTATAGATGGCTTGGCGGAATGCTTACTAATTGGGGAACCATATCAAACTCGATAAAAAAACTAGAAAAAATTAATGTTAATTTATCTTCAGAAAATAGAGGTTTTACAAAAAAAGAACTATTAAAAATGAGTCACTTACGAGACAAACTTCAGAGATCTTTAGGAGGTATTGTAGAAATGAAAAAAATACCTGATTTAGTTTTTATAATAGACACCAACTATGAGTCTTTAGCAATAAAAGAAGCCATAAAATTAGGCATTCCGATAATAGCAATTTTAGATACAAATTCCAATCCTGAAGGAATTGATTATCCAATTCCTGGCAATGATGACGCAAGAAGATCTATAGATTTATACTGTTCATTAATAAAAACAACAATAGAGAATGCAAAAAAAGATGCACCTGAAAATAAAGATAAAACAGAAAATCCTAAATCAAAAAAAAATGGTGAAGAAAAAGTTATACTAAAAAATAAAAAAACTGTAAATAAGTCTTAAAAAAGCATAATTAATGAGCGACAAAGATAAAGTAAAGCAACTTAGACAATCAACAGGGGCTGGTTTTAAAGATTGTAGTTCTGCACTTGAGGAATCAAATGGAGATATTCAAAAAGCAGTAGAAATTTTAAGAATTAAAGGAGTTTCAAAAGCTTCAAAGAAAATGACAAGACAGGCTAATGAAGGTGTTGTAGCTGTGAGCGGAAACAGTTCCAAAACTTCACTAATCGAAATTAATTGTGAAACCGACTTTGTTGCTAAAAATGAAGATTTTATTAATTTTGTAAAGGAAATTAGTGAAATTAATAATGAGTGTAATTCAAATTTAGAAAAACTAAATAAAACAATGATGAAAAATAAAAAAACAGTTGAGGACAACATTGTAAGTTTAATTGCAACAATTGGTGAAAAAATAACTGTTGGAAGAAGAAAAACATTAAATACTAATGGTGTAAAAAATTACAAATATCTTCACACCATTGTAAAAGACAATCTTTCAAAGCTAGCAGTAGTTGTATCTTTAAAATCAAAAACTGATTCAGAAGAGTTAAATTTATTCGGAAAACAATTATCTATGCATATAGCTGCAAGCAATCCCATATCCATTTTGCCTGAATTTATAAAAAAAGAAGTTATAGATAAAGAACAAGAATTAATTTCACAGGAATTAAAAAATTCAGGAAAATCAAAAGATATAGCTGATAAAATATCTGCTGGTAAATTAAATAAATTTAAAGAAGAAAATAGTCTAATGACCCAAAATTGGGTCATGGATCCTAAAAAAAAAGTAAAGGATATAATTAAAGAACTAAATATACCAGAATTAAAAATTCAGGATTTTACGAGAATTAAGATAGGAGAATAATGTTTGAAGAAAAAAAATATAATGAAAAAATGAATAAAACTTTTGAAGTTTTTATAAAAGAACTTTCAGCATTAAGAACTGGAAGAGCTAATTCTGGTATGTTGGATATAATTAAAGTTGATGTTTATGGACAAAAAATGCCTATTAATCAACTTGCAACAATTACAACTCCTGAACCTAGAACAATTAATGTTCAGGTATGGGATTTAAACAATGTATCATTAATAGACTCTGCAATTAAAAAATCAGAACTGGGTTTGAATCCTCAGATAGATGGACAATTAATGAGACTGCCCGTGCCTAGTTTAAGTGAAGAAAGACGAGGCGAAATGAAAAAGTTAATTAAGGGTATGGGAGAAAAATGCAAAATTTCAATAAGAAACATACGTAGAGAAGCAAATGACGAACTAAAAAATAAGCTTAAATCTAAGGAAATAAGCGAAGACGATGAAAAAAAATTTGAAAAATCAGTTCAGCTATTTACTGATAACCATATTAAAAAAATCGACGATAAAATTATTTCTAAAGAAAAAGAAATAATGACAATATGAATTCATTGCAACATGTTGCTATTATTATGGATGGTAACGGACGTTGGGGAATTAAAAGAAAAAAATCAAGAAATTTCGGTCACAAAGCTGGACTAAAAACTGTAGAAAAAATAATTAAAATATCAATAAAAAATAAAATTAAGTATTTAACACTTTTTGCTTTTTCAACAGAAAATTGGAAAAGACCAAAAAATGAAATCAAATTTTTATTTAAACTATTGGATACTTTTATAAATAAAAAAATTGTTGAATTCAAAAAAAATAATATAAGACTAAAAATTATTGGTGATATTAACAATTTTAATCATAAACTTAAAAAGAAGCTTACTGATTCAGAGAAAATAACATTAAAAAATAAAAAACTACAAGTTAATTTAGCTTTAAATTATGGCTCAAAATATGAGTTAGTTAGAGCATTTAAATTATTAAATAAAAAAAAATTTAAAGTAAATATTAAAAATATAGAAAAAAATCTATATTCAAGTGGCATTCCAGATCCTGAAATTTTAATAAGAACAGGAAATACACATAGATTAAGTAATTTTTTACTATGGCAATTAGCATATACAGAAATATTTTTTGAAAAGAAACTTTGGCCAGATTTTAATGAAAAAGATTATAGTCAAATTTTAAACAAATACAAAAAAACTAAAAGAAATTTTGGAAATATTTAATGAAAAGTGAATTATCAAAAAGAATATTAAGTTCAATAATTTTAATACCAATAGCATTATTTTTTATTTTTCAAGGATCATTTTTTTTTGTATTTTTTCTATGCATTTTTTTTCTTGCCACCACTTATGAATGGATAAAAATGAATAAGAAAGACACTTTTAAAGTTTTGGGAATATTTTATCTTTTTTTTGCATTTTATTCGGCATATTTATTACGAGAAAAATTTCCTCTTGAAATATTTATTTTGATATTAATTATTTGTGTATTTACTGATTTAGGTGGTTATATGTTTGGTAAAATTTTTAAGGGTCCAAAGCTAATTAAGATTAGCCCAAAAAAAACTTATGCAGGTGCATTTGGAGGTTTTATTTTATCCTTAATTGCAGCAATAATTTATACAAAATATACAACGGCTGGAGCTGCACTTAATTATCTAAATCTATTAATATGGACAGGGGGTAAACCTGAATTAGATAGTATATTTATTTCACTCATTTTATTTATTTCTTTAATAAGTCAAATTGGCGATCTTATAATTTCTTATTTTAAAAGATTAGCAAAAGTTAAAGATACTGGAAACTTGTTACCTGGTCATGGAGGATTATTAGACAGAGTTGATGGAATAATTTTTGGAATTCCATTTTCATACTTATTATTTAATTTTCTCAATTAATGAAAAAAACAATTGCAATTCTTGGTTCAACTGGCTCTATAGGAAAAACTACTTTTAATATCATTAAAAAAAATAAAAAAGATTTTGATGTAGTGCTTTTATCAACAAACAAAAATATTAAAGAAATTTTAAAGCAAGTAAATATTTTAAATGTAAATAATATTATAATAAGTAGTAAAAAACATTATTTAAAAGTATTAAAAATTAAAAAATATAAAAAATTAAAAATATACAATAACTTTAATGATTTTCACAAAATTTTAAAAAAAAAATTAGATTATTGTATGTGTGCAATAACTGGCTTAGCTGGACTTGAGCCAACTTTAAGTTGTATTAAACATAGTAAAAAAATCGCTATTGCAAATAAAGAGTCAATTATCTGCGCTTGGAACCTAATACATAAAGAATTAAATAAAAATAAAACAGAATTTGTTCCAGTGGACTCAGAACACTTTTCAATAATGTCTTTAATAAAAAATTCATATAATGAAAAAATTGACAAAATTTATATTACTGCATCAGGCGGACCATTTTTAAACTTGCCAATTACAAAATTTAAAAAAATTAGCCCAACCAATGCTATAAAACATCCAAGATGGTCAATGGGTAAAAAAATCTCAGTAGATTCAGCCACTATGATGAATAAGCTTTTTGAAGTCATTGAAGCTAAAAAAATATTTAATTTAAATTATTCTCAACTTAAAATACTAATTCATCCAAAGTCTTATGTGCACGCTATAATAAAATTTAAAAATGGACTAACTAAAATGTTGATTCATGATACGGATATGTCAGTACCAATATTTAATTCAATATATAATAATAAGAGTGATTATTATGGTTCTAAAAAATTAGATTTTAAGTTAATAAATGATTTAGATTTGTCCTATGTTAATAAAATTAAATTTCCTTCAATAGATCTTCTGAAGAAAATTCCTAACAATAGCTCATTATTTGAAACAGTTTTGGTTAGTTCAAATGATGTGCTTGTAGAATGTTTTTTAAGTAAAATGATAAAATTTACAGATATTAATCACAATCTTAAAAAAATTTTAAATTTAAGTGAATTTAAGCAACTTAAAAAGATATACCCAAAAAATCTTAAACAGATTATAGATATTGATAAAAAGGTTAGATTGAAAACATTGTCTTTATGTATAAAATAATCAAATGAGAATCAAAATTCAATTATTTGTTCTAATATTTTTCTTTATATCTAGCAATTCTATTGCTGAAAAAATTAATTCTATTGATGTGGTAGGTAATGAAAGAATATCTAAAGACACTATAATTTTATTTTCAAAAATATCTAAAAATGATGAAATTATAAATACAAATCAATTAAATAAAATTTTTAAAGATATTTATTCAACAAATTTCTTTTCTAAAGTTGAAATTAATTTTGAAAATAACATTTTAACCATAAAAGTTGTTGAAAACCCAATAATTAATGAAGTTGAATTTAACGGAATTAAATCTAAAAAATTGCAAGAACAAATATATAAATCTTTAAGGTTAAAAAATAAATCTTCTTTTGCAGAAAAAATTGCAGCTAAAGATTTAATAAACATAAAAAATTCTCTTAAAAGTACTGGTTTTTATTTTTCTGACGTACAGCTTCAAATTAAAGAAAATTCAAACAATTCAATTAATCTTATATACGACATTGATTTAGGAGAAAGGGCTCTAATATCTAAAATTAACTTTTTGGGTAATAAAGTTTTTAAAGATAGAAAATTAAGATCATTAATTACTTCAGAAGAAACTAAATTTTGGAAATTTATTTCTGGTAAAAAATACTTAGATGAGTCAAGAATGAATCTTGATAAGAGATTGCTAAAAAATTATTATTTAAATAAAGGATATTATAAAGCTCAAGTAACAAGTTCTTTTGCAAGCTATCTTGAAGAAAGTAATTTTGAGCTTGCATTTACCATTAATGCGGGTACAAAATATTATTTAAATCAATTGACTTTGTTAATACCTGATGATTTTAACAAAGCTCCATTTCAGAAAATTACTTCTAAACTAGATGAACTTAAAGGCAGGCCTTATTCTTTGAATGAAATCCAAAAAATAATAAAATTAATTGAAAGAATTTCTCTTTATAATGATTATGAGTTTATAGATGCTGAAATTAATGAGCAAATTGTTAAAAAAAATAAATTGAATTTGACTATCAAAATTCAAGAAAATAAAGATAAATATTTTATCGATGAAATTAATATTTTTGGAAATTCTATTACAGAAGAAGCTGTTGTTCGAAATAATTTACTTATAAGCGAAGGCGATGCTTTAAATAACATAATTTATAACAAGTCAATAAACGAGCTTAAAAATTTAAATATATTTAAAAATGTTGAATCTAAAATCGTTGATACTGGCAAAGATAACAAAAGAAATATTGATATAGAAGTTGAAGAAAAGCCTACCGGTGAAATCTCTGCTGGAGCAGGAGTTGGAACGTCTGGTGGTACCATAGGTTTTGGTATTCAAGAAAATAACTATTTAGGAAAAGGAATTACACTTTCAGGAAATATAACACTAAGTGAAGAATCTGTTAAAGGTGGTATAGATTATCTAAATCCTAAATTTAAAAATTCAGACAAATCTTTATCATTTGGATTAAATAGTTCAGTATCAGATAAACTTGCAGATTATGGTTATAAAAGTTCTGATACGACATTTCATATTGGAACTGGATTTGAACAATATGATGATTTTTTTTTAACACCGTCATTTTGGGTTTCCTACGATAAAATCGAAACATCAAATACTGCATCAGACAATTTAAAAAAACAAAAAGGAGATTATTTTACAACAAAAGTTGCATATAGAGTTGACTACGATAGAAGAAATCAAAAATTCCAAACAACTTCTGGCCAAAGACATAGATTTTCTCAAGATATACCAGTTTATTCCGAAGCACTCTCATTTAGAAACACTTACGAATATAATAAATATTTTGAAGTTGCTGACAATATTGTTACATCATTATCTTTTTATAGTGCTGCGATAACAGCACTTGACTCAGGAAACGATGTAAGAATTTCAGAAAGACTCTATATACCATCAAGAAAATTAAGAGGCTTTCAATCAGGAAGAATCGGTCCTGTTGACTCAAAAGATCATGTAGGTGGCAATTATGCCGCTACAATAAATTTTAATACAGATTTGCCTATACTTGCAAATTTACAGGATACAGATATTAAATATTTTTTTGATGCAGCTAATTTATGGGGAGTTGATTATAGAAATAACGATGGCGCATCTAGCAAAATTAGAGCATCAACTGGTGTAGCTGTAGATTGGTATACTCCGATAGGTCCACTTAATTTTTCATTAACTCAAGTTTTACAAAGTAAATCTACAGATATTGATGAGACTTTCCGATTTAATATTGGAACAACTTTTTAATGAAAAAAAATCTTTATTACATACTATTTTTTTTTTTTATTACAATTTCCCAATCATTTTCTGAAATTGTTTATATTGATATTAACAAAATATTAAATAAGTCAACGGCAGGTAAAAAAGCACTTGGCGAACTTGAAAAAAATATTAAGGAGACAAATGAATTATTTGCCTCAACTGAAAAAAATTTAATAGATGAAGAAAAAAAAATTATAACTCAAAAAAATATACTATCTGAAGAAGACTATAGTAAAAAGTTAATAGAATTATCTAATAAAGTTAAAAAATACAATTTAAATAAAAATAAAAAAATTAAAGAATTAAATGATAAAAAAATTAGCTATAGAAACAAACTTATTGAATTGCTTAATCCAATAATTGCTAAATATGCATCAGAAAATAATATTGATATAGTTATAAGAAAAGAGCAAATGATAGTTGGTAAAACTGAACTTGATATTTCTGAACCTATACTATCTATTGTTAATAAAGAAATTAAAAAAATTAACTAATGTCAGACTCACTAAACAAAGAACAAATAACTAAGCTTTTACCTCATAGAGAGCCAATGTTATTAATAGATGAACTAATAAATATAAAAAAATTATTTTCAGCAACTGCAATAGTAAATGTAAAGAAGGAAAGTTTTTTTGTTCAAGGTCATTTTCCAGGCCAACCTGTTATGCCTGGTGTTTTAATTGTTGAGGCTTTTGGCCAAGCTGCTGCTGCTCTTACTGCCGCTGGTATAGATAAATCAGTTTATGAAAATAAGTTAGTTTTTTTAATGAGTGTTGAAAAAGCAAGATTTAGAAGCCCTGTTGTACCAGATTGTAAATTAGAACTTAATATTGAAGCTATAAGATCACATGGAAGAGTGTGGAAATATAAAGGTGAAGCTTTTGTAAGTGGTAAAAAAATGGCTGATGCTCAATGGTCAGCTACTATTGTTGATAGGAAATAATCAGCAATAAATCTTGATAAGTAATCATTAAAAGTTTTGATATTAAACCTTATTAATGACTAATCCTTTTTTTAAAAATAATGGCCCTTTTAATATTAATAAATTATTAAAATTAGCAAAGATAAAAAATTCACAAAAACTTAAAGATCAGAAAATTTATGACATTAAAGATTTATCTATGTCATCTAGTAAAGATATTACATTTTTTCATTCAAAAAAATATGAAAATTTAGCATTAAAAACAAAAGCATCATTTTGTATAACTTCAGAAAATCTTAAAAATTATTTACCGAACAAATGTAATAAAATATTTGTAAATAATGTGTTATTAGCTACAGCCAAAATAACAAAAATATTTTATCCTGATTCAGTCATAGATGATTATGATACTTCAGCAAAAGAAATATCAAAAACTTTATATAAAAAAAAAGTTGATTACGGAAAAAATGTTTTAATTGGTAAGAATGTAAGAATTGGTAAAAATTGTTCAATTGGTCATAACTCTATAATTGAACAAAATGTTATTATCGGGAACAATTGTTCTATAGGTTCAAATGTAGTTATAAGAAATACAGTTATAAATAATAATGTTTGTATTTTAGATAGTTGCGTGATCGGTAAAAAAGGTTTTGGTTTTTTACCAGATAAAAAAGTAAATTATAGATTTCCTCAGATTGGTACAGTAGTTATAAATGATTACGCCGAAATTGGTTGTGGATCAACCATAGACAGAGGATCAATGTCAAATACTGTAATAGGCAAAAATACTTATTTAGATAACCAGATACACATAGCTCACAATGTTAAAATTGGAGACAATTGTATTATAGCTGGACAAGTTGGATTTGCAGGCAGTTCGACAATAGGAAACAATGTAATGATAGGTGGACAAGCTGGAATTTCTGGCCATTTAAAAATTGGAAACAATGTTCAAATTGGTGGTGGCAGCGGAGTAGTTAATGATATACCTGATAATACTAAAGTAATGGGATATCCCGCAAAAGATTTGAAAAGTTTTTTAAGAGAAAGAAAATGATACATAAAACTGCAATAATAGATAGCAAAGCAATAGTTGCTGAATCAGCAGAGGTTGGACCTTATAGTGTAATTGGACCTAATGTTGTGATTGGTGAAAATGTAAAAATCCATTCTCATGTAAATATTTCAGGAAACACTGTAATAGGTAAACAAAATAAAATTTATCCATTTGCTTCCATTGGTAATGATCCGCAAGATTTAAAGTATAACGATGAAGAAACTAAACTTATAATTGGAGATAATAATAAAATAAGGGAGTATGTAACAATCAATCCAGGCACTGAAGGTGGAGGAGGTGTTACTAAAATAGGAAATAATTGTTTATTTATGATCTCATCTCACATAGCGCACGATTGTCATGTAGGAAATAACGTAATTATCGCAAATAATGTTCCGTTAGGTGGCCATGCAATAATTGAAGATAATGTTGTTATAGGAGGAAACTCAGCGGTACAGCAGTTTACAAGAATAGGAAAAATGGCAATGATTGGAGGAATGACAGGTGTGCTACATGATGTAATTCCATACGGTTTATCTACAGGAAATAGGAATACTTTGAATGGACTTAATTTAATTGGATTAAGAAGAGCAAAATTTGATAACAAAGATATTCTTGGCTTAAGTGAAGCATATAAAGAAATTTTTGCAACAAAAAAACTTGCACAAAACATAAGCAAATTAAATGGTAAATTTAAAGAAAACCCTTTAGTTAAAAACGTAATTGAATTTATAACAAAGGATAAAAAAAGATCTATTTGCACACCATTCTCATAAAATGATAGGTTTAATCTTTGGCGATACAAATTTCCCAATCGAAATTCTAAAAAAAGTTAAGAAAAAAAAGCTTAATTATTTAATAATTGATATATCAAAAACAAAAAAGTTTAAAAAAGATAGAAATTCATATTCACTTTCTATCGGTCAATTTGGTAAAATTATTAATATTTTAAAAAATAATAATTGTAAAAAAGTTCTATTTGCAGGAAAAGTTGCAAGACCAAATTTTTCAAAAATTAAATTAGACTTAAAAGGTATATATTACATACCTAGAATAATTAAGGCCTCTAAACTTGGTGATGCTGCTATTTTGAAAGAAATAATAAAAATACTAAACCAACAAGCAATTAAAACGATTAGTTCAATATCATTTAATCCTGAATTATCACTTAAAAAAGGTAACTACTCTAAAATTAAACCAAATAAAGAAGATAAAAAAGATATTATGAAAGCTATAAGAACATTAAATAAACTAAGTAAGTATAATTATAGTCAAGGAACTGTTGTCAGAAATAATAAAGTTATAGCTATTGAAGGTAAGGGTGGAACAGAAAAAATGCTAAAAAAATGTAAAAGCAAAATGTTTAGAAATAATGGAGTATTAGTAAAATTACCCAAGAAAAAACAAGACCTTAGAGTTGATTTACCTACAATAGGATTGAAGACTTTAAAACAGTGCAAAATAGCAGGTCTCAAAGGAATAGTTGTAAAATCAAAAAAAAATATTTTTCTAGAAAGAAAAAAATCCATTATTTTTTCTAATAAAAACAAGATGTTTGTTAAAGTAATATGAAAAAAATATTTATATTAACTGGTGAACCTTCTGGTGATAAATTGGCCTCTAAAGTTGCATCTAAGCTTAAGCAAAGTAATTCTGACATTGAATACTTGTCTGTGGGTGGATCATATTTAAGTTCATTAGGCATAAAATCAATTTATGATCTTAAAGAAATTACTTATATAGGTTTTACTAGTGTTATAATGAATATATTTAAAATAAAAAAAAAAATTGATGAGACAGTAAATAAAATAATTGAATTTAAACCTGATATTTTATTTAGTGTAGATAGTCCTGATTTTACATTAAGAGTTTCTAAAAAAGTTAAGAAAATCAATCCAAATATAAAAACTATTCATTTTGTTGCACCACAAGTATGGGTTTGGAGAAAAGGTAGAGTTAAAAAATTTAAATCTTTTCTAGATCATGTTTTGTTATTATTTCCATTTGAAAAAAAATATTTTGAAAAGGAAAATATTCAATCTACTTTTACAGGTCATCCTTTATTAGAAAATGGAGAAAAATCTAAAATTGATATAAGTCAAATAATTAAAGATCATAAAAAAATTATTTCAATTTTTCCTGGTAGTAGACAGTCCGAATTAGATGTCCATTTGCCAATTTTAATTGATTTCATAAAGATGATGAACAAAAAGTATAATGATATATTTTATGTTTTTCATTCAACACCTGAATTTAACAAGTTGATACAAGATAAATTAATTAAAGAAGATCTCAAAAATAGTGGCTCAATATCAGACGAAAAAATTAAATCTGAAATTATAAAATCATCTATATTTGCAGTTGCCAAGTCAGGCACTATTTCTTTAGAAATTTGTAATGCAAAAATCCCTTCTATTATTATTTACAAAATGAATTTTATTAATTTTTTTATTGCTAAGATGCTAGTTAAAGTAAAATATGCAAATATTATTAATATAGTTGCCGATGAAGAAATAATACCAGAATTAATTCAATCAAATTGTAACTATAAAAATATATTTAATAAAGTAACAACTTTTTTAGATGATGATAAATTGATGTTAAATCAAGTTGATAAATATCAAAAAATTCTAAAAGATTTTAGAACTAATAGATCTTCAGAAATTGCAGCTTCTGTTTTAACTCGCAGCCTTTAACCTTTCAATCACTTCGTTTTTATCTAGTGATATTATTATGTCGTATATACCTGGACCAAATTTTGATCCAACTAAAGCCACTCTTAAAGGTTGACCAACACCTTTAAAGTTTGTTTTATTTTTTTTTATTAAATTGTTTATAATTTTTTCCAAATTTTCTTTATTTATATTGGTTAAGTTCTGGAATTCTTTTAAAAAATCTTTCAGAATTGTTTTTGCCAAACTATCTAAAAGTTTTTGATCTTCTGAAGATATTTTAATTTTATCTTTTATAAGATATTGTGCATTATTATATATACCTTCAAGAGTCCTAGCTTTATTCTTTAAAAAACTTAGAGATTTTTTAATATTTTTTGATTTACTATCAATTTTATCTTTATAATTTTCACAATATTTTGTTAAATGATTAAATAGATCATCTTCATTCATATTTTTAATATAATGTTCATTAATTGATAAGATTCTACTCATGTCTAATTTTGAAGGTGATTTCCCTATTCCTTCTAAACTAAAGTGTTGTATACTTTCTTCTAAAGTAAAAATTTCTTTATCTTTAAATGACCAGCCTAATCTTAAAAGGTAATTTCTTAATGCTTCTGGCATTACACCAATCTTTGAATAGTCGTCTAATGTTGACGCTTTATCTCTTTTTGATAGTTTTTTTCCTTCTGTAGTATGAATTAAAGGAATATGAGCAAAAGAAGGTAGTGTCCATTTCATAGCCAAATAAATCTGCATTTGTTTAAATGTATTAATCTTGTGGTCATCACCTCTAATTATATGTGTAATATTCATTTGATGGTCGTCAACAGAAGCAGATAAATTATAAGTTGGTGAACCATCATTTCTTAATATGATAAAATCCTCAATGGTATTATTTTCTATTTCAATATCACCTTGAACTAAATCTTTTAATAAAGTTGATCCATCGATTTTACTTTTAAATCTTATAGCTGGTTTAATATCTTGTGGAGCATCAGCTTCACTTTTGTCTCTCCATTTTCTATCATATATGTAGGGAATCTTTTTTTGTTTTGCTCTATTTTTTTGTTCTTCTATTTCTTCATTTGAACAATAGCATTTGTATGCATGACCATTTTTTAGTAATTCGTTAGCAATTTTAATGTGGTCATCTATTTTTTTTGATTGAATATATTCATTTCCATCACTTTCAATACCTATCCACTTAAGAGATTGTATTATTTGATTTTTATATTCCTCTTTTGATCTTTCTTTATCTGTATCTTCAATTCTTAGAAAAAAAGAACCTTTTTGATTTTTTGAATAAAGCCAATTAAATAATGCGGTTCTTATTCCTCCAATATGTAACGGACCAGTGGGTGATGGAGCAAATCTAGTTGCTACTTTAGTCATTAATGATGTTTAGACTATTTTAATGAAAGTTTCTATACAAAGATACTAAAATACCCTGTACTTTTACCCTATCTGGACCAAATATTTTAGTTTCATAATTTCTATTTGCGCTTTCAAGAGCTACTGTTTTTCCTTTTCGTCTTATTCTTTTCAACATAGCTTCTTGATCATCTATTAAGGCTACCACAATTTTTCCATTTTCCGCTGTGTCTGTTTTTTTGACTATTACTGTGTCGCCATCATTGATACCAGCCTCTATCATTGAGTCACCTTGGACTTTTAGACCAAAAAATTCTCCATTTTTTTCTATATTTTCAGGAAGAGGTATTCTAGTAACTTCATTTTGAATTGCTTCTATTGGAGTTCCAGCTGCTATATTTCCTAAAACAGGAATATCTGTATTGTTTTTTTGTAAATTGCTATCATCCAAGCCTCCTCTTATTACACTTGGCGAAAATGAATTATAAATATCGTTTGCAGAGGCTGTTTCTGGAAGTTTTATAACTTCTAAAGCTCTAGCTTTATGAGCTAGTCTTTTAATGAAACCTCTTTCTTCTAAAGCGCTAATTAATCTATGAATTCCAGATTTTGATTTTAAATTTAATGACGATTTCATTTCTTCATAAGAAGGTGAAATACCAGATGATCTCAACTTCTTGTTGATAAATAAAAGTAGGTTTTTTTGTTTTTTAGTAAGCATAGAACAAATATCGTACAGAATCTGTTCTACAAAAGTTCTTTCCAGTTAACAATAGCTTAAAAGTCAATAAAATAGCGGTAAATTTTACTTCAATATAGAAAAAATGGAATTTTTCTCTAGGTTTTTCAAAAGCGATTCACCAATTAGAAAAGTTTTAATATTAGTTTTTGAACTTATTTCTAAGAGCTCTTCTTTATTTTTAATACCGCTTTCTGAAATTACAGGACCAGGGTGGTTTTTTAAAACATCATAGATATCGTAAGTTGTATTGATTTCTGTTGTTAGAGTTTTAAGATTTCTATTGTTAATACCAATTAACGCATCCTTAAATTTTATAGCTTTTTTTGCTTCATCTACAGAATGAACTTCTACAATTACAGACATATTAAACTTTTTAGCTTCATAATACAATTCATTTGCTAAACTTTCATTAACACCAGCTAAAATAATTAAAATGGCGTCGGCTCCAAAACTTTTTGCTAAAGGAACTTGATATTTATCTACAAAAAAATCTTTACAAAGAATTGGTAAATTAATTTTTTTCTTGATTTTATTAATATGATTTAAATCTCCTAAAAAGAATTTTTCTTCAGTTAATACAGATAAACAAGTAGCTTTATTATCATTATATATTTTGGCAATTTTAACTGGATCATACTTTTCAACTATAATACCAGCAGAAGGGCTAGCCTTTTTAATTTCTGCAATAATTGATATTTTATTTTTTTTGATATTATTTTCTATTTTTTTCTTAAAATTAATATAATAATTATTTGTTTTAATTTTAGCTTCGAGAGATTGTATAGATAAATCTTTTTTTAGCTCTCTAATTCTACTGATTTTTGTATCAATAATTTTTTCTAGAACGTTTTCAGACATTTTGTATATTTTTTAGAAAATCTAAAGTTTTACCACTTAATATATAACTTCGTGTATTTTCATAAGCTTCATTAAAGTCAGAATATTTTTCTGATACTATAAGGCCCGCAGCTGCATTTAAACAAACTGCTTTAGAAAAATCATTATCTTCACCTTTAAATATATCAATCATTTTTTCTGCATTATATTTTGAGTCTTTGCCTAACAAGTTTTCAAATTTATCTGCATTTACATTTAAATTATTTGGATCAATTTGTAGTTCTGAAATTGCATTATTTTTTAATTGTACTACTTTGGTTTTTGCGTAAGGCGATATTTCATCTAATCCATCATTGCTGTTTACAATCCAAGCAAATTTGATTTTTAAATTTTTTAAAGCATTTGCAAATATTTTTAATAATTTTTCATCAAATACACCAACAACTTGTCTTTCTACAAAAGCAGGACTACTTAAGGGTCCAATCATATTAAATATAGTTCTTTTTCCAATTTTTTTTCTTGTTGGTCCAACATATTTCATTGCACTATGATAATTCGGCGCAAACATAAAACCAAAATTATATTTATTAATTTGTATTTCAATATCTTTAGGCTCAAAATTGATATTAATCTTTAAAGCTTCTAAAACATCACCTGAACCACATTTTGAAGAAACAGCCTTATTTCCATGCTTTGCCACTCTAATATTCATACTTGCTAACAACAAGGCTGAAGCAGTTGAAATATTTAAAGTGTTTTTTCCATCTCCTCCTGTTCCACATGTATCTATACAATTTTGAACATTAACTTTTTTTGCTTTGTTTCTTAATATATATACGCCACCAGCTATTTCATCTGCAACTTCACCTTTTGATGAAAGCAATGTTAAAAATTTAAAAATTTCATCTTCATTAGCTTTTCCATCCATTAGTATTTCAAATGCAGCCTTGCTTTCATCGAAGGATAAATTTTGTTTATTTTCTAGTTTAGTTAAAAATTGTTTCATATTAATTGTAATTTATAAAGTTCTTAAGTATTTTTAACCCTATTGGCGTTCTAATACTTTCTGGGTGAAATTGGACACCATGAACATTATATTTTTCATGCATTAAAGCCATAATAGTTCCATCTTTAGTTTTTGCTGTAATTATTAAGTCTTTAGACAAAGTTTTTTTATCAACTATTAAGCTATGATATCTTGTAGCAACAAATTTTTTTGGTAAATTTTTTAAAATACCAATTTTTTTTGAATATATTTCGCTAGTTTTTCCATGCATAATGTTTTTTGCACCAATTATTTTAGATCCAAAAACTTGGCCAATTATTTGATGTCCCAAACATACTCCTAATATTGGAATTTTTTTGTACAAAGATTTTACTATACTTAAACAATTGCCTGCTTGACTAGGATTTCCAGGACCTGGAGATATTACAATTTTATTATATTTTTTTTTCAATATTTTTTTTGCATCAATTTTATCATTTCTTACAACATCAACTTTAGTTTTTAATGAAGATAGATAATGATAAAGGTTGAATGTAAAACTGTCGTAATTATCGATTAAAATTATTTTCATTTTTATTCTAATGAATTAATTAAAGCTTTAGCTTTATTAACAGTTTCATTGTATTCATTTAAAGGTTTACTATCAGCAACAATTCCAGCACCAGCTTGCGCATAAAATTTATTATTTTTTGTAATAGCTGTTCTTAATGCAATACATGTATCAAAATCACCATTAGCCGAAAAATATCCTATTCCCCCGGCATAAACTTTTCTTTTTGTAGTTTCTAACTCATCTATTATTTCCATGGCTCTAATTTTAGGTGCACCAGATACTGTTCCAGCAGGAAATCCAGACAATAAAGTATCAAATTTTGAATATTTGTTGTTAAATTTGCCCACTACATTTGAAACAATGTGCATTACATGAGAGTATCTTTCTATTTTAAATTCTTCGGTAACTTTAATTGAATTTATTTTAGAAATTTTTCCTGCATCATTTCTACCAAGATCCAGCAACATTAAATGTTCAGCTAATTCTTTTTTGTCATTAAGTAAATCTTTTTCAAAATTAATGTCACCTTTTTTATTTTTTCCACGAGGTCTAGTACCTGCTATTGGTCTTATAGTCACTTTTTGATCTCTTAATCTAACTAATATTTCAGGACTTGCTCCGATAATTTGAAAGTCATTAAAATTAAAAAAATACATAAATGGTGATGGATTAGTTATCCGTAATTTTTTGTATATATCTAAAGGTTTTTTTGTTAGCTTTTTTTCAAATCTTTGACTTAAAACAACCTGAAAAACATCTCCTAATTTTATATATTTTTTTGCTTTTAAAACATTATTTAAAAATTTATTTTTGCTAATATTAGATTTTATTTCAGTAAAATTATTTACCAAATTTTTATTTTTATATGACTGTGTGAAAATGTTAGGATTAAAATTTGACAAAAATATCAAATCTTCAATTTGTTTTAATATTTCATTATATTTTTTTTTGTAGTCATTTATCCTTTCGTCTTTAAAACAATTTATTATGTAAAAAATCTTTTTTTTAAAATTGTCATGGACAACTAATGTTCTTGGTCTTATTAATCTTGCATCTGGGACATTCAGATCATCTTTATTTCTATTAGGAATTTTTTCTAAATATCTAATAATATCATATGAAAAATAACCTGAAATAATTGAGCTTAGTGGAGGAACTGATTTTGGTAATTTGAAATTAAAACTTTCAATAATTTCTTCAATTACTTTTTTTGGCTTCCCTGAAATTTTATTTTTTTTATTATTTTTTACAAAATAACTATTATTGTTATTAAATTCCCATATTTTATCTGGGTTTTTTCCAAATACTGTATATCTACCTCTTGAAATTCCTTTTTCGACAGATTCAAAAATAAAACTATTTTTTTCTTTTAAAAAATTATCAATTAAATTTTTAACATCTTTTTCACCATTAGAATTTAATGAATGATAGAACAGAACATTTCTTTTACTTTTATGGAGAGATTTAAACTCTGATACAGTGTAATTTAACATTAATTAAAATAATTTTTTACTCTTTCCAAAGTCTTTTCATTAAGCTCGACTTTATATTTTGTGTTAATATATAAATCATAAGAGCTGTATAAATTTTCTTTTATTTCGTTATTACCTTTAAAAATATATTGCTTTTCTATATTTGAATTTTTCTCTAATTTATTAAATTTTACATTTAAAATCTTTGCTAAATAGATATTCTTTTTTGTATCCGTAATTAAAATATAAGATTCTTTTCTTAGAGAGTAAATTAACTTAACAGAATTTATATCAAATATACTTGTATCATTAATGCCTTCTACAACTTCTGTTTTAACATCTTCGTAATTATTAGTTAAATTTTTAAAAATAGTATCGTCTATTTTTTTTTGACTTATTTTTTCAAATAGTTCTTTATGAAGTTTATTTTTATTTTCTACTATCATTTTTTTGTTTATAGCATTAGCAAAATTAAGGTCATTCATATTAGGTAAAACTTTATTAATATTAGTTATTTCATACAACAAAAAGTAATTATTTTTATCTACTATTTGTATTTTATCTTCATTACGTTTTAGATATATATCTTTAAATAAAATATCTGTTTCTCTATCATTAGCATAATAATTTTTAATTTCTGACAATTCTAGATTATATTTGTTTTTAATTTCAATTATTTTGGATTCATTAAGAATCATATTTTCAATTTCATCAATTTTTTCATAGAATTGCTTATCAAAATCTTTGGTTTCAGTTAAATTTTTAGGGCTTAATTTGACATAAGAAAAATTGATCTCATCTCTAATCAGGTCATTTTTGTTAGACTTAATAAAATCTTCGATATCCTTATTAGTGAAATTTTTTTTATATGAATTATTTAAATCTAAAAATTTAACTTTAATTTTCTTAGTTTCATCAATGAATTTTTGGTTGGCAACAAAATATGGTGCATTTACACCTTTACTAATGTAATCAAATAAAATGTTTTTTTGTTCATTTTTTTTTAAGCTCATTTCATATTGTGGTGCAGTGATATTATTTTCTAGAAGAAATTTTTCATATTTAATTCTAGAAAAATTTTTATTTTCATCATGAAAATTTTCATTTTTTTTTATTTTATCAGCAAGTGCTTTTTCTGAAATAGAAATTCCTAAACTTTTAATTTCTAACTCTAATATCTTTTCAGATACCAGATCTCTTAACAAGTCTTCTAAAATTCCTTTATCAATATTTTCTCTTATGTAACTTTCTTTAATTCCTGACATATTTACATGTTCAAGAAAATTTTCAGTTGAAATATTATAATTATTTATCTTGCCTATGCTATTTGTGTTCCCACTTTGAAATGCTCCACCCATACCCCAGAAAACAAAAGGTATAATAATTATCGCCACCAATACCATGGCAAATTTACTTTCTTTAAAACGTCTTAATTTACTTAACATAATAAAAGTTTAATTTATTGATCTATAAAAAACAAACCTATAGATTAAAATATTAATAATGACAAATATTAATAAGTATTTCATAGCTAATTTAAAAATGTATGGCAATAAGAAATACGTCAAATCAATCAAAAAAGTAATAGATTTTAAAAAAAAGAAAAAATATACAAAGGTTAAATTAATTTATTGTCCACCATATACATTATTGAGTGATTTTGTAAATTATACAAAAAATAGCTCTATTGAAGTAGGAGCTCAAAATTGTCATCAAGACGAATTTTCAGGATCTTATACAGGATCAATAAGTCCAAACATGATTAAATCATTAGGCGCTAAATACATCATCATTGGTCATTCAGAAAATCGGATTTCAGGTGATAATAATTCAATAATAAATAAAAAAATTATTTCAGCATTAAGTCAAAAATTAAATGTAATTTTTTGTATTGGTGAAACCTTTAAAGAAAAAAAAAATAATAAAACTAAATCTGTTTTAAAAAAACAAATAATAAGTGGACTAAAAAAAGTAAAAAAAATAAATAAAGTTATTTTTGCTTATGAGCCTGTATGGTGTATTGGAACGGGAAAAATTCCTAAAACTAAAGAAATAAGAGATCAATTTATATTTATTAAAAAACTTATTAAGAATAGGTTTAATTCAAAAAACCCTATTATTGTTTATGGTGGGTCTGTAGACCCAAAAAACATTAAATCATTAAATCAAATCAGTGAAATTAAGGGCTTTTTAGTAGGAGGGGCGTCCCGTAAACCAAATAAATTTATTGATATCATAAAAAAATCTATTATTTAATCCACATGGAAAATATTCTTTTAGTTATTAATATTATATTAGCAGTAATATTAGTTTTTCTTGTACTTATTCAAAAATCAGAAGGTGGAGCTTTGGGAATAGGTGTGTCACAAGAAAGTTATATGTTTTCAAGATCTGCTGGAAATTTTTTAACTAAGTCAACAGCATTTGTAGCAATGTTATTTATTGCATGCAGTCTTTGTTTAACTATAATTTCAAGAGGAGATTTGACCCCAAAAACATCTGTTATAGACAAAATTGAAGAAACTAACGACGAAACTCCAGAAATTCCTAAAAATAATAATTAATTCTTTGTAATTTTATTGATTAATGTCTATAACATAATTCCATGGCGCGTTATATTTTCGTCACCGGCGGCGTGGTATCATCACTAGGCAAAGGATTGTCATCTGCGTCTTTAGCGTATTTATTAAAGTCCCAAGGTTATAAAGTTAGAGTAAGAAAAATGGATCCTTATTTAAACGTAGATCCTGGTACAATGAGTCCGTTCCAACATGGAGAAGTTTTTGTTACAGATGATGGTGCTGAAACAGATCTGGATCTTGGTCATTACGAAAGGTTTACAAACATTTCAGCTAAACAATCTGACAATATTACAACAGGAAAAATTTATAGCGAAATTATAAAAAAAGAAAGAAAAGGAGGATATCTTGGAAAAACTGTTCAAGTTATACCCCATGTCACTGACAGAATAAAACAATTTATAAAAACCGACATAAAGGATGAGGATTTTGTTATTTGTGAAATAGGGGGAACTGTTGGTGATATAGAAAGTTTACCATTTTTAGAAGCAATTAGACAATTTTCAAATGAAATTGGAAAAAATAAAACTATGTTTATTCATTTAACCTTGGTTCCATTTCTAAAATCTTCAGATGAAATAAAAACCAAGCCAACACAGCATTCGGTTAAAGAGTTAAGAAGTATTGGGATTCAACCTGATATAGTAATTTGTCGATCTCAACAGTCAATACCATTCGACCAAAGAAAAAAAATATCTTTATTTTGCAATGTACCAATCCAGAATGTTATTGAAACTGTTGATGTAAGAACTATTTATGAAGCTCCTATAAGTTTTTATAATGAAAAGCTAGATAAACAGGTATTAAAATATTTTAGATTAAAGCCTAAAAAAAAAGTAAATTTACAAAATTGGAAAAAAATTACCAAGACTGTTCTTAATACTAAAAAGACGCTCAATATTGCAATAATAGGCAAATATGTAAATTTAAAAGATGCATATAAATCTTTAGACGAAGCTTTAATTCACGGTGGAATAAAGAATAATGTAAAGGTAAATTTAATTAGATTTGAATCTGATAAAATAAAAAAAAATCAAATAAAAAAAATTTTTAAGAATGTATCTGGATTATTGATACCAGGAGGTTTTGGCAAAAGAGGTACTGATGGAAAAATAGCTGCAATAAATTATGCAAGAAAAAATAAAATTCCATTCCTAGGTATTTGCTTTGGCATGCAAATGGCAATAGTGGAATTTGCAAAAAATGTACTTAAAATTAAAAATGCTGGATCAACTGAGTTAAGTAAAAATGTATTTCCAGTAATTGCTTTAATGAGTGAATGGAATAAAAATGGTAGACTGATTAAAGGAACTAATAAAAATTTAGGTGGAACTATGAGATTGGGATCTTATGAAGCAAAATTAAGACATAATTCTTTGATACATAAAATTTATAAATCAAAATCAGTGTTTGAAAGACATAGACATAGGTATGAAGTGAATAATAGATTAAAGAATAAATTTGAAAAAAAAGGCTTAATATTTTCAGGCATGTCTCCTGACAATCAGCTTCCAGAAATTATAGAATTAAATAACCACCCATGGTTTGTTGGTGTTCAATTCCATCCAGAATTTAAATCTAGACCTTTGTCACCTCATCCTTTATTCTGTTCATTTATCAAAGCTGCAAAATTAAACTAATGAAAAACAAAGAAGTAAATTGTAATGGATTTAAAATTTCAAATAATAGCAAAATCTCACTTATTGCTGGCCCATGCCAATTAGAAACTGAACAACATGCAATGGATATGGCTGGAAAAATAAAAGAAATTGCATCTAAATTTGATATTGGATTTATATATAAAACTTCATTTGATAAAGCTAACAGAACCAGTCTTAAAGGAAAAAGAGGCGCTGGTATTGAGAATTCATTGCCAATTTTTGACAGGATCAAGAAGGAATTAAAAGTGCCGGTTCTTACAGATATTCATAACGAGCAACAATGCAAAATTGTTTCTGAACATGTAGACATTTTACAGATACCAGCATTTCTTTGCAGACAAACGGACCTTTTGGTTGCTGCAGCAAAGACAAATAAAATTATAAATGTCAAAAAAGGTCAATTTTTAGCTCCCTGGGATATGATTAATGTTACTAAAAAAATATCAGATTCTGGAAATGAAAATATTTTAGTAACTGAGAGAGGAGCGAGCTTTGGTTATAATACACTTGTTTCTGACATGAGATCATTGCCTATAATGGCAAAAAATGGATATCCAGTAGTTTTTGATGGAACCCATTCGGTACAACAACCAGGTGGTCAAGGAGATAAAAGTGGTGGACAAAGAGAATTCGTTGAACATTTATCTAGAGCAGCAGTTGCAGTTGGTGTTGCTGCTATTTTTTTGGAAACACATCAAGACCCAGATAACGCACCTTCAGATGGACCAAACATGGTACCATTAAACAAACTAGAATCTTTAATCAATCAATTGGTAGAAATAGATAAATTAGTAAAAAATAATTGATGAGCAGAATTACAAAAGTTGTTGCAAGACAAGTTTTTGATAGCAGGGGAAATCCAACTATAGAAGCAGAAATATTTTCTAAAAATACTAGCGCTAAAGCTATTTGTCCTTCTGGTTCCTCCACAGGATCGTATGAAGCTTACGAAAAAAGAGACAAATCAAATAAAAGATATTTGGGAAAAAGTGTTTTTAAATGTGTACAAATAATAAATAAAGTTATTGCAAAAAAAATAAGAAATATAAATGTACATAATCAAGAAAAAATCGATCATATTTTAATTAAACTTGATGGCACTAAACAAAAATCTAAATTAGGTGCTAATTCTATTTTAGTAGTTTCTATGGCTGTAAAAAAACTTTCATCAAAAATTAAAAAAATACCTTTGTACAAAAATTTTTTAATTAAAAAAAATTTTAGATTACCTTTTCCACTAATGAATATTATAAATGGTGGCGCACACGCTAATAATGGGTTAAGGATTCAAGAGTTCATGATTAGGCCCGATAGTGCTAAATCTTTTTCAGAAGCAATTAGGATGTGTTTTATAGTAATAAATAATTTAAAAAAAACTTTAAAAAAAGATGGTCATTCAACATCTGTTGGTGATGAAGGGGGGTTCGCACCAATGATTAATGATAATGAAAAAGCACTAAAATTAATAGTTAAAGCCATAAATCAATCAGGCTTTAAAAATGGTAAAGATATTACAATCTGCTTAGATGTTGCAGCTAACGAATTGTACAAAAAAAATAAATATTCAATTCATTCAACAAAATATATTAATTCTGATTTAACTATTAAAAAATACATTAAACTTATAAGAAAATTTAAGATTTCATCAATCGAAGATCCATTTGCCGAAAATGACTGGAATTCTTGGAACAAATTTATGAAAACTAATTTCTCAAATATACAGATAGTAGGAGATGATTTGTATGTAACAAATCTTGAAAGATTGAAAATTGGTTTTTTAAATAACTCATCAAATTCTATACTTATAAAGCTCAATCAAATCGGAACTGTTACTGAAACTTTGGAAGTAATTAAATTTTCTCATCTTATTGGATTTAAAACAATCATTTCACATAGGTCTGGTGAAAGTGAGGATACTTTTATAGCAGATTTGGCTGTTGGCACGAATTCTGATCAAATTAAAACAGGATCTCTTGCTAGATCAGAAAGGGTCTCAAAATATAACCAACTATTAAGAATAGAAGAAGACCTTGGAACAAATGCAAAAATGAATAAGATGAATTAATGTTTGTTAATTTAAAAAAAAACTATTTATTATTAATTTACACTTTTTTATTGCTATATTTTTTTTTCAACCTTTTGGGTGGCGAAAGAGGTTTAATTTCATACACTGAAAAAAAAAACTATTTAAACACATTGAAAATTGAAGAAAAATTATTATCTAAAAAAATAGAAACTTTAGAATTTAAGATTTCTCTTTTAACTAATAAACTAGATTTAGATTTTATAGAAATTTTAATTAGAA
>CACCYQ010000005.1 GCA_902550285.1 uncultured Pelagibacteraceae bacterium | reverse complement strand
GTTATTCATAGAGCATTTGAAGTTGCAACAACTGGAAGACCAGGGCCAGTACTTGTTGATATTCCAAAAGATGTTCAGTTTCAAAAAACTAGTTACACAAAATATAAAAAACAAAAAAAACTAAATGGCAAAACTAAAAATAATTTTAACCAAGCTGAAATTGATGAACTAATAAAATTAATGAGCAATTCATCCAAACCAATTTTTTACACTGGAGGAGGTGTTATAAACTCAGGCCCAAAGGCAAGTACCTTATTAAGAGAATTAGTTTATGCCACAGGATTTCCAATCACTTCAACTCTACAAGGTCTTGGTGCGTTTCCAGGTAATGATAATCAATTTATAGGCATGTTAGGTATGCATGGAACCTACGAGGCCAACAATGCAATGCATGACTGTGATTTAATGATAAATGTTGGTGCACGTTTTGATGATAGAATTACTGGAAAGATAGATGAGTTTTCTCCAAAATCAAAAAAAGTTCATATTGATATTGATCCATCTTCAATAAACAAAAATGTAAAAGTAGATTTGCCAATTGTTGGCGATGTGAACGATGTCATAAATGCTATATTAAAATCAATTAAAAAGAAAAAACCAAATTTTGGAAAATCAAATAAACAAAAAATTTCTAAATGGTGGGAAAAAATTGAAAAATGGAGATCCGTACGCTCTCTTGATTATATTAATAGCGAAGAAACAATCAAACCACAGTATGCAGTCCAAAGACTTTATGAACTAACAAAAGATAAAGATACTTTTATTACAACTGAGGTTGGTCAACATCAAATGTGGGCTGCTCAACATTACAAATTTGATAAACCAAATAGATGGATGACATCAGGTGGATTAGGAACTATGGGGTATGGTTTGCCTGCTGCAATTGGTGTTCAAGTTGCTCATCCAAGTAAATTAGTAGTTGATATTGCTGGGGAAGCATCAGTTTTAATGACTATGCAAGAAATGTCGACTGCAGTTCAATATAGTCTACCAATAAAAATATTTATTCTAAATAATGAGTATATGGGAATGGTACGTCAATGGCAGGAATTATTACACGATAAAAATTATTCTGAAAGTTACACGGCTGCACTACCAGATTTTGTTAAATTAGCAGAAGCATATGGTTGTGTTGGAATAAGAGCATCAACTCCAGAAGAGCTTGATGATAAAATAATTGAAATGCTAAACACTGAAAGACCAGTAATTTTTGATTGTCGTGTTGATAAAATAGAAAATTGTTTTCCAATGATACCATCAGGTAAGCCGCATAATCAAATGTTACTAGGTCCAAATGATCAAAAAGATAAGAAGATTACAGGGAAAGGAAAAACATTAGTATAATGGCAAAAGCAAAATCGGCATATAGCATACCTGGAAAGAAAGGCAAATTAGATACCCATATAATAGTAGTCTGGGTAGATAATGAAGCAGGAGTTTTAGCAAGAGTAGTTGGGTTATTTTCTGGAAGGGGATACAATATAGAATCCCTAGCTGTTGCAGAAGTCGATCCAAAATTAAATATTTCGAGAATTACAATTGTAACCACTGGAACACCCCAAGTTATAGAACAAATAAAACTTCAACTAAAAAAACTAGTGCCCGTTCATAAAGTTGCAGATTTCATGAGAAATGACAAAAAGGTTATATTTAAAGAAATGGCACTTTTTAAAGTAGTGGGCAATAACTCTAAAAGAAAAAAAGCTTTAAATGCTTGTAAAAAGTATAACGCTGTAATATTGGATAAAACTAACAAATCTTGCGTTATTCAAATAACTGCAATGAGAAGGGAAATAGACTTGATGGCAAAAAATTTAAAAAGACTAGGCTTGATTAGTTTATCAAGAACAGGTGCCGTTGCAATGACCAGAGGCGCTGATACATTTAGATAGCTAGATAAGGAGATTAATATGAAAATGTTTTACGAAAAAGATACTGATGTAAATTTAATAAAGAATAAAAAAATAGCTATCTTTGGCTATGGTAGCCAAGGACATGCGCATGCTCTTAATTTAAAAGATAGTGGTGTAAAGGAAGTAGTTGTTGCACTTAGAGATGGTTCTGAAAGTAAAACAAAAGCAGAGTCCAAAGGACTTAAGGTTATGAATCTATCAGATGCTGCTGAGTGGGCAGACGTTGTAATGATATTAACTCCAGATGAATTACAAGCAACAATTTATAAAAATCATATTGAACAAAGAGTTAGAGAAGGAACATCTATTGCATTCGCACACGGATTAAATATTCATTATGATCTTATAAAAGCAAGAAAAGACTTAGATGTATTTATGGTAGCACCAAAAGGCCCAGGTCATTTAGTTCGAAGCGAATTCCAAAAAGGTGGAGGAGTGCCATGCTTATTTGCCGTTCATCAAAATGGATCAGGAAAAGCAAGAGAACTTGCAATGTCATACGCATCAGCAGTAGGTGGTGGTAGATCTGGAATAATTGAAACAACTTTTAAAGATGAAGTTGAAACAGATTTATTTGGTGAACAAACAGTACTTTGTGGTGGTTTAGTTGAATTAATTAAAAATGGTTATGAAACTTTGGTAGAAGCCGGGTACGAACCTGAAATGGCATATTTCGAAACTGTTCATGAAGTAAAATTAATTGTAGATCTAATTTATGAAGGCGGAATAGCAAACATGAATTATTCTATCTCTAACACTGCTGAATATGGAGAATATATCTCTGGACCAAAAATAATTAATAAAGAAGAAACAAAAAAAAGAATGAAAGAAGTGTTAACTGATATTCAATCAGGAAAGTTTACCAAACAATGGATGGACGAATGCAAAAATGGACAAAAAAACTTTTTGGAAACAAGAAAAAAATTAGCTGATCATCAAGTGGAGACAGTTGGAAAAAAACTTAGAGCATTAATGCCATGGATAGCAAAAAACAAATTGATAGATAGCGACAAGAGTTAGTAATAAAATATTAATATGGAAACATTACAAAATTTAACAAGAGCAGATCTTAATAATTTTTTTATCAACCAAAATATCCAAATAGATATACCGAGTTTTATAATAAGCCTGCTATGTGCAGCGATATTAAGTTTTCTAGTACAATTGTTCTATATTAAATACTCCTCAACACTTTCTAATAGAAAAGAATTTTCTAAAAATTTTGTAATATTGGGGGTCACGACTTGTATTGTAATTATGATTGTAAAAAGCTCTTTGGCTCTTTCTTTAGGATTAGTTGGAGCATTATCAATTGTAAGATTTAGAGCAGCAATTAAAGAACCAGAGGAATTAGTATACTTATTTTTAATTATAGCTATTGGCTTAGGTTGTGGCGCTAATCAATTAATTATTATTTCTGTGGGAATCTTATTTTCTTTATTAATAATAATGATCTATTCAGGCTATTTGAAGAGTTCTAAAAATGATCTTAAAGAAAAAATCAATCTTGGAATTATTATAGAAGAAAATATCTCAGATATGAAAATAAATTATCTTATGAATGAAATTAAAAAAGTTGCAAAAGAGTTAAGATTTATTTCAATGTCACGAACAAATCAAAGTACAAATATTAATTTAGATTTAAAACCTAAAACTTTTGAAGAACTAACTTCTGTGACTGGAAAAATAAAAAAGAAATTCCCAAATTCAAAAGTGATTTTAGCATATAATGATGATCTTTCATTATGATCCTAAAGGAGCAGAAAGATAAAAAAAAATATATACTTTCAGCAAATAAATTTTTGCTTATCTATTTTGTAGTAACTTTAATTCTTGGATCTATATCTCTTGGATTTATAATAAATTCATATACTTTTGTTAAAGCAAAAAATAGTTTCCTGATTTATTTTTCGAAAGCTGGAAGATATGAATATTTGTTCCTACCAAAAATAGGATTAGAAGCTTTTAAAAGTAATTTTTATAAAATTAATAAGATAGATATGGAAATACAATTTAAAGACGTTCTTATAATAGAAAATTTTAGGAAAAATGCGATTGATAGGGGAGATTTAGGTCCAACAGAATTAATACCGAGAGTAAAAGCAAATATAATTTTTGAGGGAAAGAAATATCGAGGTGATATAAGACTTAAAGGCGATAGAAAAGCTCATTTCGAAGAAAAAAAAAAATCTTCTTACAAAGTAGAACTAGATAGAAATAAATATCTTTTTGGAATAAAGAAATTTTCAATTCAAAAACCAAGATTAAGAAATTATATACATGAGTGGATATTTCATGAGATGGCAAAAGATTTTAATATAATAAAAATAAAATATGATTTTGTTAATCTAGATATAAACGGTGAGAATTTAGGACTTTATGTAATTGAAGAAGGTTTTGGAAAAGAGTTAATTGAAAGAAATGAAAGAAGAAACGGACCAATATTTGGTATAGACGAAGATGTTTTAGATGACATTAACAATCCTGTTTTCGAAATTTATAATAAAAATTATTGGGCTAGACCAGAAAATAATTCTATAGCAAGAATTGCATCTCAAAAATTAAGAGATTTTTTTAATGGAACGGAAAGCGCAGAAAATATATTTGATTTAGAAAAGTGGTCAGCTTATTTTGCGATTGTTGATATGACATCAAACCTTCACGGTGCATTATTAAAGAGTGTTAAGTTTTACTACAATCCAATTAATGGACTTTTCGAACCAATACCTTTTGATGGACATAGGCTAAAACCAAACTACCACAAATATAATACAAATTATGATAATAGAATTTTGATTGACATTATATCAGATCCACAAAATTTTGATGAAGAATCTCTAACCTGGATTAATAGATTTTTTTTTAAAGATCAAAATTTAAATCAAAATTTTTACGATCTATACATAAAAAATTTATCAACTATAAGTTCAAAAAAATATACAGATAAATTTTTAAAGAAAAATTTAAAAAAAATAAATGAAATCAACTCCCATATTTATTCAGATTATTTTTACTACGATAACAGCAGGAACTATGGATCAGGTTTATATTACTTTTCATTAAATGACTTTTTCCATCAAGCAAAAAATATTCAAAGTAAAATAAAAATTAAAAGAAATATTCAAGTTATAAAAGAAAATAATTCTGAATATTTGATAAAAAGACATTCCAAACATTATGGAGAATTATTTATAAACACATTTATATGTAGTAAAAATAACAATAATTTTGAAATTAATATTAACAAAAGATTAAATAATTTTTCAAATACAACTGTTTATTTACCAACAGAATTAGCGAAAGACTCCAGTTGTACCCATGTAAATTTTGTCAATAAATTCAATGGAAATTCAATTGTTTTAAAAATAGATCATATAAATTCTGATTATAAATATAAAAAATTTAATAACCCAGAATCTAAAATGTTTAATAAATATTTTGTTGAAAAAAATGGAAAATTATTCTTAAAAGGCAATCAAATTTCTATCGATAAAAACCTTTATATTCCCAAAGGATATAAAGTTATTGTAAAACCAAATCAAAAAATAATTCTTACTAACAATGCTTTCATAATATCGAATTCATCTTGGACTATAGGTGGAAAAAAAGGAAAGGTAATTATAACTGGAGAAGAAAATAATTTAGGTGGAGGCATTCTCATTAGTGATAATATCGAAGTTTCAAAAATTCAAAATACAAAATTTTCTTATTTATCAGGTATTAATCAAAATTTAATTCATGAATTTTTAATTCTCGGTTCAATTAATTTTCATCAAACAAAAGCTGAAATTAAAGATGCCACTTTTGAAAATATTTATTCTGAAGATGCAATTAATATATTTAGATCTTCCTTTAAAATTGAAGATAGTAGCTACAAAAATATTATTTCAGATGCAATAGATATTGATTTTAGTAATGGTGAAATAACTTCTGCAAATTTTGAAAACGTTAAAAATGATGCAATCGATTTTTCAGGATCAAAAGCATTTATATACAACTTAAAATTTAATAATGTAAATGATAAGCTAGTAAGTGTCGGAGAAAATTCAAAAATTAAAATTTCAAAAATTAACGGAATAAATTCTCATGCAGGAATTATTAGCAAAGATGGCTCAGAGGTATATTCAACAGATATTAATTTTGATGGTGTTCAGATTCCATTTGCGGCATATCAAAAAAAAAAGGAATATAATCACGGTTCCTTAATTGTAAAAAATTATAAAATTAAAAATTCTTATACCAAGTGGATTAAAGATAAAAAATCAAATATTATAATTGATGATATGCCTATAGTAATGGAAACAAAAAAAATTCTTCCAATAGTTTATGAAAAAAAATTGTTTTTATTAAAGCAATAACTGAATGATGAATAAAGTAAATAGATTTGAGCGAAAATGGATTTTCAAAAGTGGAAACTATCTAAGCTTAATTAATTGCCTAATAAGATCTAAATTATTTTTTATGTCGCAGTATCCTAAAAGAAATGTAAATTCAATTTACTTTGATAGTTTAGACTATTCTTCAATTAAACAAAATTTAGATGGAGTTAGTAACAAAAAGAAAGTTAGAATTAGATGGTATGATGAAGAAAAAAAATTATTAAATCCTTTACTAGAAATTAAAAGTAAAAAAGGCTCTGAGACAAAAAAAATTAGTATTAAAATTAATGATTTAAATAACCTTAAGTTTCCCAATCAAAATAATTTAGAAGTTATAAAAAGTGTAATAAATAATAAAATTAAAAATAAAAAAACAATATATCCTTTATTAAGCACCCATTATGATAGGGAGTATTTTATTTCTAATAATGGAATGATTAGAGCTACCGTAGACTATAATTTAAAAAGTATATTTTTAAAAAATAATAGCCAATTAAATTTAGTAAAAAATTTTTCATTTGTTACAATTTTGGAGCTTAAATATTTAACAAAGATGGACAAGTATGTAAGAGAAAATTTAAAAGAAATTACTTTGAGACTGTCAAAAAATTCTAAATTTGTTAATTCAGCTTTTGAGACTCCAAAGTTTTACTCATAACCGTTCAAAATGGTTATATAATTCAAAATAATTAAACAATTATTTTGCAAAATCTATTATAGATTGTATATTTGTTTACCGAAAAATTACACATATGACTGACAAAAACAGAGTTTATATTTTTGATACAACCATGCGAGATGGCGAACAATCGCCTGGCGCCTCAATGAGCTTAGAAGAAAAAATTCAAATCGCTAGAGTTTTTGATGAACTCGGTATTGATATTATAGAAGCAGGATTTCCAATTGCTTCTCCTGGAGATTTTGAAGCTGTTACAGAGATAAGTAAAATATTAAAAAATTCGATACCTGCTGGACTTTCAAGACATTCAAAAAAAGATATCGACAGATGTTATGAAGCATTAAAACATGCTCCAAGATTTAGAATTCATACCTTTATTTCAACTAGCCCACTCCACATGAAACATAAATTAAATAAATCACCTGAAGATGTAATTGAAGCAATAAAAGAAAATGTAACTTATGCAAGAAAATTTACAGATGATGTTGAGTGGTCATGCGAAGATGGAACTAGAACTGATATGGATTACATGTGTAAAACAGTTGAGCTTGCAATTAAATGTGGGGCAAAAACAATTAATATTCCAGATACTGTTGGTTATACGGTTCCTTCTGAATTTACAAAAATTATTCAAACTTTACTTAATAAAGTTCCAAATATAGACAAGGCTATTTTATCTACACATTGTCATAATGATTTGGGTTTGGCTGTTGCAAATTCGCTAGCAGGTGTTCAAGCAGGCGCTAGACAAATTGAATGTACAATTAATGGCATAGGAGAAAGAGCAGGCAATGCTGCCCTTGAAGAAGTTGTAATGGCGATGAAAACAAGAAATGATTTAATGCCTTATACAACTGGAATAAACACAAAACTATTAAGCAAAGCTTCAAAAGTAGTTTCAAATGCTACTGGTTTTCCTGTTCAATTTAACAAAGCAATAGTTGGAAAAAATGCTTTTGCTCATGAAGCAGGCATACATCAAGATGGAATGCTTAAAAATAGAAACACATATGAAATTATGACACCAGAAAGTGTTGGAGTTAAACAAAGTTCATTAGTAATGGGCAAACACTCAGGAAGACACGCATTTAAAGACAAATTAGTTACCTTAGGGTATGCAGATTTAACCGATGATATTATAGAAAATGCTTTTGGTAAGTTCAAAGTATTAGCTGATAAGAAAAAACATATTTATGATGAAGATATAGTTGCCTTAGTTGATGACAGTTTAATAAAAGATGACAATGTAATTAGTTTAAAATCTTTAAAAGTATTTGCTGGAACAGGCGAACCTCAAAAAGCAGAAATGACATTAGAAGTATATGGAGAGATTAAAAATTCATCCGAGACAGGAGACGGTCCAGTTGATGCGATATTTAAATGTATTAAAAAATTATACCCTCATGATGTAAGCTTACAGCTTTATCAAGTTCATGCAGTAACTGAAGGAACTGATGCGCAAGCTACAGTAAGTGTTAGAATTGAAGAAGAAGGAAAAACTACTGTAGGTCAGGCTGCTGATACTGATACTCTAGTAGCATCAGCTAATGCGTATATTAATGCATTAAACAAAATGATTATAAAAAGAAAAAGAAATTTTGCACCAGATAACGTGGAAATTAAACAAAATAATAAAAATGAAAAAATGAGAGGAATATAAGATGGCACTTTTTGAAAATATCAAAAAAATATGGTCCCAAGATATGGCAATTGATTTGGGAACAGCAAATACCCTAGTAGTTCTTAAAGGACATGGAGTTGTTCTTAATGAACCTTCTGTAGTAGCAGTAGTAGATAATAAGGGTAAAAAATCAGTTCTTGCAGTAGGAGATGAGGCAAAAACGATGTTGGGTAGAACACCAGGAAATATTCAAGCTATTAGACCTCTTAGGGATGGAGTTATTGCAGATTTTATAGTTACAGAGGAAATGATTAAACACTTTATAAAAAAAGTTCATAAAAGAAGTACATTTGCAAATCCAAGAATTTTAATTTGTGTTCCAACAGGATCAACACCTGTTGAAAGAAAAGCTATTCAAGATAGTGCTTTAGCAGCTGGAGCAAGAAGAGTTCAGTTGATCGAAGAACCAATCGCTGCAGCGATTGGAGCGGGACTTCCAATTTCAGAAGCAACTGGATCTATGGTGGTTGATATAGGTGGTGGTACAACAGAAATAGCGGTTATGTCATTAGGAGGAGTAGTATACTCAAACTCATTAAGAGTAGCAGGAGATGCAATGGATTCATCTCTTCAAACTTTTATGAGAAGAGAATATAATTTAATGATAGGAGACAGTACTGCAGAAAAAATTAAAAAAGAAATTGGTACAGCTATGCCTACCAATAATAATAAGTATCCCGTAAAAGGAAGAGACATCAGGTCTGGAACTCCAAAAGAAGTATATATTACTGAAGAAGACACATCAGAAGCTTTAAATCCAATTATAAAAGAAATGGTAAATGGAATGAAAGATGCATTAGAAAACACTCCACCAGAACTTTCTGCAGATTTAGTTGATATGGGATTAACCTTAACAGGTGGTGGAGCTTTATTAAAAAATATTGATAAAAGATTTTCTAAAGAAACCGGACTTCCTGTTCATATAGCTGACGACCCTTTAGCTTGTGTTGCAATAGGTACAGGAAAAGCTCTTGATCAAGAAGCTACATTTACAGGCATGTTGTCAGAATATTAATTTATTATGGCAGCGAGCAGAGACGATTTCGTAATAGCTATTAGATCTGCTTTTTTAAAAAGGGATAATCAACAAAGATTCTCTTTATTTTTTTTAATAACATTTTCTATATTGTTAATAGTCCTAAGTAGATTTAATTTTTCTGCAATAAATTATCTTAAATTATCTTTAAACGAAGTAGTTTATAGAGCATCATTTATTGCATCTATCCCCGAAAAACAAATTCTAAACTCTAGAAGAGCAATTCAAGATCATTTTGAACTTTATAGGGATTATGAATCTACAAAAGAAAATTTAAAAGAATTACAATCCAAAGAATACAATACAAAATTTATTATTGAAGAAAATAAAAGATTAAGAACTTTAATAGACGAATATATTAATAATTCTGAAGAATTAATTGGAAAAGTTTTATTAGATAAAAATAGTCCCTTTTTAAGATCAATAATTATCAACAAAGGTAGTAAAGATGATGTTCAAATTGGAATGGCTGTATTAGATAAAGAATATTTAGTTGGTAAAATAGTTGAAGTAAACTATTCAACTTCCAGAGCTTTGCTGTTATCAGATTTAAATAGTAAAATCCCAGTATCAATAGAACCAGGCAACATTCAATCAATCTTATCAGGCACAGGAAAAAATAATGGATATTTGCAATATTTCAAAGAAGGGTCTGGCGTGAACCAAGATGATATAGTTTATACATCTGGATCTGGAGGAATATTTAAATCTGGAATTCCTATTGGAAAAGTAAAAAAATTAGATGAAGAAAATTATTCTATTATTTTTTTTTCAGATCTTTCGCAACTGAATTTTATAAAATTAGTTTCATTTTCAGCTGAGGAAAACTAAATGGCCATTCAAACCAAATCATCAATATTTAGAAAGATTTTAAATTTTGGACCATTAATATTATTATATATCTCGGTAATGAATGAATTTGATTTAAATTATTTAAATTATAAATATTTTTCATTCAATTTTCCTTTCATATTAATTTTTTATTGGAGTTTAAAAAGAGCCCAAACTTTAAGCTATGGCTATATATTTATAGCCGGATTGTTTAACGACGTAGTAATAGGTTTTCCAATTGGCACAAGTGGTTTAACGTATTTATTAATTTGTGGTTTTGCAGCTTATTTAAGAAACATTACTTTAAGACCAAATTTAATTAACGAGTGGTTATTTTTTCTTTTTACAGTAATGGTAGTTACAGCAATTAATTATTTAATGTTAATTACATTTTTTTTAATTGAAGTTAACTATTATGAAATAGCTACAAATATTTTATTTACATTTCTTCTTTATTATTTTTTTTCATATATTTTTGAGATGTATAAAAAAATAGTTTTTAAAGGTAAAAGCGATGATTGAAGAAGGCGGCAATACAGTTTTTAGAAAGCTGAGCACAATAAACAGAAGAATGTTTATTTTCTCATTAGCCAAAGCAGTTGTATTTACAGGAATTGTTGGAAGACTTTTTTCTTTACAGATAAGCGAAAACAAAAAATATTTAACACTTTCAGATAAAAACAGATTAAGAGAATCTAGATTACCACCTGTAAGAGGTAAATTTTTAGATTACTTTGGAAACACAATAGCAGGAAATTTGGAAGTTTATCAATTACATGTTATTCCAGAACAAGTTGAGGATTTTAGATATCTGATGGTAAGGCTTAGAGATATCCTTGGTTTTGATAATGCAAAACTAGCAAAATTAATTAAGAAAAAAAATAAGCAAAAGCCCTGGGAAACTTTAATTGTTTCTGAAAATTTAAGCTGGGAAGAATTTTCAAAAATAAATTATTACCTTCATGATTTAGCTGGTGCAAAACCTATTATAACTATTGGAAGAAGCTATCCTTATAGCAAAAGTTACACCCATGTTTTAGGATATGTTGCGCAAGTAAGTAAAGAAGACCTAAATAATAGCGAAATAATAAAACAACGAAATGTCCCAGGTTTAAGAGTCGGGAAATCTGGTCTAGAGAAAAATTTTGAAAATGAGCTCATTGGAACAAACAGCATTCAGAGATATGAGGTAAATGCCTATGGAAAAAGAATTAATCAAATTGATTATATTGAAGGAGAAGAAGGAAAAACAATAAAATTAACTATTGATAGTGAAATACAAAAGTTCACGCAAGAACTACTTAAAGATAAAGCTGGCTCTATAAGTGTGATGGATATTTATACTGGAGAAATTATTGCTATGAATTCTTCTCCTGCATTTGATCCTAATTTATTTTTATATGGAGTTGATTTTCAAAAATGGAATGAAATTAAAAAAGATCCACTTAAACCTTTGCTAAATAAAACATTATCAGGATTGTACGCTCCTGGCTCCACAATAAAGCCTATTGTTGCACTTTCAGCCTTAGAAAATGATGTATTAAGTACAAAAATGCAGGTGAGATGCCAAGGTAAAATTGAAATGTATGGACATACTTATCACTGTTGGAAAAAAAAGGGTCATGGATATATGTCTTTAAAAAATGCAATTAAACAATCATGTGATATTTATTTTTATGAAGCTTCAAGATTGCTTGGTGTCGATAGATTAAATGAAACTGCAATGAAATTTGGACTAGGGAAACAGGTTCTTGGTGATTATTTTCCTAATGAAAAAAAAGGCGTTGTTCCTTCTACTAAATGGAAGAAAGAAAATATCGGACAAAATTGGTATTTGGGAGAAACAATTATTACTGGTATTGGCCAAGGTTACATTCAAACTAACCCGCTGCAATTATGTTTAATGACTGCGCAGTTAGCAAATGGAGGTTATAAAATATATCCAAGAATTACTATAAACAAAAACCAAGAATCTGCTGAAGAAATAAGAAAAAAAATGCTTCAAGCCAAAGATGAAATAAAAAAAAGAAAAGATACATTGTTTAATGTGACGGGTGATTTATTGAGAAAAAAAACAAAGTATAAGTCTCTGGTTAGAAATCATGAAAATATAAAATTTGTTTTAGATGCAATGTTTAGATCAACAAACGAAGTTTATGGAACATCTTATGGTTCAAGAATTGACGATCCAAAATATCAATATGCAGGAAAAACTGGAACTTCTCAGGTAAAAAGAATAACTGAGGAAGAAAGAGAGCTGGATTTAGAAACTTACCAAATTCCTTACAAAGATAGAGACCATGCATGGTTTGTTGCTTTTGGTCCTTACAAAGAACCAAGATATGCATTGAGTGTGCTTGTTGAACACGGGGGTTCAGGAAGTAAAGCAGCAGCTCCTATAGCAAAAAAATTGTTTAAATTAATAATTGATAGACATGAATTAAGAGAAAAAACTACTAACCAAAAAGGTGTAAAAGTTTAATGCTTCAGCAATTTCATTATTCAAATCAATTAACGTTTTTTCAAAAAATAAGATCATTTGATTTTACATTATTGATCTGCATTTTAATTATTGGAATTATAAGTATTTTTGCAATGTACTCTACAGATGGTGGAGATGCACTTTACCATACTAAAAATCATATTTTAAGATTTATAATTTTTTTCTCATTAATGATTTTCATGTCTTTTGTTAATATAAAATTTTGGCACGCTACAGGATATGTTTTTTATATAATAGTTTTATTATTATTAATAGCAGCTTCTTTTTATGGAGTGACAGCTCAAGGTTCACAAAGATGGATTAATTTATACTTTATAAATTTGCAACCCTCTGAATTAATGAAAATTGCTATAATTGTATGTTTTGCAAAATATTATCATCGAGTACAAATTAATAACGTTAATAAAATTATTTCATTAGCTATTCCAATAGTAATATTAATTATTCCAATATTTTTAGTAGTAGCACAACCTGATTTGGGTACTTCAATATTAATAGCCCTAAGTGGTTTGATGGTTTTGTGGTTAGCAGGTGTAAATGTAAAATACTTTGTATACAGCAGTTTAATATTTATTATTTCTACACCATTTGTAATTTCTTTTTTAAAACCTTACCAAAAATTAAGAATATTAACTTTTTTCAATCCTGATAAAGATCCCCTTGGAGCCGGATATCAAATAATACAATCTAAAATAGCAGTTGGATCTGGAGGATTATTTGGAAAGGGATTTTTAAAAGGAACTCAAGGTTATTTAGAATTTTTACCTGAAAAACATACAGATTTTATTTTCACTTTATTTTCAGAAGAATTCGGATTTTTAGGTTCATTAGTATTATTATTAGTTTACGCGATAATGATATTTAGAATTATAAGAATAGGATATCAATCAAGAAGTTTTTTTGGAAGATTATTTTGCTTTGGTTTTGCTTCAGCAATTTTCATATATATTTCGGTAAACATGTGTATGGTTTTAGGACTGTTGCCAATCGTTGGATCTCCTTTACCAATCATGTCTTACGGAGGATCTTCAATGCTGGCAACCATGATAGGTTTTAGTATAGTTATGAGTGCCAATATTTATCAAAGGCAGTTAGTTTCATAAGCTGCTATTAGAGTTAAAATTACTTAAAATATTGAATTTTTTTTAACTATTTTGGGTATAATTCAAAGTTTAAACTTTGTTATTTGTTGATTTTTATTATTATATAGTAAAATTTTTATGTTTGATAAATTAGAAGAATTAGCAAAAAATAATAAAAAAATTTCAGATTTTCACATTAGATCTGGATCACCACTTGGCTATAGACAGACTGGTGAAATCTATAAGGTAAAAGAAGTTGTTGTTAAGGCACAAGATCTTATGGACCTTATGGCTAGCAACTGTAATGAGGTTGAGACTAAAAGGTTTCAAGAAACACATGAATTGGATTCATCTGTAACTTTAAGCGGATTAAGATTTAGAGCTAATTTTTATAAAACTATTAATGGTCCTGCTGCCGTACTTAGAAGAGTAGAAACTGTAATGCCTGAAATGGCACAATTTGATTTACCACAAGTACTTTATGATATTATTGATATGCATAAAGGACTGGTTTTAGTAACAGGACCAACAGGTTCAGGAAAATCCACAACACTTGCAGCAATAGTTAATGAGATTAATAAAACAAGAACTTCAAACATAATTACTGTTGAAGATCCAGTAGAGTTTATACATAAAGATATAAAAAGTATTGTCTCTCATAGAGAAGTGGGGAAACAAACAAAGAGTTTTGCAAGTGCCCTGAAGGCTGCACTAAGAGAAGACCCAGATGTAATACTTGTTGGAGAGATGCGTGATTTAGAAACTGTTGGACTTGCATTAACAGCCGCAGAGACAGGACATTTAGTTTTTGGAACATTGCATACAAGTGGAGCCCCAAGTACGATAAATAGAATTATAGACGTTTTTCCACCTGAACAACAAGCACAGATACGTGCACAAATTTCTACATCATTAAAAATGGTAGTGACACAAAGATTATTAAAAACAAAAGATGGCCAAGGTCGTGTAGGTGCTTTTGAAGTGATGAAGTGTACTGCTCCTATTCAAAACTTAATTAGAGAATCTAAAATTCATCAAATTCCGAGCATCATGCAAACTGCAGTTAAAGATGGAATGATAACCATGACCAAGTCATTAGAAGAACTAGTGAAAGCAGGTAAAATAGATGCTAGCGCAGGTAAAGAGCATTAAGGGTATTACAGTCTTAGAATTATTAATTGTACTTATGATCATTGGAGTAGTATCCAGTGTTGCTTATCCAAATTTTAGAGATTGGAGAACAACGCGGCAAGTACAAGATGATATTCAAAGAGCAAAAAGTGTATTCCAAGCAATCAATGCGCAAGTGAAAAGAGGTCAGTACGCTTTTGTACAAGTCGAGATAGCGGTTACAGCAAACGATATAACCTTAACGTCAAAAGGAATGAACACTTCAACATTTTCAGATCTATTTAACCAAAGTGATTGGTGGGAAAGAAATATTAATTTAAGATGTAGGACTGAAAATATATTAAATGGCAACCCTTATTGGAATGATATTGGAGGAGTTGGAAATCTTGTTGAAGTTAATCAAATAGTTTTAGAAAAAACTGCAACAAATTTAACCGCAGGAGCACCTGCCATTTATGCAGTATGTTTTTCTAAAACTGGAAAATATTATACCCCATTAGATGGAGCAGATTACTTAATTCTTTGTAGAAGAACAAATGCTTTTAATACATGTGTAATGAATGACTGGACAGAAGACGTAAGAGGAAAAGCGAATGCTACAACTGAACTTGCTCATTCAATTAATTGGAGTAGATTTGGAGAAGTAACAGTAGATAAATATAGATATCAAACTGCTACAAAAGATCCAGCTTGGGTATTACAATAGAATAATTTATGAACAAAAGAATTTTTGGATTGTCAATAATAGAAGCTCTTGTAGCAACAGTAATTGTTGGAATAGGGTTTGTAGCGGTCTTACAAATGGTTTCTTTTTCAGTTAGATCGATTGACACCTCAGGTGAAAGAACAAAAGCAAACTTTATAGTAAATATGATAGCCGAAGACATAATTGGTAGCAAAGATTCTATAAACAAAACTGGAGTTAAATATATGGATGAACTATCTAACAAATCCTTTGTTGCTGAAGTTGATCAATGTGGACCAAAAAAACTTGCAGATGGCGTCAATCTAGGCGCGACGGATGATGGCAAAGTATCAAATCTTTATGATGATGTTGCACCCGCAGCTGATGATAAAGCTTATGCAGTTAAAGACGCAAAATGGCAATCTTTATTTAAAGGAAATAGATTTGTTAAATGCCAAAACGAAAATGACATAAAAACAGTAAGAGTTTATAAAATATGTAAATGGGATAGTTGTACTTTGCAAAATACAAATGTCACCGATGAAGGAATGTACATAGGCAGAATTCAAATCAATTTAAATGGTGGTAAAAAAAGAAAATATTTATATTTCCAAGCTGATTATGAATTAAAAGAATTCAAGATTAATAAAGAAGGAGATGAACCAGCAGGTATGGGAGACGGAGGAAATGCTGGTGGCTAAATTTAAAAAACATATTTCTGGATTAACCTTAATTGAAGTTCTTATTGGAATAGTCATTTCAACTATAATTATGGGAGCGATGTATACTACCTACACAGTTGTCAATCAAAGTTATTCCCAAGTAACAAATAAAGCTAAAATAAGTCGTTCAGGAAGAGATATAATTGAAATGTTAATTAGAGACATTAGGTTAGCAGGATTTAGATATGTCGTTGGTACAAATAATAGTTTTGAAAATGGTGATCAAGTTCCGCAAAGAACATATTTAAATTTTATCACTGGAGGAGCTGTCCATTTATCTCATGATCCTATTTCAATAATTAAAGATAAAGGCCCTACTGAATCTGCATTGGGTTATGCAAAAGGAAGAACCGAAAATGGTATGGCAGATTATGCACCTGCAGATATAAAAAGGCATAATGAGGGTGAAGACACCTGCTGTGATAGAATTCATATCGTTTATGATGATTTCAATCAATGGGATGAAGATGAACAATATTATAAAAGATATAGAGTAACTTACTACGCACTACCTGAAACAGGAGGCACAACTGAAAATCCTGATAATTATTATTCAATATATAAAACACTTGAGTTGTGGCAACAGGAACAGGTACCTGCTGGAGATGATCCTGATAATGGTGAATGGACAGGTGACGTTGATCTATGTGCAGAGTGTTATGTTGAACAAAAAATTCGTGATCATGTAGTTGATATGGAGTTTATGGCGTTCGATAAGGATGGAAAAATAATACCTACCGTAAGATCTGACGTGGATGCTGCAAAGATTTATGAAATAAGATCTATAGATTTAAGAATAACATTTAGATCAAAAAGTAATTTTTTTAGATTAAAAGCAAAAAAATTAATCCAAGGACTTGGAGGAACAAGAGGAAAAGCATTTAAAGACAGATACTTAAGAGATTCTGTTATAGTAACAGTTTTTACAAGGAACATAGGAACATAAATTATGAAAAATAAAAATGAAAAAGGTTTTGCTTTAGTTCTTTCTCTAACTTTACTTCTTGTAATGTCTTTATTAGGAGGTTCTTTAATTGTTATTACTTCAGGAGATCATCAAAGCAACAACACAAGTGATGAATACCAGCAATCATTTTATGTTGCGGAAACTGCATTGTTAGAAGCTGAAAAATATCTGCTTAATCAAATGATGGGACCGTGGGTAGAGCCAAATGATGCAAATGTACCTCTTCAAGCTAATGCAGATGCTGCTGAGCATGCCGCTTATATAAAAACTCTTGAAGATAACAAAGTAGGAGATATGGCAAGAAACTTGGATGGCAGGTATGTTCCAATCAATGTAGAAAAATCAGTAGGCGAACCTGATTACGTAGAAGGAGACCGTGTAAGTGGATTAGATACGTCAACCCAATGTTTTAAAAGTTATAGAAACATACTTAATAGAGATAACCTTAAAGTTGTAGTACACAAAAAAGATCAAAGTTTTGCTGATTTAATAATTTTTCCTCTTCTTGAAGCTGCAAATTACAATACGATAGATGCAACAGCTACCGATAACGAAATGGAAAAAGAAAAAGAACGTATGGAAGACTATAAGTTTGAATATTTTATTTTAAATATAGGGGAGTCAAGTTTTAAAGGAGAAGGTTCTAGTTTAAAAAAATCTACAACAAATATTCAGAGAAAAGGAACAAGTTATAAAATCTTTGGTTGCGGGTACCTGGAAAGAGGCTTATTAAATGAAATAGATATACTAGTTCCTCTTGAAACAATTCTAGTATTATCGAGCTAAATTTATGTTTGGATTATTAAATAATTTTTTTATAATGAATTAAAATGAAAAATATTTTTAAAATATCATTAACTAGTATTTTTATTACTTTTCTAAGTACAAAAGCTTTCACGTGTGATGCTTTAAATATTGAAATTGGAACTGAGATTAAAAAAATTACAAATTATTTGAATTTTGTTAATGAAGATGAATTTCCTGATGCAGATGAAGAAATCAATGAAAAAGATGTAACATTTAAATATAGAGGCATGACAGAAATGTATTGTCCAAATGTCGGACTTGAAAGCACGGCACTTAATATATTTGTTTACGACTCAAAAGTTGCAGGAATACAATTAGAAACGTGGGATCCCAGTAAAAAAAACAAAATCTATGAATATATAAAAAATACATATGGTTTTGTGGATAGCGAAGTTGAGAGCGATGAATGGCTAGGATATAAAAATTTAAGCACAGGTGGAAAATTAATATATTATTCAAAATATAAAGACTTTGGTGAAACACATGAAGTTTTAGATATTTCTAATGAACAATATGTTGATTTTACTCTTCAAGAAGAAGTAGAGGAGATGTTTTTTTAAACTATGAAAAAAATTATAAAATATTTTTTACTTATTGTTTTTCTTTTGGATTTTAATGTTCAAGTTGAAGCGAAACCAGTACCACCTGGATCAGGTGAAGGTGATGTTGCTGCTAATATTATATTTTTAATAGATAGCTCAGCTAGTATGAAAAGAAGAATAAATAATAGAGATGCAGTAGCAGGAATTACTGGTGCAGCTTTTACTACTGATGGAAGTATAATAGCAGGTCAAGGAAGAACATTAGGTCAAGTGAAATTTGATTCGTCTGGTTCAAGAGATAGAGAATATAATAATAATCTTGGAAGATGGACAGGTGACTTTATTGATTCTTGTGAAAAAACTTTTACAGGTGCGGCTCCTGGAGTTTATACTACAGCAAATCGTAATACTACTGCAAGACATACACATAATACTAATTCAGTAAGAGGCATCGCAACCAATGATGGTGGATGGACTGATGAAAATTTAATTCTTTTTCATTCTGGTGACTGGCATTTAAGACAATCAATAGTTGGTGTTTCAGAAAACGGAGTAGATTGCAAACTTTTTGTAGAAATGGGGTTTTGGGTAAATACATTTGATGTAATGGAAATAGGAGATGAGCACATTATATTTGCAAGTGGACAAGAATTTGGATCTGTCGATGGTGTCTTTAGAACTTTTAATATAACTACCGCAGAGATGGGACCTCTTCAAGATTTGGGAACAGGAGCAACAACTGGAAGAATTATGAGTAGGACCTGGAGGTCTGCAGTTGATAATAGTGCTTCATTTTATTATTTAGCTTCAAACGATATTTATGGTTATTCATTGCAACGAGTTGGAAACAATTATGAAATTATTGGACAAACAAGAAGATATACAGGTAATGCTAGAAGAAGCCAATTAGATACTAGATTGGCTCCAGCTACCGATATAGATGTTGCAACCGATGATGATGATATTTTATATGTAGTTTCTGCCCGTAGACATGCACTTCAAAAAGTCGAATTAACTGGCGATACTACTTTTAATATTGTTGAAAGAGCAGGTACTGGAAGACGATCACGTAGGATGAATATTGAGGCTGCAGGTGGTCTTGCAGCTAATAGCGTAAGATTTTTTAGACCTGTTGGTGTAACCGTCACATCAACTAGAATTTTAGTTACATCTCAAAGCGGTGCAACCATCGATGTATTTGATGAAGATAAGTTTAATGCTACAAATGTAGACACTTCTTGGCTGTTACAGATGGGAGGTGGAAGATTAACTCGATGGACTGGAGTAAAAAAAGCAATTGCTGCAATCTTAAGTGATACTTCGCTTACTACTGGCGCACATTTTGGATATGGACACTGGAATGCGGGTGAACACGGAAGAGGTAGGGACACTGCTTTAGGAGGAAGAAGATGTCACAGAGGATGGGATGATTGCAATTATTGGACTGGATGGACAAATGGCACGAATTCTGCAGGAGAGTCTAGCCATGTAAAAGGTCAATCATCACAATGTAATAGAGATCACTGTTTTGAAGTTGCACCAAATGAAAACGGAAAAAATGACATTTTAGATGAGCTAATGCCCCAAGGACTTGCCTGGGGTACTGATGCTAAGGCTTTTGCTCAGATGGGTTATGAATATTTTTCATTGAATGCAGACGGCGGTTTAAAAGGACACCCTTATAAGCCGCTATCAACCTGTCAACTAAATTACATAATTGTAATTGGAGATGGTGAAATGATGAATTTAGATGCTGCTAAAGAATACTTAACACTACTAAGAGGCATGGATAATCCAGTTAAAACATTAATGGTTGCTTATGGTGGTGGAATTTCAACAAGAGGACTGAATAAATTTGATGAATTGGCAGTAGCAGGATCTTGCGAAGGAGGTGTGGAAGGTCATGACTCTTGTGAGGAAACAATTAGAGCCGACACACCTGCTGATCTTAAGACAGAAATTACCGCAAGAATCAGACAAATTCTTGCTGAGAGACTTTCGTTTACTGCTCCATCAATTACGGCGAATGTTCAAGAAGGTGGATCCTTGTATCAAGCTCAATTTACCTACAAACAATATGGAGAATGGGAAGGTACGTTATTAAGGAAGTCAATTAATAAAGATAACGTGGTTTGTCACGAAATTCCTGGTGAAGAAAATTATAATTCTTCCGCAAAATGCGTGGAAGATGGCGAAGCAGCTTTGAATTGGAACGCAGCTACAGAATTGTTGAAACAAACATCACCCGCAGGTGATGGAGATACTAGAAATATTTGGACAGCAATGGAGGGCGCATCATATGTAGATAGCGCTTGGGATAATTTTAATGAAAATAATGATGCTGCTATAACTGATCTTTTTGCTTTACTTGAACACGATATTCCTGACTATCATCATTCCACTTCTCACTGTGCAAACGTTGGAGAAGATGGGTCACACGATGATGAGATAGGACTAATAAATTTTATTAAAGGATCTGACTATTTTGATTATGATGGCGATTGTGATGTCTTGGGACAAGTTGGAGTTGATGAAGTAAGAGAAAAAGTCCTTGGAGACATCTATCATTCTCAATTAATTGAAATTGGACCTCCAGATGGAGATATAGAATTTACAAATACAAATGAGGAAACTTATTACAGATTTAAAAATAATTATTATGGGTTTAAAGCAAAACACAGAGAAAGAACTCCAGTAGTTTATGCTGGTGCAAATAGTGGATTGCTTCACGCATTTTTTGCCGGGACTATAGATCCGCCAGAACGTGGTGGAAGAGAGATGTGGGCATTTATTCCACCATTTATAGTAGCATCGCTTCCAACTGTAATTAGTAAAGCCCTTGATGGTAAAGTTAATCTTGCAGAATCAAGATCAGATGGAGGATCTAATGCCATTTTTGGTGTAGATGGATCACCAGTAGCTCATGATGTATTTATACAAGGATATGATGGCGCTAATGGGTGCGCTTATGAAGCTACAAAATCATGGCATACAGTATTATTTGTTCCTTACGGAAGAGGTGGAGCTGGGTTTTCAGTACTAGATATTACTTATCCGCTTATTACAGCTGCCGAAGGTCCTTGTCATATGTTTTCAGTCTTTAATGATGCCATAAATAATCAAGTTTTTATCTCCGATAGAGATGGAAGGTTAACGGCGCTTGAATACAATTCAAGCTCAACTAGCATAGGAGAGTCACTTGAAGCTGAACAAGCAGATTCAAATTTTCAAACAGCTCAAGATGACGACGGTTGGCCTGATAACGATGTTACAACCGAACAAGATGCAATTGCAGAATGTCAACAAAATGCGGATGCTGGATCAGCTACACCAGCCTTTACAGGTCCTTTCCGTGCAGAAGGAACTGCCTCATGTTATGAAGGTAGAACTTTTACTTTTAGCATGGGAGAAATGGAAACAAAAGGCGCTGGTTCAATCGAAATTCCTAAACAAAATCTAAGAGTTGCAGAAAGAATTGATGGTGTGATGACTAATATAGATTTTGATAAGGCTGAGTATGAAAATGGATTAACTACAATTTATTTTTCTACAAATAAAACTTATAATCCAAGAGGACCAGGAAAGGTTACAGTAAATGGTGCTGAAATAGAGCTTCCTCCAACTACAGAATTTAATATTTCCACTTCATGTATTGCTGATAGAGGTATAGATCAAAATTATGACTATAGTCAATTAGGAGAAACATGGTCTAATCCTCGAATATTTAGAATTCCATCTTATACAGCAGTGGGAGCTAGCGATATATCGGAAGATAGATATGTAGCTGCATTTGGAGCAGGTATGGGAAATGTGAGTATGTGTGCTGGGAATGCTTTTTATATAGTAGATTTAGAGTCAGGCCTGGGTGATATGACAGCAGGAAGGATTTATGGAGCAGATGTTAATGGTGGCCCAATTACTATTGTAGACACTGACCCTAGAGGACTGCTTACAGATGATGGAAAGATTACTACTACCAAAGGAAGCGATATTGGAAATGCAATGCCAGCTCCACCAGTTGTAATAACTCCAGAGACAGCATTCAATATACCTTGGAGAGGAGCTATGGTTTATATAAATGATTTAGAAGGTAAAATTACTAAAATTAATCTTACAAACCAAGATAATGAAAATTATGGAACTGTCAGAATGTTTGATCAAACAACTCTTTTTAGATTAGACGCATCAACAATCAATAAAAGATATAGTTATTTTCAAATGGATGCAGGAGTGGGTTTAACTAATAATGAATTTTGGCTTTTTGGAGGAACAGGTGATTTTAATAATATTGGAGGAGTAGATCCTGAAATGGATAACATATTGTACGGAATAAAAGATCCTGACTATCCATACTTTAAACATTTAAATTCAGTTATAATTCCAAGAGGCACAGAAGGAGGTTTTTTAGAAGCCGCTCACACAGGCGCAGATTCAGCCAAAGGAATTGATGATTACGGTACTGTCTGTATAGATGTAACAGGTGATAACACTGGCGTTAAATGTCCAAAGCAAGCAAATTTTGCTTGGGTTGTTCATTTGGATACTTTAGACGGTATAGATCCTGAATTAATAGATCCAGCAACTAAAAATCCTATAACACAACATACATTTAGAAAAGTTTCGGCAACTCCAACAATATTTAGAGGAAATGTTTATTTCCCAATTTATGAACCACCAGGAGGTGGTGATGCATGTGGTATTGGTAATGCATTTATTTGTGTTACTGATGATGAGTGTGGAACAAATAATTCACATTTATTACAAAAAGGAGCAAGACCAGAGGGAACAAAATGTAATTTTGTTAGAGAAGGTATATTATCTGAGTTAGTAATATTTGGAGATACACTTTTTGCTAACGTTGCAGGACCAAAAGAAGATGCTAGAACACTATATCAAGTTTTAGCAGCAGCAGGTGAAGTTACTAGTGCCAGAGGAAGCTGGAGAGAAACAGGTTACTAAACTAAGTAAAAATATATTATCCAAGAAAACATTGTAAGCATGGTAGAGAAAATTAATGCAAAGCCTACCAAAGTATCTTGGTCAACTTTCTTTCTCCATTTTTTTGGAAAAAAATTTAAGGAATAAGCATAAACAATTATAAAAACATTAAGTGCTGAAACAATAACATTAAAGAATAAAAATTTTTCCATTAGAGAAGAAAATATTTTATTTGGTTTGAAAATGAAACATAAATTATACATCCAATAATAATGTAGGGACCAAAAGGTATTTGAGATGATACTTTTCTGGTCTTATTAAGTAGAGAGGGCATTACAAAAATTAATGCAACTAATGATGAAATGAAAATTGTAAATGGAATGCTAACCCATCCAAACCAAAATCCGATTGCAGCCATTAGTTTAGCATCTCCTAATCCCATTCCTTCTTTTTTTCTAATTTTTTCATAAACAAAAATAACTAACCAAATTAAAAAGTAACCAATGAATCCTCCTAATATGGAATTTATATAATTTGGAAATATTGTTTGATCTAAATTAGGATCAAAAGATTTTAAAAATCCAATAACCATTAAAGGGAATGTTAATTCATTTGGAATTATAAAGTGTTTTAAATCAATAAAAAAAATTATTATAAAAAATATACTTAATATTATTAGCAATAATGATTTTACAGATATTCCATATAAAAAATAAACTAATAGAAAGCTAATCGCTGCAATTAACTCAACCAAAAAGTATTGAAAGCTTATTTTGTAGCTACAATTTCTACATTTGCCTTTAAGAAATATAAATGAAAGAAATGGAATATTATCATACCAATTTATTTGATTTTTGCACGAGGGGCAGAATGATCTGCTTTTAAACATACTTTCATTGCTGGGAAGTCGATATATACAGACATTACAAAAACTTCCCCAAATACTTCCCAAAATGAATACCAAGAAATAAAACACTGATTATATTTTTATGTGAGATGCTATGTGCAATATGCCATCTATGCAATATTGGATGAATACAGCTGCGTCTTGCAGATGTAAATAAAAATTTGGCGAATATATTATAACTTCCATCCTTGTTGAAAGTATCAAAAAAGAGATAAAATGGAAATATAAAAAAATGTTTTTTAAATCAAAAAAAGCCGAACCAGTAAAAGAAGATTCAAGAATACAAGACTTAAAAATAATTACTCAAATGAATCAAGACTTAGCAACAACTCTTGATTTAAACGAAACACTTCAAAATGCCTTAGAAGTAATAATCAAAAGAATTAATGCTCAAGCAGCAAATATTTTTTTAATTGAAGAAAAAAAACAAGTTTTTCAATGCATAGCGTCAAAGCATCAAGCTTACTTAGATGAATATGAAATACCTTTAACCCAAGGTGTAATGGGTAAGGCAGTATTACAAAAGAAATGTATTAGGGTGGGAGATGTTAGAAAAGATGTAAGAGAAATTGCCGAATTTTATTTTGATTTGGATAATAAAACAAATTTTACAACATACTCTGTTTTATGCGCACCTCTTATAGCAGCAAATGAATGTATTGGTGTAATTCACTGCTTAAATAAAAAAACAACAAATAAACTTTTTGAAGAAAGTGATAGAAAACTTTTAGAAACTCTTTCAGCACCAGCTGCTCTAGCGATTAGAAATGCACGAATGGCTAAAGAACTTGTTGATAAAAATAGAATGCAAAAAGAAATAGAAATAGTTGGTGAAATTCAAAAAACTTTGCTTTCACAAAATAAAAAAGATCCTTTTCCTATTTCAGGAATAAATATTCCAGCAAAGGTAGTGTCTGGAGACTTTTATAATTTTTCAGACCTAGGCGATGGAAGATTTGGGTTTGGAGTTGCAGACGTATCAGGAAAAGGAATTAAATCATCATTACTTATGTCAAAAGCTTCTAGTCTTTATAGATGTTTAAGCAAAACAATGTTTTCTGCCGCAGAACTATTAAACTTATTAAATACAGAAATATGTGAAACAGCTGCACGCGGAATGTTTGTTACAATGCTTATTGGGATTTATGACAGTAACAAAAAAGAATTGTTACTTGCAAACGCAGGACACGAACCACCATTAATTTATTCAAGAGATGGAAAATTTTCTAATTATTCTGAAGCAGGCCCACCATTAGGTATAATGTCTAAAATAAAATACAAAGAAACAACAATACCTTTTAAAGAAAGCTCAATGTATATTTTTACAGATGGAATAACAGAGATTAAAGATCCAAATGGTGAAATGCTTGGTGCAGAAGGTTTTCAAAACTATATTAAAAAATATCAATCAACACCAAACAATGAAAGACTTAAAGCTATTGTTGAAGACATAGTTAAATCAGGAAAAATTCAGAAAGATGATTTAACAGTTGTTGTAATAGACGGAAAATAAAATGTTTGGCGTACCAAAAGTTATGATTTTTTTTGCAATAGTTATAAGTAGTATACTATATTGGGCAGCTTCAAATGTTTGTAGATATAATTTTGCGGTTGAAAAAAGAACAGATACTTTAAATATTATAACTGAAGAAATGGATCCATCACTGGGCAACGCAAAATATTATTTTTATGAAGAATTAAATTGTAATGATGTTGATTTAGACTGGGATATAGATAGAGTGATAGATAATTTGCAAACTATAACTGTGATAATTTATCAAGAGCTAAATACAGATATAAAAGGAAACCCAAATTAATAAAAAAACTAATTATTTTTCATAAATTTTTTACTAATATGGTTTAAAAACCTATATTGGTGTAAAAGGTTGATTCTGCCTAATATAGGTTGTAGAGTAACTAATACAGGGGAAAATTTACCTACAATGAGTAGCAATAAAACTAAAATGAGTGATGCAAGTACAGTGATTTCATTTGAAAAAATTTCAAATGAAACTGCAAAAGGGGAGCCAATTTTTTCTAAAGGACTTTATCATTGGATAATGTTTGTGATTGATTTTTATTCTAGAGTAAGAAGCACATTAAAAATGGATATAGAATCGTTTGTGATACTTCAGGTAGTGGTTAGCCACAATCTTTATGAGCTAAACAAAACAGGCTCAAAAACTTATTCAGAAGTTGAATATGAAATATCAAATATAAGAGAGAATAATAAAAACAGAAAATTAACATTTGCAAGTATTGCAGAAGTTCTACAGCTTCCTAGAGAAACAGTAAGAAGAAAAGTATTACAGTTATGCAAGATAGGAATTTTACAATTTAATTCAACAGAGGGAATTAAATTAGGACCAAGCTATAAATCAATTTATAAAGAGTTTGTTACTCAAACAACTACAGACATTAGTGTTTTGATTAAAAAATGGAAAAATAGTGGTGCGTTACAAAAATTATTAGAAATGGATAAACTTTAATGAATAAATTATTTTATGCGTTATATGATTTGGCAAACTCAGCCTACAGCATTATTATAATTACATTTATTACTTCAGCGTACTTTGCAAAACAAATAGTAGGTGATCCACAAATAGGTGCAGCTTATTGGCAGTGGACAGCAGGTGCTTGTGGAATTGCAATTGCATTATCAGGACCGTACCTTGGTGCAATGGCGGACAAAAAACCAAAAGGTAAAGTAAATTATTTAGAAAAATTTACTTTACTTTGTATTATAACAACTTGTTTGTTTTGGTTTGCAAAACCAAATTCAAATTATATTTTATATACTTTATTTATTTTTTTTATTTCAAACTATTTTTATGAAGCCGCATCAATTTTTTATAATTCTTTATTAAAAAAATGTTCTGATGAAAATAATATTGGAAAAACTTCTGGTTTTGGTTTTGCATTAGGTTACATTGGATGTGTTCCAATGATTTTAATTTCTTTATATTTATTTGTATTGCCAGAACAAGTTCCTTTCGGGTTAGATAAAAGTAATTTTGAAAATATAAGATTCATTCCTTTCATTGTTGCAATTTGGTTTTTAATTTTTTCATTACCAATGATATATTATTTTAAAAATAAAATTTCTTATGACGATAATGTAGATGAAACACCAACATCAAAAAAAATTATTGAAATTATTTGGAAAAATAAATTTACTACTACAGGTAAATTTCTTTTAGCAAGAATGATATACTCCGATGCACTAATAGTTTTAATTGCTGGCGGTGGTGTTTATGCTTCAGGAGTTTTTAATTATACTTCAGGTGAATTATTAAAACTTGCAATAGTTGCTAACATAGTTGCATTCATCGGAGTAATGATAGGAGGATATTTAAATGATAAATATTCTTCTAAAAATATTATTTTAGTTTGTATTGCTGTATTAACTTTAACAGTTTTTTATGGATCAATGATTGCTGAAACAAAAAGTGAATTTTTTTATAACGTTATGGTAATTTCATTGTTTATAGGATCAATACAAAGCGCTAGTCGTGTTATGATGACAAAATTATTAGAAACAAATGATTTAGGAAAAGGGTTTGGTCTTTTTAGTTTCTCCGGCCGCATTACTGCTTTTGCTGGACCGTTACTAGTTGGAACCATGACATATATGTTTTCACAAAGAGTTGGTCTGCTATCTATCTCAATATTTTTCTTTTTGGGTTTTTTATTAATGATGAGTGTAAAAAATGTTTAATTATGTAAAAAAAGTTTTTTTATTTAAAATTCTATTAAAAATTGTAAAATTATAAAAAAATAGTTAAAAATTTATAAAATTTCAGTACAACCAATAGTTTTTTTCAAATTTTAATAACTAAATTTGTAAATTAAATTTATATAAAAAATAAATTTAGCATTAATTAGATACTCTAACACAAAAAATAATTACTCTAACACAAAAAATAAACTTTGAATTGAAAAATGGAAAAACGTTGATTTTATTAGCTTTTTTAATTTTTTTATTTTTTTTTTTACTCTAACACAAATTTAAAAATTGAATTGTGTTAGAGTTTTTCTTATTTGTGTTAGAGTTTAAGAAAAATTTTAATTATTTTGTTTTTTTTTTACAATTTCAATAAATTGAAATAAGTGTTGATTTTATTGACTTTTTTACAATTTTTATTTATTTTGACCCAATGTGAGCACACAACTATAGATTTTGTGTTAGACTTTTTTAAAATTTGTGTTAGAGATTCGTAAGTTTGTGTTAGAGAAATAAAAAAAAATACTTATGAGCGATGAAGATAACAAAGATATAAATAAAGAGGAAGAGTTTAAAACAGAAGAAAATCAATCAGAGGGTGTAAATGCACCTGCTGATGATACTTCTGTTGATGACAATGCTCAAGAAAATCAAAGTCAGGATGAAAAACAACCTGAAAGTGAAAATATTCAAGCCAATGATGTAGCTCCAACATCTTCTGAACAGCCCAGTACAGAAACTTCTGAAAATTTGGAAACTAAAACAGAAGATAAGAAAGAACACGAGGTAATTCATAAAAAAGATGGAAGATTACACATATATGTAAGGCAGGATAAGTATAAAGGTGAATTAAAATCAAAAAATTGGGTAGGAAGACTTTATATTGATGGAAAACAAAAAATTTCTTCATCAGGAACACCTAATCTTGAAGAAGCAATACCTATTTTAGAAAAATGGTTTGATGATGTTCAGTCGAACAAAGGAAAAGAGGAAACAGTACCAGAAGACACTCAAGTTAGCACAAGTGAACAATCGTCTGCTTCACAAGAACAAGTTACACCTCCGGTTACTTCGACTCCTCCAGTAGCAGAAGCGTCTCCTATTGAAAAAACATCTGAAGCAGTTGCAGTAAAAACGGTAACCGCACCAATAGAAGAAACTAAAACTGAAGAGCCAAAAAATGTAATGGGTGGAATGCTCAATAAACTAAAAGCTTTTAAATTTAAAAAACCGTCATTTGGCGGTGGAGATAAAGCAGCAAACATATCTGCAAAAGGCAAAATTGATTTTAAAGGTAAGCTAGAAGGGTTTTTTAAATCAAGATTAGGAAAATCAACTGCACAAGGAGAAGAAATTGTAGGAGTAGAAATTACAAACAAAGAAATAAGATTGTCACAAATTTCAAGCAACAAAGCAAACCAATGGGTTTTAGAAAACTTTTTTATACACAAAGTAGATTTGCCTGTAGATGCAACAGTATTGGATAATGCAGAAAGATTAGGAGGAGAGTTATCAGTTGCTTTGCAAAAAGCAAAAATTAAAACACCAAATGCTGCAATCGCAATTCCAGTAACTAGTGCAATTATAAGAGTGGTAACAGCTCCTTTGATGAAAGAAGAAGAGTTACAAAAAGCAATTGAAACAAATTCTCTTTGGGAAAACTTAGTTCAATTAACAGATAATCTTGATGACTATTCTATATTTCACCAAGTGATAAATAGAAACCAAAAAGACAACACTATGGATATATTATTCGTTGCTTCAAAACTTTCAGATATAAACAGTTATACTTCAATAATTAAATCAGGTGGACTTAATCCAGTTATTATTGATGTAAAATGTTTTGCATTAAAATCTGCTGTAGACCAAATTAACCAAATTTCAAAAAAGGCTGAAGATGCAAATTTAACAGCTGTACTAGAGTTTGGATTGGATGAAAATTATTTAATGATATTATATGATAATAACCCAATAATTACTGATATTTTTTTAAGAGGCCAGGATAGAAAAATATTATTTGATTCACAAAATCAGGAAGAGATTGAAGGTTTAGTTAGAAGATACACTACTCAAGTAAAACAAGCTGTTCAAGATTTTGAAACTAAATATGAAAAAAGAATAAGAAATATTAAAGTCGTTTCTGATCTAAATAATTTAGACAACTATTTATCGCAATTTAGAAAAAATTTAGTAAATATTGGTTTTACTCCTTTTGACCCTATCGATGGTCTAAAAATTCCGCAGCAAATTGAAGAAAGAATAAACATACCTAACAGATCATATCTTTCTACAGTAGTTGGACTTGCGTTTAGAAAACTTGATGTATTTGGTTATTACAAATTTGTCACAGCAGTAAAAAATATAAACTTACTTCCTGATAGACAAGGAATGTTTAAGAAAAAGAAAATGAAAGCAATTTCAAATTTTGCATTTAAAGGAGTAGCTGGAGGAATAGCTGCATTGTATTTGATTTTGTTTGGTTTATCTTTTTGGAATATTCATTCATATAATAAACAATTGGAAAACTTTGATCAAATACAGTTAGTACACGCACAAAAAACCAAAGAAGACCAAAAAATAAGTAAAGAATTAAAAATAATAACTACAGCCTTAAAACTAAGTAATAGCCTAACATCTAATAAAGATCTTAGTTATAGGATACTAGCACAAATAGCATCTAGTGTTCCAAAAAGAGTAAAGTTTAACAAAGTAGATTATAATGGGAAAAGAAATGTTGTTATTCAGGGAATTGCAGCAAGCGATCAAGACATATTAAAATTTATTGAAAACCTAGGAAAGCAAAATTTAATCGCACAAGCTTCTTTATCTTCTATGAAACTACCAACATATAAATCAGGAACAGTATCAATGAAAGGTTTTAGGGTTTTTGTAAAAATAGACCCTAATACAAAAGGATAAAAATGGATTTAAAAAATTTAAAAATTGAAGATTTAAAACCCTTAATTTTGCAATATGCGGACAAAAAAACTTTAATTAAAATTGGAATATCCGTAGGAGCAGTATTATTTTTTTTAATTATATATTATGCAATTTTGAATCCCATTGTTAATAAAAAGAAATTAAAGTTATCAGAGATGAACAAGATGGAGGAAGAGACCACTCAATTCATCAATGGTATAAATGCGAAAAAAGCAAAAATTAAAAAACTTACACCTAGGTATGAAAATTATTCTACCTTATTTCATTCAAGAGCCGAGGTTGAAGGTTTATACGAAACATTAAGCTATTATGCTGGAATAAATGGATTGGTTATTTCTAAAATTGAAAAAAAGGATATCAAACAAGTTAGCAAAGCTGCCGCATTAGCTAAAGCATCAGGCAAAAAAGCAGAAAACCAAAAAGTAACTAAAAAGAAAGATGTTGCCTATTATACGATACCCGTCACTTTTGAGATAAATGGAAATTTTTTAGGTTATATAAAGTTTAAAAGAGCATTATCGCTATCTAATAAGATGTTAAACTTTGACAAAGAGTCTATCTCAGTGATACAAGGAGATTCAACTGGAGCGATAAGAGTTACAGGAATTTTAACTATAGTGGGGCTTACAGATGAATTTTTTTAAAGTAATAACATTGATTTTTATATCGTTATTATTAGCAAGTAATGTTTTTGGTGATAACCATGACACTACTGAAAAAGAAATTTTAGAAAAAGCAAAAGAAATAAATCAAAAAGTTAAGTTAGATCAAGCTGATAAAGCTAAGGCTACACCTGAAGAGCCGTTGCCACTTAATGATCCATTTGCAGGAGATGAATCTTTGGGACAAGGTGGAGCTTCAGTATCTTTAGTTTCTGGATCTAGTGAAGATGTAAAAAAAGCAAGCTTATATAATTTTAAACTTATTGGCATAATGACAGGAGAATATGAAAGTTATGTTTCATTAATAAATTCATCAGGAGAAATTATTACATTACAAATGAATGAAGAGTTAAGTCCCGGAATTAAACTTATTGCTTTACAACCTGAAAAAGCTGTTTTTGAAAAAGGAATTGACTCTTACTTACATATTAATTTTAAAAATCAAATTAAAGAAACTTCGGATCCATTTTAATGAAATTTAAAAATTTTAAATTATTAGCACTCCTTCCTTTATTGGTTTTCTTATTAAGTGGTTGTGAAACACTTAAAGTTGGAAAAAAAACAAAAAAAGTATTTAAGCACAACACTCCATTAATTAAACAAGACGTAAAAGCTTTAGGAAAAAAAGAACTTGATAAAAGTGCTGAAATGGGACCAACGCCAATAGAAGGTGATGTTAAAAAATTAAAAAAGAGAAAACAAATTTCATCGGTTAAAGAAAAAAATTATTTGTTGATACCTGAAGAATATATGCTTCTAAAACAAAAAGTTACATTTAAATTTCAAAACCTAGATTATAGAGAAGCAATGGGTTTAATGGCAAAAGTAGGAGATGTTAATATCTTAGTAGGTGAAGAAGTTGCAGGATCAATAACAGCGGAACTTTCAGATGTGCCATGGGATAAAGCATTTAATGCTTTATTGGATATGAAAAATTTTGCAGCAGATATTGATGTTCGAAGTAATATTATAAGAGTGCACTCTCCTTCAACATTAACTTCTCAGGAAAGTTATAAATCTGCAAGAGCAACAGCAGTTAGAAAAAAAGTGGAGCTTGAAAACTCAGTTGAACCTATTGTTTCAGAAATATTTAGATTATATTATATTACACCAAGTGAAGCAAAAGCTACGATTACAGAGTTATTTACTGCAGTTGGAGAAGGTTCAGCATTTTCACCGATACAAGTTACAGAAGAAAAAACAACAAGATCTGTAATTGTCAGAGGAAAAGAAAAAGATTTAGACGTTGTAGATAAAGTTATTAGAGAGATTGATGTTAGAACTAAACAAGTTTTAATCGAAGCATTTATAGTTGAAGCATCTTCTACATTTGAAAAAGCATTAGGAAGTAAACTTGGTGGTGCATACACAAGAAGAGGAACTAGAGCAGGCGGTACAGTTGGTGGAAGTTCAGTTGGTGCTGCTACTGGATCTAATGCAAGTATTTCAGCAAACACTGCACCAATAAGTGGAGCGGGTAGCGGAGCAGCAGACAGCTTGTATAGTTTTAATGCTGTTGGAGCAACTAGTGGTATAGGAGTGTTAAGAAAAACAGGTTCTGCAGTATTAAAAGTTCAATTAGAGGCATTAGAGTCAGAAGGCCTTGGAAAAACAATTTCTAATCCAAAATTATTTACTTTAGATAATCAAGTAGCTTCTATTACTCAAGGTGTACAAATTCCTGTTGCAGGTAGTGGAGATAGTCCTCCTACATTTAAGGACGCAGCTCTAAAACTTACAGTTACGCCAAGCATTATTGGTGATGGCAACGTGCTTTTACAAGTTCAGGTTAACAATGATACACCAGACAGGACAAATCCTGGAGCAGTTGGAATTAATAAAATGGAAATAAACACTAAGCTTTTAATAGCAGATGGAGATATAGTAGTTATTGGTGGTATTAAAAAGAACGCAATAAGTGATTCAAGACAAGGGGTGCCCGGAGCAAGCAAATTACCTATTATAGGAAAACTCTTTGAAGGAACACAAAATTCGGATACACTTAATGAACTATTAGTGTTTATTGCACCAAGGATTTTATAATGCTTAAAATTAGTAGGGAAAGTGAAATAAATTTAATTAATGTCTTGATTGATCATGACATTATATCAGGAAAAGATTTACCCAATATAAAGAAGTTAAGCAGCGAAGGTAAAAAGTCTCAGATAGATGCTGTCTTTGAGCTTAAGTTAACTGATGAAAATAAAATTTTAGATGTTTTGGTTAAGGAACAAAATCTTGAAGTTGTTGATTTAACAAAAGCCCAAATTAGCGATGAAATAAAAACAGTACTTCCTTCAAATTATATAAATATGAATTTTGTTGCTCCTTTTAAGGTAGATGGCAAAACACTTCATATTGCAATTTCAGATAGTTCAAAACTTGGTCTAATGAGAAACTTAAAAGCAATTACAAAAAAAAATATTGAATTACATGCAGCAAAAGTTTCTCAAATTTCTGATTTTATTGAAAAGTTATTGAGTGAAAGCGGAGATGTAACTGCTGCAAAAATTAGAGAAGAAAATGTAGCAAAAGAAAAAACAAAAACTTTTGATAGCGATTTAGGAGAAGCAGGCGAAGTTCTTGAGAAACCACCAGAAGAAGATATTGAGGCACTAGAAAATGAGTCAGAAGTTATAAAATTTAGTACAGCCGTTGTAGCTGATGCAATTAAATCAGGCGTAAGTGATATCCATATTGAACCATACAGATTTTCTTCAAGAGTTCGTTATCGTCTAGATGGTATGTTGCAAGAACAAGAACAGTATAGAAAATTCCTTCATGATAATTATGGTGCAGTAGTTACTCGTTTTAAAATTATGGGTAAGTTAGATATTGCAGAAAGAAGATTGCCACAAGATGGTGCAATAAATTTTAAAATAGATGGTAAAGTTGTCGATTTACGATTGTCTATTTTGCCAACTGCCAGCAATGAAAGAATTGTAATGCGGGTTTTAAATAAAGACGCAGGAGATATAACTTTAGAACAGCTAAATTTTGAAGATGCAGATTTAAAAAACTTAAGAAAAGCAATTCATAGCACCCAAGGATTAATTCTTGTTACTGGACCAACAGGTTCAGGAAAGTCAACAACCTTATATAGTATTCTTAAAGAAGTAAGCAAACCACATTTAAATATTTTAACAGCAGAAGATCCTGTTGAGTATGAACTGGATGGAGTAGGACAAGTTCAAATTAAAGATGATATAGGACTAAGTTTTTCTGCAGCGCTAAGATCTTTTCTTCGTCAAGACCCAGAAATAATTTTAGTAGGAGAGATGAGGGATAAGGAAACAGTTGATATTGGATTAAAAGCTGCACTTACTGGACACTTAGTATTTAGTACACTTCACACAAATGATGCGCCAAGTACAATTACCAGGTTACAAAACATGGGAACACCAGATTACTTAATTAGTGCTGCAACCCAGATGGTTTTAGCACAAAGACTTGCAAGAAGAAATTGCAAAGAATGTAGAGTGCCAGATGAAGATGTTAATCCAAAAGTTTTAACTGATTTAGGTTTTACTCCAGAAAAAGCATCAAGAGTAAAAGCAATTAAAGGAAAAGGTTGTCCAAAATGTAAAGACACAGGTTACAAAGGACGACAAGGTATTTATGAAATTTTAGTAGTTACTAAACCAATTAAAGAAGCCATACTTAGACAAGCTACCACTCCTGAATTAAAAGAAATTGCAATAAAAGAGGGTTTTCAAACCATGCAAGATATGGGAAGAAGAATGATTGCAAATGGAGATCTTAATTTTAGAGAGTACGAGCGAGTTTTATCTTCATAATTAATTAATAATGGAATTATTCACATACAAAGGCATTTCAGAGGGAAAGTATGTTGAGGGTGATATTGAAGCTTTAAACCAAGACGAAGCTTCACATAAGCTTAAAGAACAAAAAGTAATTATTACAAATTTATCAAGATCTAAGAAAAAAAAAGGTAATGAAAAGACAAAAGCCAAGGGCAAAGGTGGTGGGCTTTCTTCACTTTTTTCTGGAAAAAAGAAGCCAAAGACAGAAGATATACTTATCTTTTCAAAGCAATTTGCAACAATGGTAAAAGCAGGTCTGCCAATTTTAGAAGTTCTTAGCATGTTAAGAGACCAACTTGAAAATCCTGGAATGAAAGAAATTATAGAAGATATTAGAAAAAGTTTAGAGGGCGGTGTAACTTTATCTAAATGTTTTGATAAATACCCACAATATTTTGACAACGTTTACGTAAACTTAATTAAAGCCGGAGAGGCTAGCGGTAAACTAGATGTCTTTTTATTGAAAATTGTTGACGCACTTGAGAAAAAAGAAAAAATCAAAAAGAAAATTAAAAGTGCATTAATGTATCCAGGAATAATGTTTTCAGTAGCAATTACTGTGAGCGCATTTATGTTGATAAAAGTGGTACCAGTATTTGCTAAAATGTATGATGGTATGGGTATAGCTCTTCCTAAACCAACGGCAGTTATTATGGCCATGAGTGATTTTTTAAGAGGAACTGGCGGAATGATTTTATTATTTGGAATTATTGGTTTTGTTTTTGTTTTTAGATATTTAACAACTAAAAATGCCACAGTTCAATATAAATGGCATAAACAAGTTTTAAAACTACCTATATTTGGGGATATGATTTTAAAGTCGTTGTTAGCAAGAATATCTTTAATTTTAGGTAATCTTAGTGCAGCGGGTGTAAATCTTTTAGAGAGCTTAGAGATTGCAAAGTCTGTTAGTAATAATGTCGTTGTAACTGAAGCTTTAGAAAATGTTAAAAAAGGAGTTTTTTCTGGAGATACTTTAACAAAACTATTTTTAAAAGAACCTTTGTTTCCTCCAACATTTAGCCAACTAATTTCAGTTGGGGAACAAACTGGTCAATTAGATGAAATGTTTGGCTCTGTCGCTTCGTATTATGAAGAAGAATTTGATACTACTGTAGATAATATGTCTAGTTTGATTGAACCAATTATGATTGTTTTTATGGGAATCATGATAGGTGGATTAATGATCGCGATGTATTCGCCAATATTTAATGTTGGAGCTTTAATAGGTTAAATCTTTTTAGTTAAGATAAGATGATTAACCCATCCTTTTTCATCTTTTTTAAAAACAGCAGCATCCATAATTTGTTTTATAAAGAAAGTACCTAAACCACCTGGCTTTATATCATCAAGTTTTCTATGTTGAACATTTTCAGGAACAACTGCTTTTCCTTTATCAAAAAAACCTATTTCTAAATCACCATCTTTTAATGAAATTTTAATTTCCATTCTATCTGTGGTTTCAGTTACTCCTTTATATCCATGTTTGACAATGTTTTGTGCTGCCTCTGCAATTGCAAGAACCAACTCATCTTTTTGATCCTGTGGTAAATTTATTTTTTCAAAAACATCTCTTGAAAAAACTCTAACCTCTTTTAAGCTTGAGCTACTTACAAGAAAATCTTTAGATTCTGATAGGTTCATTATTCAAGGTTAAGAATCTGTTCAAGTTTTGCCATCATAATTACTTTTAAAACAGATTTACTTACTTCTTTGATTACTACTTTTGTATTTTTTTCTAATGCTCTTTGATGACTTTCAATTAAAACTGAAATTCCAGATGAGTCCATATACTGTACATCTTTTAAATTTAAGTGAACTTCTTTACCAGAGTCGACGATTGGTAGAATAACCTCTTTTGCTTTGTCAGTAACATCCATGTCAATTTCACCATTTAAAAAAACAGTACTGATATTGCCTTCTTCTGTAACTTTGTATGTCATAAAGATTTAGTGATAACACAATTATTTATGAATACAAAACCCATAATGGGCAAAAAATAATAGGTTTTATTGTTTTAAGGCCTATTAAACAGTTTACTTATTTAAAAATATTATTAAGAATTACATACTTTAATTAATTAATTAAAAATCGAGGGTAAAAAATGAAAAACAATAAAGGTTTTACGCTAATTGAGTTGTTAGTTGTTGTAGCAATTATTGGTATTTTGGCTGCAGTAGGTACTGTTGCATACCAAGGATATACATCAGCAGCAAAAAAGAATTCAGCTAAGACAAATCATGCAACAGTAGTTAAGTACTTGGTTGCTGAAGACGCTAAGTGTGTAGCGGGAGCTGCAAAAGTTTTTGGAAAAAACGAAGGAACTGGAACAACTGACTTTAATTGTCTTACTAGAACAGGTACAACTATAACTGGTGCAGCAGTAACAGCGCTAGCAGATATTAAAAATCCTTATTCTTCTACAACATCTGCAGTTGCCACTAATGAAGCAGTAGCAAATTTGGCTGCATTAAAAACTATAGCGGCTACAGAAACAGATGGCGCTTATGCTAACTCAGGAAAAGTTTTAATAGCTCCTAAGACAGGTGATGGAACTGTTGTATTTGTTGCAACATGTATTGAAACACCTTGTGTAGCAACAGATGATACTACAGTAGGTAATGAGCTTACTGTTGGTGACTAAATTTTATTTAGTTGAAAAAAATTATGGCTACTAAAAGCTCTGGATTTACTTTAATAGAGCTTTTAGTAGTTGTCGCAATAGTTGGAATTCTAGCTAGCGTCGGTATAGTAGCCTATCAGGGTTATGTGGGTTCAGCAAAAATAAGTTCAGCAAAAAGTGTAATGCAGCAAATAGCTTTGATGCAAACAGAATATTTATCAAGCATGGGAGGTTACCACGTAACTCACGCAGCTGCTACATGCAATCCAACAGAAGCCTCTTCTGACAGTATTGAAAAAGAACTTTTCCCAGCAGGAGAAGATGCAGCAGGTGATCCTAAAGGTGAGAACGTTATAACTGCTGAAGGTGGATTTTTAATGTGCATTGCAACAGTTGGTAATGGTTTTGAAATAGTTGCCGAAGGTGCTGGGGACTGCACATTAAGGTTAACTCAATCTGGTATCTTAAATGATGATGATTGTTAGTTAAACATTAATAAAATACTCAATAATTTTCTATTAAATTGACACAAAATGGGGCTTGGAAAAGCAAAACTAATAAAATGAGGTATTATCTAATTTATATATAGTTCCATTTTTTTTTAAAACGTGCTTTATTCCTTCTCATGTACAAAAAGGGGAGAAAAAGAATAAAAAGAAAAAAATCTTTAAAAAAGACAAATAGATCAACTGGAATACTACCAGTTTTGTTTGTTGTTGCTTTAATATCTTTATTTTCTGAAACAATGCGAACAATTCCAGTAGGAGCTTATAGTGATAATTTTTTAAATATATCATACAAAGTTCCCAAGTTAAATTCTAAAATTTTTGAAGAAAAATTCCTAAAAAATAATAATAAAAATAAATATACTAAAGTACAAGCTGCTCTTAAAGTAGAAGAAATACCCAATAAAGATAAATTACTTAAAGAAAAAGAAGAAATAATTATTGCCAAAATTGTTGATACTGATTTTAGTTTTAATGAGGAAAAAATAGAAATTAAAGAAACCGTAAAAAAAGATACTATTGTTGATGCACCTAAAGTTGAAGAAACTATTAAATTAGCCGCAGATACCAAAACTAAATCAATTACAATCAATGGGGAGGAAACTTTAATTCCAGGTTCTTCTGATAAAAATATAACTTATATGCAGATACTGCAAAATCCAAACGATTTAGATTTAAATTTAAAATACGCAAAACAACAGAGCGATGTTGGAAATTTTAAGCAAACTATTGCGACCCTCGAAAGATTGAACATGTTATATCCAGACAATCTTGAGATAAAACTTTACTTACTTTCTGTACTTGTTTCTGCTGACTCGCCCAATAAAGCTTTAACAGTAATAGAAGAAATTAAAAATAATGAAGATGTAACTGCTGAAGATTTAGAAGTAGTCAATCAAATTGAAGAAGAAATGAAAGCAAGGGGCGCACCTAAGCGATGGTATATTGCTGCTGATTTTAATCTTGGAGGAATTCAAAATAACAATGTTAATTCTGTTTCAAAATCAAGAAGGAAATTAAGTTCTAATGCTATGGAAGAATTTAATTCAGCAAGAGTAGATAGAACATATACTGGAACTTTAGGCTTAACTGCAGTGAGAACTTTAACTGAAAAATCTTCATTAACAATTCTTCCATCTTTCACTGAGTCTAGACAAGATGACGAAACATCAGACGACTTTCAAAGCTATAGTTTATATCTAGGCTTTGATACAATGTTTAAAAACCAATCTTTAAGTTCTAATATTTCATTTGGTAAAGTTGATTATGATGAAGATGCAGACAGTTTTTCGCTAGCGGCAGGTTTATCTGGATCCTTTGCCGTAGATCGACATTCTTTTAGTTATGGTTATAGTTTTTCTGATGCAAAAGGAAATATGAATTCATCCGATACAACAGCTCATAACACTAATGCAATTGGACACGGTATTTCACTTGCTTACGGCATAGCAATTAATGAAATAGTTTCTTCAGAAACTGGTTTAGGATTTAGTGTATCTGAAGCGGTAGATGGAACTAATGATACCGCAACATATGATTTTAGTTATAGATTTAATTTTGCTTTTCCATGGGCTTATGTATCAGTAGGTGAAGCTTTAAGCTTTAATGATTACTATCATGTGGATACAAGTATAGATGAAAACAGAATTAGATCCGACTACACAAATACTTTTGATATAATGTTGATCAAATCTTTAGGTGAAATTTTTCCTGCACTTGACCCAACTAATAGTATAGAACTTACTATTTCGTATGAAAAATTATTTTCTGAAGCAAATATAATAAACTACGACTATATTTCAGATTCTTTCTCATTTGGAATTGCTAAGTCCGTTCAGCTAAATAAATAAGATATTAACAATTCTCTAATAATATTATTTAAAAAACCCCATAAAAGGGCCCAATATGGTTCAAAAAAAACTTTATAAGCACGTAAAAATTGGTATATAATTTTTTTTATATGAAAAAAATTCTATCATTAGTTGTTGGTTTTATGCTTATGGTTTCTAACCTACAAGCAGCAGAAAAAATTAGTGTTGAAAAACAACTAATAGGAATTTTGGGAGCGATATCAGGAACAGTAAAAACCCAAACTAGAGAATTAAAAACTGGTGATAAAATTTATTTAGGTGAAACCATATTATCTGGCGCAGATTCAGGTACTCAAATATTACTATTAGATCAATCAACTTTTACTATTGGATCAGATTCTGAAGTAGTAATGGACACTTTTATTTATGATCCAAGCACCAATGATGGTAAAATTGTTGCCAGCGTTAAGCAAGGAAGCTTGAAAGTAATTTCAGGATTAATAAGTAAAAAAAATCCTGACAACTTAACTGTTAAAGTTCCAGAAGGAACACTAGGATCTAGAGGAACTGAATTCCAAACACTAGTTACGAAAAAAAGAACAGATACTTTATTAATAGGACCAGGAAAAAATAATACATTAGGCTTAAGACCTGGGGCAGTTGAGGTTGGAAACAAATTTGGAAAAACTTTATTAAACAGGCCAAATAGCTTTACAAGTATGCAAGCTGGAAAAGCTCCTGCAAAAGCCAGACAGATTTCAAAAAATCAACTTAAAAAATTCAAAAAGAAAATGAAAGCACTTAGAGTTGCAAAACTCGATGGTGCATCAAAAGAAGAAAAGAAAGCTCTTAGAAAGAAAATTAGAAAAGAATTAAAAGCACAAGGTTTTGAAAAAGAAGAAATTAAAGCAATAATAAAAGAAAACCTTAAAAAAGATAAAGAAAAAAGAATTGTATTACTTAAAGAGAGAGGAGAACTGTCTGATGCAGAAGCTCTGGAAATAGAAAGCGAAGATGTAGTTGAAGGAGCAGATGAAGCGACAGAAACTGAAATAGCAGAACCAGAAATAGCAGAACCAGAAACTCCTGAGATTGAAACAACTCCAGCTATTGAGACAAAAGAAGTAATAAAAGAAAAGAAAACTAAAGAGAAAAAAGTAAATAAAAAGAAAAAGAATAAAAAGAAAAAAGCAAATAAAAAGAAAAAGAA